>ONGY01000084.1 GCA_900317475.1 uncultured Lachnospiraceae bacterium | reverse complement strand
TTCCGGTGCTTCCGGAACGGTTTCCTCCGGCGGCGTCTCCTCCGGAGTCTGCTCCGGAATTACCGTTTCTTCCTCCTCCCAGGTCGGATCCACATTGGCATAGGCTGGCCGTACGCAGCTCATCATGAGAACGCAGGCGGCAAAGAGCGCCGCCAGTGCCAGAAGTGTCTTTTTCTTAATCATGCTGCCTGTCATTATCGTTATCCTCTCTTTCCGGCGCAGTCTCCGCGCCCTCGTCATCATCAGGATCTCCTTCATCATCTGCATAAACCACAGCTTCTTCCGTGCCAGTTTTTCCGCCTGAATATTTCTTATCAGGAGTTCCGGGCGGAATGGTTTCCCCGGCTTCCTCCGGATCTTCTTCCTCCTGATCTGCCAGCAGTTGCTCCCGCAGCTCTTCGCTTAAGTTTCCTTCTGAAATAGCTGTCAGCAGGTCAAACAGATCTCTTGCACCGAGTTTCATACTGCGGATGCTTTTGATGATCTCCAGATCCTCTTCCTTTTTTCGTGCTTCCCGGATCTCCTTCAGTAAATCCTGAAGTTCCGCGATCCGGGCTATTGTCTTTTCTTCCTCTTCAATCAGTTTTTTCAGTCTCCGGCTCGTTGTCCTCACCTCCTTAAGGTAAACGCCCGAACTGCATGAAATGATTGTTCCAGTAGTCCGTGTGAATGGTTGTGTACTGCACCGGCTTCCCGCAGTGGATCATCATCCCGTCCCCGACATAGATGCCGACATGGCTTGCACCCGCCGTATCATAGGTCCGTTCAAAGAAGATGATGTCCCCGGGCTTTGCTTCCTCCGGTGAAACGTAGGCACAGACCTGCCGGATCCCTTCCGCGGTCAGCCGCCCGTAATCCCAGCCGTTTCCACAGTGGTTGATCACCCAGCTGACGAAACCGGAACAGTCAAATCCGCCCGGTGCGTAGCCGCCCCATACATAAGGCGTACCCAGATGCTTTTCCGCTTCTTCGATCATCCGTGCAAAACGCTCATCGCTGAGAGCTTCCGGCGGGATCGTATAGCCGTTCCCTCCGTAGGTCGGCAGGCTGTTCAGATCAAACAGATAGTCCCTGTGCCCGAAGGTCCGGTTATACAGGCTGTAGCGCACCTTTTCATCGTCGGTCATCCGGTTCCGAAGGACCGTATCAAGATTGTGATTGGTAAGCGATACGCTGTAGCGGTTCACCGTCTGTGTTGTTGTTACTTCAATTTCCTGCGACCCATTGTCATCTGCCAGATAGGCATCCCAGGTCTGGTGCCCGTGGTTCTGGGCAACCTGATGGTTGTCATAGTAGACGTCGAACTGAACACCGTACCTTGCAAGCGGCCCGGTATCCTCGACCACGTACTCCACACCGTTCATGACCACATGCGTTCCCATCGGCACAAACGGATTTGAGGCGTCCACTGCAATGGTATGGGCCGCTGTCGGATACACGCCGCTGGCCGTCGGACCTCCGGACCACTGGCCGCAGCAGATCGGGCAGTTGCAGTAGCCGCTCGTGACCACCTGCCCCAGGGATTCCCCGACGCGCACCTTTTTGGTCTCCGTCACCGTCACGTTCCGCTCGCCGCTCGGAAATCGTCATATTCCGGATGCGCGGACCGCATAGCATTGATCTGGGCATTGAGAGCCGCTTCCAGTTCCCGGTACCGGTTTTCCACCGCATAGATATCCTCGTCTGTGGACGGATACGTGGTGCCGACCACGCTGCTCCCGGCTCCCTGCATGAGCGCCGTGCAGCTGGTGAGGCTTGCCGAGATCAGCAGGAAAAAGACACCCATGAGTCCCAGAATCATGAACACCTTGCTGTTGCGGACAAATGCCTCCTTCACGACCACGGCTGCTTTGGTCACCAGGTTCTGCTGCGTTTTGATCAAAGTTTCAACCGTCTTTTCTTCCTTCTTAGCCGCTGCGTACATACGCCGCTGCCGCTGTTTCTGGAAAAACTTCTTGATGGTGGTTTTCTTATCGGCCTCGATCTTTGCTGCCTTTGCCGTCCGGGTACCTTCCTCCTTTGCAAAAACAAGACGGTTGACGCCGGCTTCCTCTGCCTTTCGTCTGGTTGCCTTTGTCTTGCGGCTCTGCCTCCGGAGCCTTCTGGATGACAGGCGGCGAACCGAATCCTCCGCCGCCATCTCGGCCTCATGCGCAGCCTGCGTTCCGACATTTTCGTCTTCCGCTTCCGAAAGCTTTGCATGGGCGGCAAATCCGGCAGCGCCGGCGGCTTTTCCCGCCGTTCCCATGGCTGCATCCTTTATGGTCACCCGGGCTTTACGCCCAAATCCCATGCCGGATCCCTGCACCATTCCGTTTCCGTCATCGAAAGACAGTCTGGATTTTCCCCGGATCTTCCTTTGTTCCTGGTTCAGCCGTTCCTTTTTCTGCTTCCCCAGGATTTCTTCCTTTGCATCCGAAAGATCCGCAGTCTCTTCCACGGTCTCCTTCAGGCGCGACTCCTTTTTCCTCTCACTGGCTGCATAGTCATACACCTGTTTCTTAGTTCGGGCATGCCGGATTTCCGCTGCAGACCGGGCGGCCTGTCTTGCCGTTCCCGACGGATGGCCCCGGATCCGCTGCATCCGCTTCGACTGCTGCGATACCAGATCTTCGGCAGACTCTTCTTCGGAAAGACCGGCTTCCTCCGGTACGGGTTCCTTGTGAAGCAGCCTGCCGGATGTCTCCTGATCCACGGCTTTCTCTGTCCCCGCGGTCTTATGAAAGACACTGCTTTTCTGACGGAGCCGTTTCCGCTTTCCTTCCGGCGCTTCTCCTTCGATGCCTTTATCTTCCGTTCCGATCAGCCTTGCATCATCACTGCCTTCGGCCATCCTCCTTCCGTCGCCGGAGATCCTGCCCGTATCCGATCCGCGTTCCTTCCGAAGAGCTGCTGCATATCTCGTATTATTCAGGCGTGTACCACTTGCTGCGCCGTCACTCTTCAGTTCCTCATTCCATGCGCCATCGGTTTCACCGCCTGCCCTCTCCAAAGAAGAAGGAGCCTCCTTATACGAAGACTCCCTCTTAACAGCCATTCTTCTTTTTTTCGTCCCGCCGGATACTGCGCCGTACTCATCTGCAGCCTCCCGGGTTCCATCAGTCACCTGATCTTCCCCGGACAAGCCGCCGGCATCGCTCCTGCGATTAAAGCGGAGATGCTTGCCATCATCCGATGCCGGAATAGAAGAGCCCCCTTCCGGATACTCCTCCATCGGGCGATCCCCGATCCGCTGCCCCGTATCCGTGGCAGCCCTTACCTTCCTCGTCTTTCCGGTCCGGAGGTTTTCTTCCACCAGGCCGTCGCGGCTCATTTTCTGTACTGTCCGGGCTTTCGCCTTAAATTCCTTTCCGGCCATTCAAAATCCTCCCTTCCGGGATTACCGGATCAGATTTCACATCTGCGGTATTTATCCCATTTTTCCATGATCTCGCCGGCATCGCGGACACTCAGGTATGTGATGCATCTGGCGTTCTCCGGATCGACGCCTTCCTCGCTGACCATCCTCATCAAATGGTCTGCTTCCAGAATCATCTCCGACATGAAGTTCAGGTCCATCAGCATTTCCAGAAACACTTCTTCCCCGCAGCCGTCCCAGTGCGGCATGGCCGGTTCCTTTTCCTTCTGTTCCCTGATCCTGCCGGATATTTCTTTGCTCTTTCCGATTAATTTCCTGCGTTTTTCGGCAATCTCCCTGCGGTATTTCTCAGTCTGGTCCTCTAAATCCCGGATCTCCATGGACAGCATATTCTCCGGATCCAGCTCGATCACACCAACCATGGGATGCATGCCGCCATCTTTGTTTCCGCCGAAGATTCCTTCCAAAACAGATCCGATCATCTCAGTGATCTGCTCGGCTTCTTCTCTCTCCGTCTGCTTCGTCCGGTTTTCCTCCAGACGGTTTCTTTCAGGATCTTCCTTCAGATTGATGAAGGGGTTCTTTTTGAAATCATTCCCGGCAGTTCTGTCCTTCTTTTTACCTGCCGGTCTTTTGGCAGCTGCTGCGCGATTCTTCTTGTTCATTCTCATTTTTCATTCCTTTCCGGCGGCAGTCCTTCCGCCATCATTACAGTCTTTTCCTCAGCTCTCCTGCACAGCCACCACGACCATCCGGCCGTTTTTATGGCTGTATTCGCAGGTCGATAACGTAAGAAGCCGCTGCTTATATACAGCGGTCTTCTCTATTTCATACAGGGATCTTTCCCTGCATTCCTCTATGAAGTTGTCGTAGTCCTTCCTGCTTTCCGCCTTCGTAAAGCCGTAGAACAGGAAGTCGTTTCCCGTATAAACCGGAACAGCAAACGCAGCGATCACACGGTAATACTCGGCTCCGTGCAGCGTCTGCAGCTCGATCAGGTCATGTTTCTTCCCGAAATCCGGGTCCTTAAACCTATCCAGGTCCGCAAACATGGAACCGTTGTTCATATGGTGTCCGTACAGGATCAGGTTGTCGCTTTCCTCCGGATCACAGTAATCCGAAAGATAAATGCTTCCGGCGTATGCGTACTCCCCATAGAAATCTTTCTTCAGGTAGTAATCCTTCTCCTGCGGGTGGTACATGACCGGATAGTCGATCTGCGTATCCGGGATCCGGATCCAGTAGATGCAGTCCGGGTTTTCCCCGTGAAGAGCAAGCAGGCCCTCATCGATCACAATCACTTCTTCTGTTTCGGCCGTATCTTCCGAAGATTCCCCTGCGCCGCTGTCACTTTCCGGTTCGGCCGGCACCCTTTCCTGTTCATGAATCCGTTTTAGATGTTCATGCATGTCATGTTCTTTCCGGTAATCCCCGAACATCCCCATCAGCGAATAAATCGCAATGGAGATCAGGATCACCGATATGATCAGCAGGATTCCCTGCAGCCATCGCCTCATAGTCCATCGTCCTCCCGACCTAAGTCATCAGTTTTCCACATCGTCGTCATCCGGCAGGATATAATGCCTGTCCGGATTTTCCTCATCCAGAGGCTCTTCCGGAAGATCCGCATCCAGCCAGTACTCCTCGTCCTCCAGTTCACCCGGTGTCCAGACGAACGGCTTTTTCGATCGGCGAGGCTGTACCGTTTCCGTCGGTGCCGCCTGCTTTGTTCCGAAAGCCTCCGGCAGTTTCAAAGACGGAACCTCTTTCTCTGCGGCCGTTTTCACATCTGATTCCGCCGAGGCCGGTCTTCTTTCTTTCTTCTCCAGAAATACTTCCTGTTTCAGATCCTCCGGTTCCCCATCCGCCGGCTGCCAGGCCTCCGTCCTGCGCCGGAACGCCCGGATTGCTTCTTCCTCCTGTGCCGCTTTGGCTTCCGCTTTTTCTTCCTCTTCCTTACGTTTCTGCACCTCTTCCGGTTTGGTGGTCATATAGGCATAGAGCTTCAGGTTCTTATCAAACCGGTCTTTAAACGGAATAATGATATTTCCGTAGAAGAGAAGCCCTTCACCCTCGCCGCTGTTGGTCACGTAGGAGAGCTGGTAAGGCGAGATATTCAGCTGCTTTGCCAGGATCTGTCGGTCGCCCGAGGCCTGGTTAAGCATGTATATGAAGTCTGAATTCTCAAAGATATTCTCGATCTCCCTGGAGGCCAGCAGGTCTTTGATATTCTGCGTGATACCGGTCGGGATGCCGCCCCACTTACGGAACCTCTTCCAGATCTCCACCGAGTAGGCTGCCGTCTGCTCCTCCTTCAGAAGAAGATGGAACTCATCGACGTAGTAGCGGGTGGATTTATGGGCGAAGCGGTTTAGTGTAACCCGGTTCCACACCTGGTCCTGAACGATCAGCATACCCAGCTTTTTCAGCTGTTTCCCCAGATCCTTGATATCAAAGCAGACGATCCGGTTGTCCAGCTCCACGTTTGTCCGGTGGTTGAACACCTTCAATGACCCGTTGACGTAGATCTCAAGCGCTGTCGCGATCCGCTGCGCCTGCACCTCCGACTGTGCCCGGAGTGTTGCGTACAGATCTCCCAGGACTGGCATGTTTTCCGGTATCGGATTCTCAAAATACTTCTGGTACACGATCGGCAGGCACCGGTCGATCACGGACTTCTCCTCCGCCTCAATCCCGTTACGGCTGCCCATGATGAGCTCACACAGGGACAGGATGAAATCGGATTTGAAGCCCAGCGGGTTGTCATCATCCGAGTAGTCAAGGTTGATGTCCATCGGGTTGATATAGTCATGGCTCGTCGGCGCGATGTGGATCACCTGCCCGCCCAGCGCATGGACCAGAGGATAATACTCACCTTCCGGGTCGCAGATGATCACGTCGTCCTTCGTGACGAAGAAGACATTGCAGATCTCGCGCTTGGCGGAGAAGGATTTACCGGAACCCGGTGTACCCAGGATCAGGCCGTTGGGGTTCTTCAGTTTCTTCCGGTCCACCATAATCATGTTGTTGGAAAGGGCATTGAGCCCGTAATAAAGCGACTCGCCTTCCATGAACAGCTCCTGCGTCGTAAACGGCACAAAGATTGCCGTGGAAGTCGTGGTCAGCGCCCGTTGTCCAGCTCCTGCCTGCTTTTCGCCGTGTTCAGGAACAGGACCGTGACCAGGAACATCCTCTCGTTCCTCGACTGCAGGTCCTCCAGCAGGCGCTTGGCTTCATTTCCGTAGGTCATCAGGTCTGACGGGATGATATCCATGTCGTACCCGGACCGCACTGCCTTTTTCTGTTCCTCGATCTTCATCCGGTTGATGTCCGTCACCTTGCTTTTTACCAATTTGATCGCCTTCATCTGGTCGATCGACTGGACGTGAAGGTTCACCACCAGGTTCTTATCCATGTCCAAGAACTCCGCCAGCATCTTGTCGGTCAGCTCCGGTGCCAGGATCTGCAGGTAGCTCACCGCTCCCAGCGTCTCGCCCATCCTGAAGTACCGGCCCTGTTTGAACTCAAAGCTCGTCGGAGCCACAAAGTCCTTCGTGGTCAGCCCTGTCTTTAAAAGCTGGTCGTACTGGAAAGAAAACGGCACCGCCTGCTCCGGATTGAAGGTTTCGTACAGGATCTGCAGCCGCTCCACGCCGTTTAACGGATAAGCCCTTACGCCGAGCACCTTGAAGTTATTCAGGATGTCCGCCTCGATCCGCTCCAGCTTCGGCCTTGCCTCCAGAATGTTGTCGGCCTCGATCGCAAACGTAATATACTTCGTGCGCATCAGGCCGTTGTTTCCTTTGGAGAGCTGGTCCTTCAGCATCTGGGCATACTCCATACGGACATCATCGAAATCGTCGTCCTGCGGTTCGATCCGGATCACCTTCTCGAATTCCGTCAGGTTGGTTTTGTGGTTGATAAAGGACAGCTGGAAATAGATCGTGCTGTCAAAATAGTTCAGGAAATCACACCAGTTCTCGAAGATGGCGCTCTTATCCTCGTTCTGTGCCAGCTGGTAGTTAATGTCATAAAAACGGATGGTCTTGGAGTACAGCTTATCCTGCACCCGGCAGATACCGTCCCTTCCCATCTCGCGGTAGGGAATGGATTTCTGGGCTGAGAGCCGTTTCTCCTTTGCCTTCCGTTTTGAAGCAGATGTCTGTTTCGCGGCTTTCTTCCCGGAATTCTTACGGGTTCCTTTGCCGGACGGCTTTCCTGCCGGCGGAGAAGATGCGGGAGCGGATCTTACATCCGTTTCCGGAATGAAACCTCCGCGGCCTTTCTTCACGAGCTTTGCCTCCCGCTTAGCCCGTTTTCCTGGCTTCCTTTTCCTCCCACTTGAACATCTTTGCATCCTGTTTTGCCTGGATCCTGGCCTGTCTTGCCGCCTCCTTTTCGGCTGCCGCCCGGCGTTTTTCCTCCATGACCATCTGTTTTCTGCGGATCTCTTCCGCCTGTTTTGCCAGCTTTTTCTGCTGTTTCTTTTCTCTGCGGGTCAGCGGACGTTCATATGCATCCGGCATATCATAATCCGCATAGTAATCATCCCTGTCTCGCACGGTTTCTCCCTCCTCTCTGCGCTGCCGCGTAGATGCCGGCCTGGCCATTTCTCCGCTCCAGATCAGCGCTGCTTGCCGTTTCCGTCCTGAAACCCTTTCGCTCATTCATATTTCTTCCGAGGTTCTTTCCGCCGGATGCGGCCTTCTTTTTCCTGCTGCCGGACATTTTCTTTTCCCTCCGTTTCTTTCCGGAAGCGGCTGTCTGCGGTTTTGCTTCCGGCTTCTCGTATAAGTTTTCCGTTTCATACAAACGCAGATGCGGCCGACGGAATTTCACGGTGATCATGTTCATCAGAACCTTCTCCAGAGGCATCCCGTCCCGTTCATACATGGCAAACAGGAATGCCGGCACCATCAGGACCACCATTCCCATCACTGCGTTGCTGTTCCCGATCAGGTTCCTGGTCAGGAAATAGAACGGGAGGCCGACGGCTGCAGCGGCGGCAAAGCAGATGATCTGCCGCTTCGTCAGGTTGAATGCCACCTTGTTTTTTACTTTCGTCAAGTCCTTCGGGACACTGACATATGCCATCTTGTCTCCCTCCTTTAGTGCGCGTTGAAAATCTGTTTACTCAGGCTTCCTGTCTTGAAGAGCGTGTAGCAGAGCAGGACCGTATAGGCCGCTATGCCAAAGAGCGCCGCATGCATGTTGGCGGAGATCCGGATCGAAGCGACCAGGACGCCGTAAATGCCGACGCACACCATCATCAGGAATGCCTGGAATGCAAGAGCAAAAAGCCCCCGCAAATAGTTTGTACCGATCTGTCCCCATTCCCGGTTGGTCATGGTTGCGAACGGGATCGGTGCAACCGAAGTGTACAGATAGATCTCTATCATTCGTCCGTAACAGGCGATCGTGATCACCACGGACATGATCTTCATTCCGAAGCTGACGAGCAGGGTCTCCAGGGCCAGCACCACCAGTTCCCCGACCTCCATATCCTCCATCGCCGTCTCCATAGCGGAAAGCAGCTCCGTCACATCAATGGCGGCATCCTGCGTAATGACACCGGCTGCGGAATTCACCACATGCTGGCCCACATCGAACACCGCCATCGTAATATTGAACGTATTGCTCACCAGATAGACTGCGATCATCATTTTGAAAAAGTACTTGAAGAACATCCATGTATCGATGTCATGCATGTTGTTCTTTTCCGTCAGCATGGAGATCAGTTCATAACACAGAACGAAGGTGATGATCATGCCTGCGATCGGCAGGATGACTGTACTCGACAGGTTCTGTATCATGCTGAAGATGCTGCCGTTCCATCCCTGCGGGGTCTGCCCAACCTGCGTCGCGATCTCGCCCGTTTTCTCATTCACATCGGTGAACATGGTCTGCAGGTTGGACGTCACCATGGTTGTCAGAAGAGTCCGCATCCATTCTTCGATCGCTTCGAATATCGCATCGAACATGGATTATTCTCTCCTTTCCGCTTAGCCGAACAGTCCGGACAGCTGAGGCACCAGCTGGGTACCGATCAGGATCACACCGCCGCCGGCCATCAGCTGCTTGATTCCCTGGCTCTTCGCGCCGGGATTGTCATTGCCGTAACCTTCAAGAAGGTTAATGACGCCCCAGACACCAAGGCCTGCGCCGATGGCAGTGACAAGGGTCTGGAGGATCGTAATTGCGCTTCCAAAAAATGCCATACTTACCTTAACCTTTCTGCATTTCGCAAAACAAAAGGAGCTTCCGTTCTTGATTCCGGAAAGCTCCTGCCAATTGGTTCCATATGAAGTTGTCGTACCTGCTGCCGGGGGAGAACCCCTGACAGGCTGTGTGTATTTCATTATTCCGCTGCCTCCTGTTGTCATGATCATGATGTCTGTGCGGCATATGTCGCATCTTCTGTGCTTTCACCTTCCTGTCCATCCTCTGCAGCTGCGGGAAGCGGATCCGTCTCCGGCTGCTCCGTAAGATCTGCCGCGTCCATCTCGATCACATCAAATACCTCATCCCGGCTCATCTTCAGTTCGCATCGGAGATAACTTTCCACATCAAAGGCATTGGAATCATTGTAGTCGGAAAGTTCCTTGTAGCGCTTGTGCCGGGTGATATCATATTTGTCAGAGAAGAACGGCCGCACGCCCCGCAGCTGCAGGATGCACTTCGTGCCGTCCATAACAGCCAGCTCATCGCGGCTCATCAGTTCCTTCCCGGTTTTCTGATAGTTCAGACCGTAGGAACGGCCCTGGCCTCTGGTATCGGATGTGTTGTAAAGATCAATCGTTTCCTTACCCAGGGTCTCGGAGATCTCCTTTAAGGTACTGCCCTCTTTGCCTCCCAGAAAAAGGAGGGTATCGCAGTTGCCGATGATGGTCTCGGCTGCATCCTTATAGATTGTCTTCAGCTGGCTCTGAGACTGAAGGATGATTGAGGCGGATATCTCACGGCTTCGGATCGTCGCGATCAGCTTGTCGAACTTCGGGATCTGCCCGATGTTGGCAAACTCATCCAGGAGCAGGCGCACGTGATAGGGCAGCCTGCCGTTATAAACATCATCCGCTTTGTCGCAGAGCAGGTTGAACAGCTGAGTATACATGATAGCTACAACGAAATTGAACGTATCGTCGGTGTCGGAGATGATAACAAACATTGCTGTCCTGCGATCCCCCAGCTTATCCAGTTCCATCTCGTCATAGCTCATGATCTCCCGCAGTTCCGCGATATCAAAGGGTGCCAGCCTGGCCCCGCAGGAAATCAGGATTGACTTCGCCGTCTTGCCGGCAGCAAGCTTATATTTCTTGTACTGGCGGACCGCGAAGTGTTCCGGATCCTCGGCTTCCAGGTCCTCAAACATCAGATCCACCGCATTCTGGAATTCCTCGTCATCCTCCCTGGCTTCGGAGGCATTCAGAAACTCCAGCAAGGTGGAGAAATTCTGTTCCTCCTCCGGCGCTTCGTAGTAGATAAATCCAATCAGCGCACAGTAGAGCAGTCTCTCTGCCTTCACCCAGAAATCTTCGGAGGATTTTTCCCCGTCACCCTTGGTGTTGGCAATGATCGTGTTAACCAGCTTCAGGATGTCCTTCTCCGTCCGGATATAGTGGAACGGATTGTAATGCATCGACTTGGCGAAGTTAATCGTATTCAGCACTTTCAGCTGATACCCGGCATTCACCAACATTTTTCCGCATTCGACCACGATCGTACCTTTCGGATCCGTAACCACGTAGGATACCTTCTCCGGCATCTGCATCAGATTCGGCTTCACGTAGTACCGGGTCTTACCGGAACCGGAGCCGCCGATCACGATGACGTTCTTGTTTCTGGCGTATTTCCAGTTCTTGGGGCGGCTGTTCATGGTAAGGAATTCCGTCTGCGTCAGGATCACGTTGTTCTCGAAGACGGGATCCACGAAAGGGGCAATGTCTTTTTCATTCCCCCATCTGGCAGAGCCGTATTCCTCGCCCTGCCGGTATTTCTTCGCGTTCTTCCGCCTGTACCAGATCACACCCTTGAAGGCTGCGGCACCAAGCACGCCTACCATCAGATCCCACCAGTGAAAGCTTGGGAGCGGTTCCTTGAACGGAAGCCCGAAATACAAAAACACGTTCATCAGTTTCTTCACCATGGAATCCCCGGTGCAGTGCCGGTACAGCCAGGCTTCCTTTTCGACCAGATAAAAAACGATGAAGTAAGGGATATTCGTGATCAGAACCTTCCTCACATTCACCGTCTGCAGTTTCTCTTTCACCGGCCCGCTGATCTTCGCCACCATTTCGGAAAGAGGGTTCTTCTGTTTTCTTTTGCTGCCGGACCTTCCGGTTCGCAGAGCCTTTTTGCTTTGGGTTTTCTTCCCGGAAGGATCTGCCCGGCCCGGCGGTCTTGCCTTTCTTTTCAGTTCTTTCTTCATCGCTCCTGTCCTCTGTCTTTCTGTTTGACCTTCTCTCTTTCGCGGTGCTTCGCGGAACGTTGGATCGCCTTCTGCAGTCGCTTGCGGATGGAGACCTTCCGGCTCTTCTTCAGCGTCACGCCCGTATACTCCTTGAAGGCTGCTGTCATCACATCCACATCCTTTGCCCGAAAGAACACCAGATACTTGGGCGGATCCACCGATTTATCCTTCTTCAGGCTGTAATCGATGCTGTATTTGCGTGCCACCTTCTCGAAGGATTTGATGTTCTTATCCGTGATTTCGATGTTGGAAAGCTGGCTGCCCTCCTTCATCATGGAATTCAGGCTTTTCCTGCCGGGATGGAATTCATTTTCCTTCGCTTTCCCGGCAGCTGCCCGCTCGGCTCTCTTTTCCTCCCGCTTTTCGGTCCGGGTCATCCGCCGGCGCTCCTCCACATGCCGGACATATCTGGCCAGGGCATCCTTCAGAATGCCGGCCGAGATCTTTCCGCCGGAGATTACAAGTGCCATCGTCTTCTCATCGACTTCCTCCTGCATACGTTCTCACCTCGCCTTCGCCGCATCATAAAGCTGCTGTTCCAGAACGGGGAGAATTCCTTTCTCCTTCAGGAACAGATACAAAAACCGCCGGCCTTTCTGCGTCCACTCTGTC
>ONGY01000002.1 GCA_900317475.1 uncultured Lachnospiraceae bacterium | reverse complement strand
TTTGCTTGCGGCGCCTCTGAGCCGGCCCTATAATGACTGTGTTCGAAAAAATCGATCAATACTTATTATTGGAGGAGGAACGATGGACGAGTTAAATACCCCCAAGAAACCGCTGCTGATTTTCTGGGCGATTGCGCTGATTGTGCTGTTTGCTCTGAACCTTGTGCTGGTTCCGCTTGCGCAAAAGCAGCAGATCTCTGACGTCCCGTACAGCACCTTCATTGATGATACGGAAAAAGGAAAGATCGAAGAGGTCGAAATCGAGACCAATAAGATTATTTATACGCGCAAGGACGACGATAAGATGGTCTATGAGACCGGCATCGTACAGGATGCAGGGCTGATCGATCGTCTCATGGCAAACGGCGTTACATTCTCGAGTGAAATTGTTGAGCAGACCTCGCCGGTACTCAGCTTTATCCTGTACTGGATCCTGCCGATCATCATCTTCTTCGTGCTGGCGCATATTATTCAGAAGCAGGCCATGAAGAACATGACCGGAGACGACTCCATGTCGTTCGGCGGCGGCTTCGGAATGGGCATGGGAAACTTCGGCAAGAGCAATGCCCGTGTATATGTGAAGTCAAGCGGCGGCATTAAATTCTCGGATGTCGCGGGTGAAGAGGAGGCAAAGGAAAATCTGCAGGAAATCGTCACTTACCTCAAGGATCCGACGAAATACCGCGAGATCGGTGCGAAGATGCCGAAGGGCGTCCTGCTCGTGGGTCCGCCCGGAACCGGCAAAACCATGCTCGCCAAGGCGGTCGCCGGCGAGGCGGATGTTCCGTTCTTCTCCATGAGCGGCTCGGAATTCGTCGAGATGTTCGTCGGCATGGGTGCTTCGAAGGTGCGTGACCTGTTCAGACAGGCCAAGGAAAAGGCACCCTGCATCGTGTTCATCGATGAAATTGATGCGATCGGCCAGAAGAGAAGCGGCGGCAACATCGGCGGAAACGACGAGCGCGAGCAGACCCTCAACCAGCTTCTCACCGAGATGGATGGTTTTGACGAGAATACGGGTGTCATCATTCTGGCGGCGACGAACCGTCCGGAATCTCTGGACCCGGCCCTTACAAGACCCGGCCGTTTCGACCGCCGTGTCCCTGTCGAGCTGCCTGATCTCAAGGGAAGAGAGGATATTCTCAAGGTTCACGCCAAGAATGTCCGCATCGCGGACAATGTCGATTTCAACAAGATTGCACGCATGGCAGCAGGCGCTTCCGGCGCGGAGCTTGCAAACATCATCAACGAGGCTGCGCTCCGTGCAGTCCGCATGCACCGCAGGTTCGTGACGCAGGAGGACCTCGAGGAATCGATCGAAGTCGTCATCGCCGGATACCAGAAGAAGAATGCGATCCTGACTGACAAGGAGAAGATGATCGTTTCCTATCACGAGGTCGGCCACGCACTGGTCGCAGCGCTTCAGACGGGCACCGCTCCGGTACAGAAGATCACCATCATCCCGCGCACGTCCGGCGCCCTTGGCTATACGATGCAGGTCGACGAGGGCAATCATTATCTGTACAGCAAGGATGAGCTGATGAAGGAGATCGCGACGCTCTGCGGCGGCCGCAGTGCGGAGGAGATCGAGTTCGGTCTGGTTTCGACTGGCGCCTCGAACGATATCGAGAAAGCGACAAAACTTGCCCGCCAGATGATCACGCAGTACGGCATGAGCGACGATTTTGGAATGGTCGCCCTGGAGACGGTGCAGAACCAGTATCTGGGCGGAGATGCTTCCCTGGCATGCTCGCCGGAGACCCAGACGAAGATCGACCAGGAAGTGGTCGACCTTGTGGAAAAGCAGCATGACAAGGCGAAGAAGCTCCTTCAGGATAACAAGTCCAAACTCGATGAAATCGCAAAGTACCTGTATGAGCGTGAGACCATCACGGGAGAAGAGTTCATGGATATTCTCACCCGCAAGCCGCAGCTGACAGGTGCATCGGCTGCACCGAGTGCAGACTGAGCTTCTTCAATATTGATTTTTTAAGACAAAGCAATTTTTTCAACATAGAAAGAACCGCAGCACTCTGATTTACGATGAACGATAAATCGGAGTCGCTGCGGTTCTTTTTTGTCAGCGCTGTATGTTATTATCAGGAGATCCAAGGGGAATCCTTGGAGGATCCTTCGGAATCCGAAAATTGATGAAAATAAAAAAATCCCTATAAAAGGGAGGATGCCGGGTACCTTTCGATACCCGGCTATTATTATGAAAAAGTTATTAGCAAAGCTAATCGGGAAAAGCTGTTTACTGGCGTTCGGCTTCCTCTTGCAATTAACTTATAATCAGAGTATACGGATAATTGATGTACAAACTGTGCGGCGGATTTAAAGTTTCTTTAAATGAAATATGAACGAATTATGAACGTGCAGAAGAAATGCTTCGCGGAGAGCCGCCGCAGACCGGACAGGCTCCGGACGGGTGAATTCAGACATGATTTATACAGTTACCTTGAATCCTGCATTGGATAAAACAGCAGTCATACCGCATTTTGCCGCGGACCGGGTAAACCGGATCCGGGATCTGCGCACAGATCCCGGCGGAAAAGGCATCAATGTGTCGCGGGTACTGGAGAGCCTCGGTATGAAGAGCACGGCCTTTGCACTGCTCGGCGGCAGTACCGGAAGAACGCTTGAGGCACTCCTGAAAGGCGTGCGTTTTGACTGCGAGTTTATCTTCGGGGATTTCGAAACCAGGACCAATCTCAAAATCCGTGACCCGGAGGAGTATACAAACACAGACATCAATGAACCGGGAAGCGGAATCACCGAAGACAAGGTCCGGGAGCTGATGCAGAAGCTTACGGACCGGGTAAGGCCGGGCGATTCGGCAGTCATCTCGGGAAGCATTCCGGCGGGAATTTCCAAGGACACCTACCGAAGCATGATTCTGGAGCTTCATGATGCCGGCGCGGAGGTTTTTCTCGATGCGGACGGGGAAGCTCTCGCGAGGGGAATTCTCGCGCATCCTGATTTTATTAAGCCGAACCGGGAAGAACTGGAACACCTCTGCGGACGCAATCTCCCCGCGGACAGAGATGTGCTCGGAGCAGCTCTGAATCTTAATAAGAGCGGCATCCCGAATGTAATTGTCTCCCTGGGCGGTGACGGTGCGCTGTTTCTTCTGAAGGGGGAAGTTTATCGTGCCGGGGGAGTATCCGTCCCTGTCCGGAGCACTGTCGGCGCCGGCGACAGTATGGCTGCAGCGGCTGTATTCAGTACGTCTCTGCATCGAAAGAATGAAGATCTCGTCCGCCTCTGCATCGCCGCGTCGGCAGCCAGTGTGGAGTGCGAGGGAACAGAACCCGCGGACATGGAGCGGATCAAAGAACTTCTGCCGAAAGTACAGGTGAGAAGACTGGAGTGAATTGCTCTTCCGAATCCCGTTCCTCTTAAGGAAGAAAGTTCTTTCGAGGGACGGGCGGATGTATCCGTTCCTCCTGCTGCGAATGATCGCGCTTCCCATCGTGATTGTTCTTATCATGAAGTGTTTCATCAAAGACCCACTGATGCTTGGAACACTGGCCGTGCTTATTTCACTGCCCGGCGGCAATATGCCGCTCATCCTCTCGCAGGAGATGGGATTGGAATGCGGCGAGCTTTCGCGGGGCATCATTCTTTCCACGATCATATGTATTTTCACCATCCCGGTCGTCATGCTGGTGCTGTAAGCAAGTTTCGGATCTGCGTCGCAGTCAGTCCTCTTCTCTTCCACGCAGGCAGGGCTGTAAGTCCGTGCCGCTGCAGGTGCGTGCGGTAAGTTTGTGCACTTTTTCATGCGGTATTCGTTGACCGGATTCCACAGAAAGAATACAATATACCACAGAAAAGCACATAAATACACAAATATGCAAAGAGGCAGCACATGCTTGCGGATGAGAGACAGTCTAGAATAATAGAACTCCTTCGCGAGGAAGGGACCGTATACACGAGTGATCTCGTGAACCGTTTTCAGACCTCCCGCGAGACGATCCGGCGGGACCTGAGCGAGCTCGAGCAGAAAGGCGCGCTGAAGAAGGTTTACGGCGGGGCAACCGGAACAGAGGCGTCATCCGGCGGGAGACCGAGTGTTCTCGCGCCGTATGAGAAGCGGATCCGGGAGAATCTTTCCGACAAGGAAAGTGTCGCGGAGGCCGTGCTTCCGTTTATCCGGGAGGGAATGGCCATCGCGCTTGACTCGAGCACGACAAATCTTGTCATTTTCCGGAGGCTCCGGAAAGAATTCCACAATCTTCATATCATAACAAATTCTCTTCCGATCGCCGAAGAACTCGGCGAGAGGGACGAAATCGAGGTCGTGATGCTCGGCGGCAATCTGGACCGCAAGGAGCACTGTGCCCTCGGGCAGGTTACGCTCGGACAGCTCCGCAACTATCATGCGGATCTTTATCTCATGAGCTGCTGCGGCGTTACCCTCCGCTCCGGCATCACGGATATCGGCGAGGGAGAGCTTCAGGTAAAACAGGCCATGATGGAGATGGCGGAGCGGACAATTCTCGTCTGTTCACATGTCCGCTTCGGCAGGGAGACGCTTCTTCGTGTCTGCGGAACGAATGCAGTGAGCCTGATCGTGACCGATGGAAACCTTCCGGAGGAAACAAAAGAGATGTACGAAAAGGAAGGAATGCATATCGTCTGCGGACCCGGCGGAACTATCTGAGCCGGTCGGCGGCCGGGCGCACAGAAAGTCCGGACGCGGGTCTGCCTGAAATTTACTTCCATTTACGGTGAGTTTTACGGATAATCCGACAATAACACTTCGGCCCTGGAAGGCCGCAGAAAGGAAGACAACATGCTGGATGTGATCATTATCGGTGCCGGTGTAACCGGCTCGGCGATTGCGCGGGAGCTTGGCAGGCGCGACAGAAGCGTTCTGGTGCTCGAGAAGGGGCCCGATGTCTGCGAAGGTACGACGAAGGCCAACAGTGGAATCGTACATGCAGGACACGATGCGAAGCCGGGTTCCATGAAGGCGAGGATGAATGTGCTCGGGTCCCGGATGATGCCGACACTGGCGAGAGAACTCGACTTTCCGTACAGGAGAAATACTTCGCTTGTCATCGGTTTTGACGATGAGGACAGAAAGACACTGGAGAAGCTGAAGGAGCAGGGAGAAGAGAATGGTGTCGAGGGACTTGCGATCATCTCCGGCGATGAAGCGAGGGGACGTGAGCCGAATCTTTCAAAGAAGGTGACATGTGCCCTGCTCTGCAGGACGGGCGGCATCGTCGATCCGTTCCTCCTCAACATCGCGCTGGCCGAGAATGCGAACGTCAACGGAGTGCAGTTTGAATTTGGAAAGGAAGTAAAGGAAATTCACCGTGAGCGCGGCGGATTTGTCGTGAAATGCGCCGACAGGAGCATGTATGAGGCAAAGTACGTGATCAATGCGGCCGGCGTCTATGCGGATTACTTCCACAACCTGGTGTCGGGCAGGAAGATTCACATTACGCCGCGCCGCGGACAGTATCTCCTCATGGACAAGAAAACGGCGGGATTTGTCGATGCAACCGTTTTCCAGTGCCCGACAAAGATGGGCAAGGGCGTGCTTGTAACACCTACGATGCACGGCAATCTCCTGATCGGACCGACCGCCGAGGATATCGACGATAAAGAGGGAACATTCACAACGGCTGAAGGACTTGCAGAGGTTCTTGAGAAGGCAGGTCTCTCCGCTGACAATCTGCCGACAAGACAGGTGATCACTTCCTTCGCCGGACTTCGTGCGCATGAGGACGGCGGCGACTTCATCATCGGCGAAGTCCCGGACTGCCCCGGGTTCTTCGATGCGGCAGGCATCGAATCACCGGGCCTTACCTCCGCTCCGGCCATCGGCGTCTATGTCGCGCAGCTCATCACAGAGCGCGATCACGCTCCGGAGAAGAAAAACTTTGTCGCAAAGCGAAAGGGTATCCCGTGCATGGCGACCGCCTCGCCGGAAGAGCGCAAGAGGCTTGTCGCCGCAAATCCGCTGTACGCCAATGTTGTGTGCCGCTGCGAGCTGGTGACGGAAGGGGAGATCGTCGATGCGATCAACCGTCCGCTCGGCGCAAAAACGCTGGACGGAATCAAGCGCAGGGTGCGCGCGGGCATGGGACGCTGCCAGGCAGGCTTCTGCACACCGAAACAGATGGATATTCTCTCCCGGGAGCTTGGCATACCGCTGGAGGATATCGTGAAATCCGGAAAAGACGCAAAGATTCTCTGCGGCCCGACCAAACAGGCGGACCCAAACGGAACGATCTGCTTCGGATATACCAATGCGGCGGATCTGGAAAGCAGGAAGCAGAACTGACATATATTTCTATGGGGTGAAGTCATCATGGCAGACAAGTCATATAAAACAGTGATTATCGGCGGCGGCCCCGCGGGGCTCGCTGCTGCATCGAGCGCAGTGGACAGCGGGCTCGATGCCGGGGATGTCCTCGTCATCGAGCGGGACAATGTTCTCGGCGGCATCCTCAATCAGTGCATTCACAACGGTTTCGGACTGCACACATTCGGCGAGGAACTGACCGGCCCCGAATACGCGCAGCGTTTCGAGGACAAGGTGAAAGAGCGTCATATTCCCTGCCTGCTCTCGACGATCGTCGTCGATATCAGCACCGAAGACGGGAAAACCGCGAGGGAAGCGGGACGGGAGAAGAATCCGAAGAAGATTGTCTCCGCCATGAACAAGACCGATGGATTCTTCACCGTCGAGGCGGATACGGTGATCCTTGCAATGGGATGCAGGGAGCGCCCGAGAGGAGCCCTGAATATTCCCGGTTACCGTCCTGCCGGCATCTACACAGCCGGCACAGCACAGCGCTTCGTCAATATCGAGGGCAAAATGCCGGGCAGAAAGGTTGTCATCCTCGGTTCCGGCGATATCGGACTCATCATGGCGCGCCGCATGACGCTGGAAGGCGCGAAGGTTGAGGTTGTCGCCGAGCTGATGCCCTATTCCGGCGGACTCAAGCGGAACATTGTCCAGTGCCTCGATGATTTCGGCATTCCGCTGAAACTCTCGCATACCGTTATCGACATCCAGGGAAAAGAACGCGTCGAAGCGGTCACCATCGCCGAGGTCGGACCGGACCGAAGGCCGATACCGGGGACGGAGGAAACCTACGAGTGCGACACACTTCTGCTCTCCTGCGGACTGATCCCGGAGAATGAACTTTCCACGCAGCTCGGTGTCGAACTCTCCCGCGTGACGAACGGACCGGTTGTCAACGAGTCTCTGGAGACTTCCGTTCCGGGCGTCTTTGCCTGCGGCAATGTTCTGCATGTCCATGACCTTGTCGACTATGTCTCGGAGGAAGCGTCGGAGGCCGGAAAACGAGCGGCTTCTTTCGTCCTTCACGAGGGAGAAAACGAGGAGGACGGCACAGTCATTCCGGTGACGGCAGCCGACGGTGTCCGCTATACGGTTCCCTCGTCCATTCGCATCGGACATATGGAAGACCTGCAGCGGATCCGCTTCCGCGTGGGGGCCGTCTTCAAGGGAGCATCGGTCGAGATCGATTTTAACGACACCGTCTTCCGAAGCCAGAAGAAGAAAATCCTCGCGCCAGGCGAGATGGAACAGGTGATCCTGAAGAAGAGCGATCTCACTGGTTTTGACGGACTTAAGAGCATCACGATTCGCGTGAGAAAGAATGAAGATATTTGAAAATGACACTGATATGTCATTTTCAAACGGCAGCATCGGTGCCTCCGCACCGGCTGCCTCAGCGAGGTATAAGTATGAAGAAAACAGAACTTACCTGCATCCGCTGCCCGATTGGGTGTGCGATCACAGTTACACAGGATGATGACGGGAAAGTGACCGATATCACGGGAAATTCCTGCCCGAACGGATATAAATATGCTGCAAATGAAGTTACAAATCCGACGAGAATCGTGACGACAACGGTCCGCGTGAAGGGCGGCACTCTTCCGGTTGTCTCTGTCAAGACAAAAGGCGATGTTCCGAAGGGAAAGATGTTTGAGTGCGTGAAGGCCATCAACAAAATGGAAGTTTCGGCACCTGTCGCCATCGGAGACGTCATCGTTCATGACGTGGCGGGAACCGGTGTGGATGTTGTCGCGACAAAGAACGTGGCAAAAGCGCAGGCATAGATGCCTTCGAAAGCAGGGGGATGCCGCAAAAACGCGGTATGGGGTATAGAAATGGCAGAGTATATACTTGCCCTTGATCAGGGTACGACGAGCTCACGCGCGATTCTTTTTGACCGCGAGGGGAAGATCCGTTCGATGGCGCAGAAGGAATTCCCGCAGTATTATCCGCAGCCTGGATGGGTGGAGCATGACCCGATGGAAATCTGGTCTGCACAGCTGGCAGTGGCGATTGAGGCCATGGCGCAGGCGGGTGCGACAGCGACGGACATCGCGGCCATCGGCATCACCAATCAGCGCGAGACGACCATCATCTGGGACAAAAAGACCGGAAGACCGATCTACAACGCAATTGTCTGGCAGTGCCGCCGCACGGCGGAGAAGATTGAAGCCCTGACGGAGAGAGAGAGCGAGCTCATCCGCTCCCGCACGGGACTTGTTCCGGATCCGTACTTTTCGGCAAGCAAAATTGCCTGGATTCTGGATCATGTTGAGGGAGCGCGGGAGCGCGCGAAGAGCGGTGAGCTTGCCTTCGGAACAGTAGACAGCTGGCTCATTTATAATCTGACGCGCGGTCAGGTGCATGCAACGGATTATACAAATGCGTCGCGCACGATGCTCTTCAACATCCACACGATGCAGTGGGATCAGGACCTTCTTTCTGTCTGGGATATTCCGGAAGAGATGCTGCCGCAGGTGCGCCCGTCCGGATCGATGTTCGGCTATACGGACCCATCCGTTCTCGGCGGGCGGATTCCGATTGCGGGTGCGGCAGGTGATCAGCAGGCGGCTCTTTTCGGGCAGTGCTGCTTTGAGCCCGGCGAGGTCAAGAATACCTACGGAACCGGCGGATTTCTTCTTATGAACACCGGCACCGAGGCCATTGCGTCAAAACACGGCCTTCTCACTACATGTGCGGCTGTTCTTGAAGGCGAGAAGCCGGAATATGCCCTCGAAGGCTCTGTATTCGTCGCGGGTTCGGTCATCCAGTGGCTCCGCGACGAGATGCGCATGGTGAAGACCGCGTCCCAGTCCGAGGAATACGCCGATGAGGTCTTCGATACGGCCGGCGTGTACATCGTGCCGGCATTCACGGGGCTCGGGGCGCCGTACTGGAATCCGTATGCAAGAGGCACGATCGTAGGACTCACCAGGGGCTGCAGGAAAGAACATTTCATCCGCGCGGCGCTTGAATCCATTGCTTATCAGTCCATGGATGTCATCAAGGCAATGGAGGAGGATGCCGGTGTTCCGCTGTCCGGCCTCAAGGTGGACGGCGGCGCGAGTGCAAACAATTTCCTTATGAAATTCCAGGCTGATCTCATGGGAGCGGAGGTCTACCGGCCGAAGCTGATTGAGACCACGGCGCTGGGAGCAGCTTACCTTGCGGGACTGACCGTCGGATACTGGAAGAACCGCGAAGAGGCGAAGGCAAACTGGCAGCTGGGCCGCACCTTCCATCCGGATATTGCGGAAGAGGACAGAGAGAAGCTCATCTCCGGCTGGCATCGGGCTGTGCGCTGCGCCCTGGCCTGGGCAGACGATGAAAAGGGCGATTAGAAATCGCAAAGAATGATTTCCCCGGGCAGTGCTGTTTCCGCAGTCTGCGTGTGCGGACAAAAAAATTTAAGTAATTTACAACAAAAAAGAATCGTTAATCTTTGGCAGTAGGTAAATTGACGCTGATTAAATTTAGCTTTACTATAAAACTAAATTAATCAGCGCCTTTTCATTCATCGGTCTTTTTTGTACAGCCGGATATGAAAACAATCATCAATGTCCGAAACGCGCGCGGGTACCGCAAAGATGCGGCAGGGGGGTATAAAAATGGCTGCAGGGAGCAGCCGGACGGGAGGTTGCCATGACAAACGAAGAATTCAAGAAGGCCGCGAAGGAGATGCTCTGCGATAAGATCATTCCGTATTGGAAAGGGCTTCGCGACGAAGAGTACGGCGGTTTTTACGGTTACATGGATTACGATCTGAACCTTGACAAGAAAGCGATGAAGGGCTGCATTCTGAACAGCCGCATCTGCTGGTTCTTTTCAAGAGCTTACAAGGTCCTCGGGGATCCGGCCCTGCTGGATGAGGCGAAGGCAGCCTTCGAATTCATGAGGGACCACTGTTTTGACAAAGAGAACGGCGGCATATACTGGTCGGTCACGTATGACGGAAAGCCGGATGACACGACCAAGCACACCTATAATCAGGCATTCTCCATCTATGCGCTGTCCGAATATTATGAGGTCTCGGATGATCCGGAAGCTCTGCTGCTTGCATACAATCAGTATTATCTCATCGAGACGAAGATGAAGGATGAAGTCGGATATCTTGAATCACTTGACCGCGAATTCAATCCGGTTCCGAACGACAAACTCTCTGAGAACGGCGTTATGGCCGACCGCACGATGAACACGATGCTCCACGTGCTCGAGGCATATTCGAATCTGTACCGCGTGAGCGGGGATGATGAGGTGAAGGAGAGTCTTAAGGCCATTGTAAACCAGTGGTATGAGAAGGTCTGGAATCCTGCAAAGAAGCGCCAGGAGGTCTTCTTCGACAATAATTGGAAGAGCCTTATCGATCTTTATTCCTGCGGCCATGACATCGAGACAAGCTGGCTGATGGATGAGGCACTCGCACTTCTGAATGACCCTGCCGTCACCGCGAAAGTCGCGCCGGCGACCGATGCGATGGCGGACAACATTCTGAAGAACGCGTTTGACGGTCATTCTCTTCCGATGGAGATAGAGAACGGCGTTGTCAATGAACAGCGTATCTGGTGGGCGGAGGCCGAGTGCGTTGTCGGATTTCTGAATGCAGCGTCAAAACACCCGGAGCGGAAGGATTTCCGTGAGGCCGCCGAAGCACAGTGGGATTTCATCGAGAAATACGTCGTCGACCACCGTCCGGGCGGCGAATGGCTGCGCGATGTGAACAAGGACGGCTCGCCGATGGTCGGGCATCCGGTTCTCGAGCAGTGGAAATGCCCGTATCACAATGGCCGTCTCTGCTTTGAAATTATGAGCCGTCTGTAAACGGCGTATTCCGCCGTACATTAAAGGAAGGCCGCCGGCCTTTCCTGTGCATTCAATCAGGAGGGAAACTATGGCAACAGAGTTCGAAATCAACAGGGACCGCGAGCAGGCAAAACTCGACGCGCTCCTCACAAGGAAGAACCGCATCGATGACCGCTATTATAACGGTATTTTCGACCGTTATGTCTATCCGGTTGTGACGCGGGAGATGGTTCCGCTGTTCTGGAAGTATGACATGAATCCGGAGACGAACCCTCATTTCATGGAGCGTCTTGGCGTCAACTGCACATTCAATTCCGGCGCGATCAAGCTGAACGGAAAATATTATCTGGTTGTCCGTGTCGAGGGAGCGGACCGCAAGTCGTTCTTTGCGGTCGCGGAGAGCGACACTGGAATCGACGGATTCCGTTTCTGGGATTACCCAATTCAGCTCGAGGATACCTGCCCGGACGAGACAAACGTATATGATATGAGGCTTACTCAGCACGAGGACGGCTGGATTTACGGCGTTTTCTGCTCGGAGAGCAAGGATAAGACCAATCCGGACCTGTCAGCGGCGGTCGCAGCAGCAGGCATTGTCCGCACAAAGGATCTGAAAACCTGGGAGCGCCTTCCCAACCTGGTGACGCTTCACAGCCCGCAGCAGCGCAATGTCGTTCTTCACCCGGAATTCGTGAACGGCAAGTACGCCTTCTATACCCGTCCGATGGACAGCTTCATCGACACTGGCTCAGGCGGAGGAATCGGGTTCGGCCTTTGCGATGATATTACTCATGCTGTCATCGACGAGGAGAAGATTCTTTCCCGCCGCAAATATCATCAGATCACGGAAGCCAAAAACGGCGAGTGCACGGTGCCGATCAAGACTGAAAAGGGCTGGATTCACATCGCGCATGGTGTCCGCAATACGGCAGCAGGACTGCGCTACGTCATCTATGCGTATGCGACGGCACTGGACGATCCGACCAGAGTTATTGCAGAGCCGTCCGGACTTCTCATCGGACCGCGCGGCACTGAGCGCGTGGGCGATGTATCGAATGTCGTCTTCTCCAACGGAGCGATTGTGGATGATGACGGAAAGGTCTTCATTTACTATGCATCGAGCGATACGCGCATGCATGTCGCAACCACGACCCTTGAAAAACTCGAGGATTACGTCTTTAATACCCCGGAGGACCCGGGCCGCAGCGTTCTCTGCGTACAGCAAAGATGTGCTTTTATTAAGAAGAATCTCGAATACATGGAAAAGCATCAGTGATCCGGTGAAATGCTCTGAAATGAAAGCACCCTGGAGGAGCCAATTTTCCCGGGATTAAGACAGTGCAGAACAGGAAACCGGTTTTTGCAAAGCCGCACTGCGGCGGATGCAAGACTTGAACAGGATACGGATGTTTCCGACACCCCGGCTGCGGGGACATTGACAATTTTCAATGTTCTCCCGCGGCTGTATAATACGTCTATACGTATCGGCGGGTGCCGGAGACATTCGTATTTTTTATTTTGCGGGTATTGACGAAAAAGTACTGGCGGCAGACAGCCTGAATCCGCTTCATGCGGGGAAGGAAACTATGATCAACGAAGAATATATTTCCATGCTGGGGAAAAAATCAGTCATCCGGGAACTTTCTGAGTATGCGACGGCGCGCGCGAAGGAAATCGGGGCGGAGAATGTCTACGATTTCAGCCTTGGGAATCCATCTGTTCCCACCCCACAATCCTTCGACGACACAATTATTGACCTTGTTAAAACGATGGATTCCGTGAGCCTTCACGGGTACAGCCCGAGCAATGGTCTGCCGGAGGCAAAGCAGCAGGTCGCCGATTCTCTGAACCGCCGGTTTGACATGGACTACACTGCAAACCATATTTTCCCGACGTCCGGAGCGGCCGGAGCCATTGCACATGCGCTGCGTGCAGTCGTCCGGCCGGGCGAGACGGTTCTGGTCTTTGCACCTTACTTCCCGGAATACAATCCGTACATCACGTTCACCGGCGCGAAAATCCGCGTCGTCCCCGCAAACTTCCGGGATTTTCAGGTAAATTTTGATGTTCTGGATGAATATCTGACTTCGGATGTCGCGGCTATTCTCATTAATTCTCCGAATAATCCGTCCGGAGCTGTCTATTCGGAAGAAACGCTGCAGCGTCTCTTTGATGTATGCCGTGCGAAGGAGAAGGAATACGGTCATTCCATTTTCATTATCTCGGATGAACCCTACCGCGAGATCAGTTTTGACGGCAAAAAGGTGCCGTACACGGCAAAGTTTTATGACAACACGCTCACCTGCTACAGTTTTTCCAAGTCGCTTTCCATCCCGGGCGAGCGAATCGGCTACGTCGCCGTGAACCCGCGCTGCGAGAAGGCGGACAGACTCGTGCCGGTCATGGCGCAGATCTCCCGCGGGATCGGGCACAACTGCCCGTCATCGCTGATCTGCAGGGCGATGGGAAAGTGCGTGGACATCACGAGCGATCTTTCCGTCTATGAGACGAACATGAACCTTCTGTATGACACGTTCGTGCGTCTCGGATTTACTGTCGTGCGGCCCGGCGGCACCTTCTACATCTTCCCGAAAGCGCTTGAGGAGGATGCAAATGCATTCTGCCGCAAGGCGCTGAAGTACGACCTTGTCTTCGTGCCCGGCGACAGTTTTGGCGGACCCGGCTATTTCCGTGTCGCCTACTGCCTGGATACGGATAAAGTAAAGCGGTCTCTGCCGGTTATAGAGAAGTTTGTGAGGAGCGAGTACCCGGCTTAATGGACGGGCTAAAGCCCGTCCATTAAGTCGGATATCGCATCAGCAAATCTGCATCTTCAGATTTGCTTCGCGTAAAGGAGCTGCGTTTTACTGCCTTCGCTGATGCTCGGCAGTAAAACTCGAGGCTGGACAGGTCCAGCCTCGGATATCGCATCAGCAAATCTGCATTTGCAGATTTGCTTCGCGTAAAGGAGTGGTTATGGACTTTCTGAAATCGATTGTTTTCGGTATTGTTGAGGGCATCACGGAGTGGCTTCCGATCAGCTCGACGGGGCATATGATTCTGCTGCAGGAAATCATGCCGATGAATGTGTCCGAGGAGTTCTGGAATTTGTATCTCGTCGTCATTCAGTTCGGCGCGATTCTTGCGGTTATCCTGCTCTTCTGGAATAAAATCTGGCCATTCCGCATGCGCACAATGCAGAACGGGACGCGGCACGTGAGTTTTCGCAGAAGCGTCCTGCGGACCTGGATTCTCATCATCATCGCCTGCATTCCGGCCGGTATCGTCGGGGTGATTGCGGATGACTGGATCGATGCACATCTGTACAGTTGGTATGTCGTCGCCATCATGCTGATCCTTGTCGGTATTCTCTTCATTGTGGTCGAGAATTACAACATGGGCCTCACGCCGACGACCACGAAGATGAGCAGCATCACGCCGCTGCAGGCGCTGATCATCGGTCTTTTCCAGATGGTGGCCGCAATTTTCCCCGGAACTTCCCGCTCAGGAGCTACGATCATCGGCGGCATCATCATCGGAATATCAAGACCGGCTGCCGCAGAATTCACATTTGTCCTCGCTATCCCGGTCATGGCCGGCGCCAGTGTCTTGAAATTCGTCAAATACAACGGAAGCCTCACCGGGTCGGAATGGGGAATTCTTCTCATCGGCATGGCGACAGCCTTCCTTGTCTCGCTTTTCATCATCCGTTTTCTTATGAATTATGTAAGAAAGCATGATTTCAAGGTGTTCGGCTGGTACCGTATCATCCTCGGAATCATCGTGCTTGCCTTCTTCGGAATCCGTGCTGTACTGGCGGCCTGAGCAGAGTGAGCGAAAAAACGTCGATTGCCTTCAAATTGCATATATACACGTAAATACGTCTATTTAATAACACTATAAAGAACGGATTAAACCGCTCCGCGTCAAAACGATCCGCATCCGGTTGTGAGTTAATCACAAATTTTGAAAAAGAACTTCTGTAAAAGTAACAATAAAAGTTTGACATTTTCCGATAAAGTGTGACCGCATGTAAATATTGTGAAAATATTGACACAATATCGTGATTGTGATAATCTGACGCTGAAGTCGAGGAGAAATGCAGTAATACCAAGGGTTTGGGCATTGAACCCGGAAGTACAGAGTATATGTTATGAAAGGAGAATTTCTATCATGGCAGAAGAAGCAAAACCGAAGGCAACTGTAAAGAGCGTAAACCTGAAGCCGGAAGAGGCAAAGGCAGCAGCTCCTGCAAAGAAGCCGGCAGCAAAGAAGACATCTGCTGCAAAGAAGACCGCAGCTCCGAAGACAGACGTAAAGGCTGTCGCTGAAAAGGCACAAGCAAAGGCAGCAGAAGTAACCGCAAAAGTAGAGAAGGACGTCAAGAAGGCTGCAGCAAAGGTAGCAAAGAAGACCGCAGCTCCCAAGACAGAAGTCAGCGTACAGTTTGACGGGAAGACCTATACCACTGAGACTCTGATCCAGTCCGCAAAGGATGTGTGGAAGTATGATCTCAAGAAGGACCCGGCAGACCTTAAGTCTATCCAGCTGTATGTAAAGACGGAAGAGAGCAGAGTTTACTATGTAATGGATGGCGAGCTCGGCAGCTTCGAAATCTAATCGGAAGAAAAGCTCCGGTCCGTTCCCGGCAGACCGGAAAGGCAAAGATCCTGGGGACAGATTTTAAATCCCCGACGGAAAGAACCTTTATTTGACACCGGGAATGAATCGACTGAACTTACATGAATTGACTTGAAAGGAATACCTCCGGACGCAGGTCCGGAGGTATTTTTTTGGTGCGCCCGGCGGGCGCACGTTCTGTGTTCACAATTCTTTAAGAATTTCCCTGTTGACTCTCCCATGGGGCGGTGCTATTTTATACGAGTAAGGTGTTAGCACTCAAGACGAATGAGTGCTAACAGGGAAACAACCTGAAGTTCACCTGAAGATGGAGTATCGAAATGGATTTGCCGGAAAGAAAAAAGAAAATCCTGCAGGCCATCATCCGAACTTATCTTGAGACAGGCGAGCCGGTGGGAAGCCGGACCATTTCCAAGTTCACGGATCTGAAACTGAGCTCCGCGACGATCCGCAATGAAATGTCGGATCTGGAGGAAATGGGACTCATCGTTCAGCCGCATACATCGGCAGGACGAATCCCGACTGACAAAGGCTACCGTCTGTATGTTGACGAACTGCTGGAGGAAAAGAACAGACAGGTCGACGACATGAAGTCGATGCTTCTCGAGCATGAAGACAAGCTTGAGAATCTGCTCAAGCAGGCTGCAAAGCTGCTCGCGAACAACACAAATTATGCATCGATGATTTCGATGCCGACCGTTGGCGGCAACAAGATCAAATTCATTCAGCTGTCGCAGGTCGATGTGCATCATGTTCTGGCAGTCATCGTCATAGAGGGAAACCTCGTAAGGAATTCGATGATCGAGGTCAATGAGGTATTTGATTCTGAAACGCTGCTGAAGCTGAACATGCTGCTCAACAGTGCTTTGGACGGTCTCACGGTTGAAAGCATCAATCTGGGACTGATTGCCGCGATCAAGAAACAGGCGGGTATTCACAGCGAGCTGGTCAGCCACGTGATGGATGCTGCGGCTGAGGCTATTCAGACGGATGAGAAGCCGGAGATTTACACCAGCGGCGCAGATAATATTTTCCGGTATCCGGAACTGGCCGATCAGTCGAGAGCAAGCCAGATCATCGGAGACTTCGAGGAAAAGGAAGTCCTCGGGAATATCGTCCGGAACACCCTGGAGGATTCGGACCAGAAAGGAATTCAGGTTTATATAGGCGACGAGGTTCCGTCTGCCGGCAAGGGTATGGAAGACTGCAGTGTTGTCACTACAACGTATGATCTTGGCGACGGCATGAAGGGAACCATAGGAATCGTCGGACCGAAGCGGATGGATTACGACAAGGTCGTGGATGCATTGAAGAATGTCATGCATCAGCTGGAGGATTATTACAAGAAGTAACCGCGGCACGATCTTTTATTTATAGAAAGAACAGCCCGTAAACAGAAAAAACGGGACAGAGACAGAAAAATCGGTTCGTAAAGAACAGCAAAGAAAGAAGCGGCAGGAGGTTTTGGCAAATGGCAGAGATCAAAATTGATGATGCAGATACCGGCCAGGAGGAAGAGAAGAAATCCAACGGGGCCGATGTAAATACAGATCCGGCAGATCCGGAGACGGAAGAGGCAGCGAAGACGGAAGAAACTTCCGGGGACGCTGATCAGGCTGCGGCGGATAAAGCAAAAACGGGTGATGGCAGTAAGGAAGAGAAGCCCGGTGAAACAAAGGACGAAAAAGGAAATCATCCGGAAGCAGCCGATACGAAAAAGGAAGTAAAAGAGGACACGGATACAAAGGACGCAGACTCCGGAAAGAAGAAATCCTTCTTCGCAAAGAAAAAGGAAGACAAGGAGCTTGCGGATCTCAAAGAGAAGAATGCTTCTCTTACGGATCAGCTCCGCCGTCAGCTTGCAGAATTTGACAATTACCGCAAGAGAACGGACAAGGAAAAGGATCAGATGTTCTCGATGGGTGAGAAGAACGTCTGTGAGAAGATTCTTCCGATTGTGGACAACTTCGAGCGCGGGCTTCAGAGCCTGGGAGATGACAGAAAGGATGATCCGTTCGTCCAGGGAATCGAAAAAGTTTACCAGCAGATGGTAAAGCAGCTCAAAGATCTGGGGGTCACCCCGATCGAGGCGGTCGGCAAAGAATTCGATCCGAACTTCCACAATGCAGTGATGCAGGTGGACAGCGAAGAGTACGAATCCGGCGTCGTTGCGCAGGAGCTTCAGAAAGGCTACATGTTCCACGATCAGGTGCTTCGGCACAGTATGGTCGCGGTTGCAAAATAGATACATGCATTGCCGTGAAAACGGCAGACAGCATCAGTACAGCAACTGACATTCAATCAATAAGAAATTTACATTTCGCACAGGGTTTCGGTGCAGAAGAGGAGAAAATATTATGGGTAAGATAATTGGTATCGATCTTGGTACTACTAACAGCTGCGTAGCGGTTATGGAAGGCGGCAAGCCTACTGTAATTCCGAACGCAGAAGGCGAGCGCACAACCCCTTCGGTTGTCGCATTTACAAAGAACGGTGAGCGGCTTGTCGGCAAATCTGCAAAGCGTCAGGCGGTCACAAACGCGGACCGCACGATTTCTTCCATCAAAAGAAAGATGGGTACATCGGACGGCCCTGTCATCGACGGCAAGAAGTACACGCCGGAACAGATTTCCGCAATGATTCTTCAGAAATTAAAGGCGGATGCAGAGGCATATCTCGGCGATAAGGTAACGGAGGCAGTCATCACGGTTCCGGCCTATTTCAACGATGATCAGCGTCAGGCTACCAAGGCTGCAGGCAAGATTGCAGGACTGGATGTAAAGCGTATCATTAATGAGCCGACTGCAGCAGCGCTTGCATATGGCCTGAACAACGAAAAAGAACAGAAGATCATGGTTTATGATCTTGGCGGCGGCACGTTCGATGTTTCTATCATCGATATCGGTGACGACGTAGTCGAAGTTCTTGCTACCAACGGTGATACGCATCTGGGCGGCGATGATTTCGATAACAGAATCATCGACTGGATGGTCTCCGAATTCAAGGCGAAAGAGGGCGTCGATCTGTCTCAGGATAAGATGGCGATGCAGAGACTCAAGGAAGCTGCCGAGAATGCGAAGAAGGAACTTTCCAACTCCACGACGACAGAGATCAACCTTCCGTTCATCACTGCGACCGCAGACGGCCCGAAGCACTTCGATATGACGCTCACGAGAGCGAAATTCGAGGAACTGATCAGTGATCTTGTTGAGAAGACTGCTATTCCGGTTCAGAACGCAATGAGAGATGCCGGCCTTACCAATGCTGACCTCGGAAAGGTTCTGCTGGTCGGCGGTTCTACCCGTATCCCATGCGTTCAGGAGAAGGTTCGTCAGCTGACCGGTCATGAGCCGAGCAAGAACCTGAACCCGGATGAATGTGTTGCAATCGGTGCAGCTATTCAGGGCGGCAACCTCAGCGGTGATAAGACGAATTCGTCCGATATCCTTCTGCTCGATGTCACGCCTCTTACACTTTCCATCGAGACACTGGGCGGCATTTCCACTCCTCTGATCGAGCGCAATACAACGATCCCGACCAAGAAGAGCCAGGTATTCTCTACGGCGGCCGACAATCAGACGTCCGTTGATATCCACGTCCTTCAGGGCGAGCGTAAGTTTGCACGTGATAACAAGACCCTCGGCACCTTCCGTCTGGACGGCATCGCACCGGCACCGAGAGGAATCCCTCAGATTGAGGTAACCTTCGATATCGATGCTAACGGTATCATCAATGTATCCGCAAAGGATCTCGGCACCGGAAAGGATGCTCACATTACGATTTCCGGCAGCTCCAAGATGTCCGATGAGGATATCGAGAAGGCTGTCAAGGAAGCAGCTCAGTACGAGGCGGAGGATAAGAAGAAGAAAGACGCAATTGATGCCCGCAACGAGGCAGATTCTCTTGCATTCCAGACCGAGAAGGCAATGCAGGAAGCAGGAGACAAGCTCGATCCGTCTCAGAAGTCGACAGTGGAAGCAGATCTCGCCGATCTGAAGGCGGTTCTTGACAGAACCAAGGATCAGACCGAAATCAGCGATGCGGATGTCGATGAACTGAAGACAAAGCAGCAGAAGCTTTCAACCGATGCACAGGCTCTGTTCACCAAGATGTATGAGCAGGCTGCACAGCAGAATCAGCAGGCAGGCGGCCAGGCAGGCCCCGGCGCAGGTGCTGGAACGGGAACAGGTTCTTCGAATGCAGGATCCGGAAACAACGGCGGCAAGGATGATGACGTTGTAGACGGAGACTACAGAGAAGTTTGAAAGTCCCGCTGATGCAGGACTTTCAAACTGCAGCATCGGTGCTGAAGCACCGGCTGCCGCATTCGGCAAAAAGCAGTCCAAAGCACGGTAACTGAACATAGAAGAAGCCCAGGGGGAGCGAAATCTCTCTGGGCTCTTTCGCGCATTGAAAGCTTAAGGGCTTTTGCGGCAGCAGAGAACTGTGTTAGAATAAGCCCGCAGTTTATGCGTACATTGCATCTGCAATTGTATTTCGCGTTATTCCTTATTCAAGGTAGGTAATTATGCCAGAACAGAAACGTGATTATTATGAAGTGCTCGGTGTAGACCGAAATGCTTCTCAGGAAGATATTAAGAAGGCGTATCGGACTCTTGCCAAGAAATATCATCCGGATCTGCATCCGGACGATCCGGAGGCAGCCGACAAGTTCAAGGAGGCATCCGAGGCATACGCGGTGCTGTCCGATGAGAACAAGAGAAGGCAATATGATCAGTTCGGTCAGGCTGCGTTTGACGGAACCGGCGGATTCGGTCAGGGCGGCTTTGATTTCAACAGCGCTGATTTCAGCGATATTTTCAGCGATATCTTCGGCGATATTTTCGGCGGTTCGAGAACGCGCCCGGGTGCTTCGAGCGGCCCCATGAAGGGAAGCAACGTGCGTACGAGCGTGCGGATTTCCTTCAAGGAGGCAATTTTCGGCTGTGAGAAGGATATTACGCTGAATCTCAAGGATGAGTGCCCTACCTGCAAGGGAAGCGGCGCAAAACCCGGCACGAATCCGGTCATGTGCCCCCGCTGCGGCGGCAAGGGACAGGTCGTTTATACGCAGCAGTCCTTCTTCGGGACCGTCCGGAACGTGCAGACCTGCCCGGACTGCGGCGGAACCGGCAAGGTGATCAAGGAGAAATGCCCGGACTGCGGCGGAACAGGGTACAAGATGAGCCGCAAGACCATTCGTGTCTCTATTCCAGCCGGAATTGACAATGGCATGAGCGTCCGTATCCGCGAAAAGGGTGAACCCGGATTCAACGGCGGACCGCGCGGCGATCTTCTGGTGGAGGTAATCGTCTCTTCCGATCCGAAGTTTGCGCGGGACGATACCACAATTTATACGACAGAGAAAATTTCCTATCCGATTGCCGTGCTCGGCGGAACCATTCAGGCGGACACGGTGGATGGACCCATCGAGGTCGACATCAAGGCGGGAACGCAGACAGATACGAAGATCCGTCTGCGGAACAAGGGTGTTCCTTCGCTTCGTGATTCGAAGTCGCGCGGGGATCAGATCGTGACGATCGTCGTGGATGTTCCGACGCACATTTCGAAGGAGGCAAAGGAACTTCTGAAGCAGTATGATGCGGAGATCGGCGATACACTGAATGTCGCATCCTCCGATGAACCCGAGGAAAAAGGAAAAAAGAAGAAAGGATTCTTCCGCTGATGAACTGCCGCTGAAGTATCGGTCCCTGTATCAGAGCTGATATATAGTGCGGAGGCCTGGAGCCAATGGATCAGCTTAAACGTCAGCAATGATGTCTGACCGGGGTTTGGGGCGGAAGAAAGAGTATCGGTCGGGCGTCCGGAATGAAGTGCTCTTCAGACGGACGCCCGATTTCATGCAGTATCACCGGAGGAGAGCGATCTCCCGGAGGCGTTTATGAAGTGGATGCGTTTCAGAGTCCGCACGACAGTCGATGCGGAAGACATCATCATCAGCAAGCTGGAAGATATCGGCCTTGAGGGGGCCCAGATCGAGGACAATGTTCCCCTCACGGCTGCAGAGAAAGAGCAGATGTTTGTCGATATCTGCCCGCCGCCGGGACCCGATGACGGCACTGCCGTTCTGAGTTTTTACGTAGAGGAAAACGAAGACGGAACGCTGAAGATGCCGGACGGAAGCAAGGGAAAACCCGAGAAAATCCGGAAGGGAATCGCGCAGTGCCTCGATGAGCTCCGGAGTTATTCCGATATTATCGGGGACGGAACGATCTCCGTGGACGAGACGAAGGACGAGGACTGGATCAACAACTGGAAGCAGTATTTTCACCAGTTCTGGATCGATGATATTCTCTGCATCCCTTCCTGGGAGAAGCCGGAAAAGGGAGACGGGGAGAAAAAGCCGCGCCTTGTATTTCACATTGACCCCGGCACGGCATTCGGCACGGGTATGCATGAGACGACACAGCTGTGCATCCGGGAGATCCGGAAGTATCTCACGGATGAGACGAACCTTCTCGACATCGGAACCGGAAGCGGAATCCTGGGAATTCTCTCCCTGATGCTCGGCGGCAGAAGCGTGACGGCGACGGATCTTGATCCCTGTGCGGTACCGGCCGTGAATGATAATCTGAAGGCAAACGGCGTCGATCCTTCGCGCTTTCATATGATTCTCGGAAATCTTACGGACGATAAGAAGATTCAGGATGAGGTCGGATACGGGAAATACGACATCGTTGTGGCCAATATTCTTCCGTCGGTCCTGGTTCCGCTCACACCGGCAGCCGTCCGCTGTATGAAGCCGGGAGCGGTCTGCATCATGTCCGGAATCATCGACGGTTACGAGAAAACCGTTGCGGACGCGTGCGAAAAGGCGGGACTTGAGATTGTGAACATCGCAGATCAGGGCGAATGGCACTCGGTCACCGGGCGGAAGGCAGAAGTCTGACGGACGCTGGTTCCAGCCATCGGAACCAGGGGTGCCGCCGGCACGGTGCTGTCTGCACGGTGCAACCTGCACCGATGAACGGGATGCGGGAGAGGGCCCATTCGGGCATTCTGCCGCGGCCGCTGCTGCGGCGCCTCAGCGGGGTAAAGGTATGACGCATATTTTTGCGGATCCCTCGGAGATCGGAGATACGCTCCGGGTCCGCGGGGCCGATTTTAATCACATTAAAAATGTGCTGCGGATGCGTCCGGGCGAAGAACTTTCTGTGAGTGACGGGAGTGAGCGGACGTACCTCTACCGCATCGAACAGTATGCGGAGGGAGAGGCGGTTCTGTCTCTTGTCTCGGCCGGAGTGTCCGATGCGGAGCTTCCCGTGCACGTGACTTTGTTTCAGGGTCTTCCGAAGGGCGACCGCATGGATTTTATCGTGCAGAAGTGCACGGAGCTCGGCTGCGATGAATTTGTGCCGGTCGAGATGGAACGATGCGTGATGAAGCTTGAAGGCCCGCGCCGGGAGAAGAAAAGAGAACACTGGCAGTCGGTTGCGGAATCGGCGGCAGAGCAGAGCCGCAGGACGAAGGTACCGGCGGTGCAGAGCCCTGTCTCCATGAAGGAAGCGCTCCGAATGGCCGGGAATTATGATATCCGGATCCTGCCCTATGAGAAGGCAGAGAACGGACGGGATACGCGGGAAATCCTGGGCGGAATAAGACCTGGGCAGAGTATCGCGGTTTTCATCGGGCCGGAGGGAGGCTTCTCGCCGGCAGAGGTGGAAGAGGCAAAGAAAGCCGGCTGTGAGCCGGTTACGCTGGGACACCGGATTCTCCGGACAGAGACCGCAGGGATGTGCGCACTGTCCTTCCTCGTTTACAGGATGGAGATTGAAGGCGCCGGAGACGATTGAGAGCGAGTATGGAAAAGGAAATTTATCTTGATAATTCCGCGACGACACGGGTTTTTCCGGAGGTCGCCGCACTCATGAATACCATTTATCTGGAAAAATACGGCAATCCGTCGAGCATGCATCACAAGGGCGTCGAGGCAGAGAAGGAAATCCGCACGGCCAAAGAGACGCTCTCGCAGATCTTGAAATGCAGACCGCAGAATCTTTATTTCACGTCCTGCGGCTCAGAATCCAACAACATCGCACTCATCGGCGGTGCGCTCGCGAATCAGCGCGCGGGGAAGCACCTCATCACATCAAAACTCGAGCATCCGGCGGTTCTGGAGTCGATGAAGTTCCTGGAGAGCATCGGTTTTGAAGTGACGTATCTTCCGGTTGATGCAAACGGTCACGTTTCCGCGCAGGACGTCGCGGATGCAGTGCGGGAAGACACGATTCTTGTCTCCTGCATGTTCACGAACAATGAAATCGGCGCAGTCGAGCCCATAGCGGAGATCGGAGAAGCCATCAAGAAGAAAAATCCGAAGACGCTGTTCCATGTCGATGCGGTGCAGGCGTTCGGAAAAGAAGAGATTTATCCTTCGAAGATGCACATCGATTTTCTCGCGGCCAGCGGGCACAAGATCCATAGTCCGAAGGGAATTGGGCTTTTGTATGTCGCGGACGGCGTGAAAGTGCGGAATCTGATTTTCGGCGGCGGGCAGCAGGGCGGCCTCCGCTCCGGGACCGAGAATGTTGCGGGGATCGCGGGCATGGCGCTTGCGGCCAAAATGCTATATTCTGATCTTGCGGGCGAGCGGGAGAAGCTTTTTGCCATGAAGGAACACTTCCTGCGCCGGTGTGAGGAGATTCCGGACGTCATTATCAACGGAGTTCCTGCGCTGTATGGAAAGAAAATTGCGGATGTCGGAGAAGAGGAACTGTCGGCATCCGTACGCACCACAGCTCCGCAGGTGATCTCTCTCACAGTGCCGGGGGTGCGCGCCGAGGTTCTGCTGCATGCCCTTGAGGACAGGAATATTTATGTTTCATCGGGCAGTGCCTGCTCCTCGAACCGGCCGCATCTTTCCGAGACACTGAAGGCAATCGGCGTCACCGGAGATGCGCTCGACAATACCATCCGGATTTCGACCTCCGTCATGAATTCGATGGACGACATGGATGCGGCGGCAGACGCACTGAAGGAAATTGTGCCGATGCTGAGAAAATATACGAGACATTAATTTTCCCGCGGAAAGTTTTGACGGACCGGAGCTGTTCTGCAGCGGAATAAATGCCCTTGCGGCAGTGGAGAATGGAATTATGAAATATCAGTCGTTTCTCATCAAATATGCGGAAATCGGTGTGAAGGGAAAGAACCGTTATCTCTTCGAGGATGCGCTGGTACAGCAGATGCGGATTGCCCTCAAGAAGTGCGCCGGGTCCTTTGCGGTGCATCGGAGCTCGGGCCGTATTTTTGTCGAATGCCATGAGGATTATGACTTCGATGAAGTCACGGATGCCCTGCAGCATGTGTTCGGCATCGTCGGCATCTGCCCGATGAAGGAAATCGAGGTGCAGCCGTACGAATCTCTCTCGAAGGAGATTGTTGCATTCTTCGGCGGGGAATATCCGGACCGGCATCATACCTTCAAGGTGCACACGCGCCGGCTGGACAAGACATACCCGATGAATTCGCAGCAGCTGAACGAAGAGCTTGGCGGAGATCTTCTCGAGGCGTATCCGGATCTTTCGGTTGATGTCCACGAGCCGGAAATCCTTGTAAACGTCGAAATCCGTGAGAAGGTTTATGTGTATACGCACATCCTTCCGGGACCCGGCGGCCTGCCGGTGGGAAGCGCGGGCAAAGCCATGCTCCTGCTCTCCGGCGGCATTGATTCTCCGGTGTCCGGGTACATGATGGCAAAACGCGGACTCAAACTGGATGCGACCTATTTCAACGCGCCGCCGTACACAAGCGAGCGCGCACTGCAGAAGGTCATCGACCTTGCCTCCATTGTCGCAAAATGGACCGGGCCGATCTGGCTTCACAACATCAATTTCACCGAGATTCAGCTGTACATCTACGACAAATGCCCGCATGACGAGCTCACGATCATCATGCGCCGCTACATGATGCGGATTGCAGAACTCATCGCGAGGCGCACGGAATGCGGCGCCCTCATCACAGGTGAGAGCCTTGGACAGGTTGCGTCTCAGACCATGCGTTCACTCGAGTGCACCAACGCAGTCTGCACACTGCCTGTGTTCCGACCTCTCATTGGTTTTGACAAGGAAGAGATCATCAACATCTCGAAGAAAATCGGCGCGTTCGAGACTTCCATCCTTCCGTACGAGGACTGCTGCACGATTTTTGTCGCAAAGCATCCCGTGACAAAGCCGGTTCTCGATGTCATCGAGCGGCATGAGCATCATCTCGACGACAAAATTGATGAGATGGTGAAGCGGGCTCTCGAGACGGATGAGATCATCGTGGTCGATGAGAAGGGATCGCGCATTGTCAAGCACAGGGAAGACCCGCTGACCGGCGAACTCGCAAAGAATATCGAACAGCGTCCGGCGGGAGAAACGGATCCGGTCAAAACGGAATCCGCCGATGGGAACGCGTCCGTGAGTGCGGATTCGCCCAAAACCGCGCCAGCGGATGAAAAGTAATTGACAGCATAGAAAAACTGCCGTATCTCTTTCGGATACGGCAGTTTTAAAAACAACTCACGCCTCCGGTCATCCGAAGACGCTCTCTTCTTTCCATTGAATCAGACCATGTAAGGCTTGAGAACCTTCATGACTTCGTCGATGTTATCCTCAGCGTGGATGTTCAGGTCGATCGGCTTGGACAGATCCAGCGAGAAGATTCCCATGATTGACTTGGCATCAATGACATATCTGCCGGATACCAGATCGAAATCATAGTCAAACTTAGTAATATCATTGACGAAGGACTTTACCTTGTCGATGGAATTCAGAGAAATCTTTACGGTTTTCATTGGACTGATCCTCCTTTTTGAAAATCTGTTTCCTGCTATTTATACTATTAAAAAGAAAATTATAAGTCAATGTTCAAAATATACAGAAAAGGCGGAGGGCATCAGTGAAAACGATAGCGTTTCATAATCTGGGATGTAAGGTGAATGCTTATGAAACAGATGTAATGATGCAGAACCTACAGAAAAAAGGGTGGAAGATTGTGCCTTTTGACGGAAAAGCGGATGTGTATGTCGTAAACACCTGCTCGGTCACGAACATTGCCGACCGCAAGAGCCGTCAGATGCTTCACCGCGCGAAGAAAGAGAACCCCGAAGCGGTAGTTGTGGCCGTCGGCTGTTATGTGGAGACCGGCCGCGAGGCAGTGGAAAAGGACCCGGCTGTCGATCTTGCCGTTGGCACCGGCCGCAAAGGAAGCCTTGCGGAGATACTGGAAGACTACCTCCGTGAACGTGAAAACTCCGGGAGCAGCGGGGACTTCAGAACCCGCGAAGATGCCGGAAACAGCGAAGATGCCGGGGACAGCGAAGATCCCGGCAGCGCCAAAACGCTGGACGGCCGCACATTCAGCAATATCACGGACCATCCGGTCTACGAGGAGATGACGCTGGAGGTGCCCGGCCGCACCCGGGCGGACATCAAGATTCAGGACGGCTGCAATCAGTTCTGCTCCTACTGCATCATTCCCTATGCGCGCGGCAGAGTCCGGAGCAGGAAGCCGGAGGATGTGCTCCGTGAGGTGCGCGCATTGGCGGCGGAGGGCGTAAAGGAAGTTGTTGTGACCGGAATCCACATCGGAAGCTACGGCACGGATTTCCGCGGAGTTGCCTACAACGATACGGAGGGCGGAAATCCGGATCTTCAAAGACTTCTTCACGCCATCGCAGAGGTGCCCGGCATTGAGCGTATCCGCCTCGGATCGCTGGAACCCCGCGTCATGAATGAGGAATTTGTGGCAGCCATCGCATCGGAGCCGAAAATCTGCCCGCATTTTCACCTTTCCCTTCAGAGCGGCTGTGATTCCGTCCTGAAGAGGATGAACCGGCATTATACGGCGGAAGAATTCCTGGAAACGGCGAAGCGCCTGCGCCGGTATTATGACCGTCCGGCGCTCACGACCGATGTAATCGTCGGCTTTCCCGGAGAGACTGAAGAGGAATTCGAAGAAAGCCTGCGGTTCCTCGAAACAGTGAATTTCTATGAAATTCACGTGTTTAAATATTCGAGACGGCACGGAACCGCCGCAGACCGGATGCCGGACCAGATCACGGAAGCCGTGAAGGAAGAGCGGAGTCATATCCTGCAGGAACTTACCATGAAGCAGGCCCGCGCGTTCCGGGAGAGTTTTCGCGGTGAGAAGGAGTCTATCCTCGCCGAGGAAATGCACTCGTATGAGGAAATGCGCGGCCGCACGCAGATGGCGTATGGAAAAGATGCAGGGGAAGATGCGGGCGTACAGGAGAAGAACGGCGCAGAGTGGATTGTCGGCCATACCGCGCGTTATATTGAAGCTGCAGTTCCGGCAGAAGGAACAAAAATCCGGCGCGGGCAGGTTCTCACAGGGATTATCGGTCCTGCCATCCCGGGGACGACCGTGCGTCTGCTGAAGGTTTTCACAAACATTGCGGACAGGATAAAAATGAAGTAATATTTTTATACTATGACCTGAGGCACGGGCTTGTTTCAGGTGCGTTTACAGGACCGGATTATCCGGCAGCAATATTTGAGGTTTCAGCCGGGATATGTCCTATGTTCCGGAAAAGAACCGCAGGAATCCGATAGTAACTGCCCTGCAGGCTGCAGGGAAACAGCACGGCAGTTCGGCGGACCGGCGAAGGATTACAGGAAATAATCGGCAATAGAAGCTATAGAAGTAATCGAAGCTATAGAAGCAATAGAAGCAAAGGAAGCGATTTCATGACAGATCGTCAGAATGGAAACATGAACAGAAGCGACGATGATTTCGGCAATACCCAGTATTTCAAGCCGCAGAAGGAAGAAGAATCGGCGGCAAAGAAGGTTTTGTCGGTTGTCTATGAGGCACTCACGACCAAGGGATATGATCCGGTCAACCAGATTGTCGGATATATCATGTCGGGTGACCCCACGTATATCACAAATTACATGGGTGCGCGCAGTCTTATCATGCGTGTGGAGCGCGATGAGCTCGTCGAGGAGATTCTCCGGAGCTACATCCGCAATAACAACTGGTAAGCGCCATGCGGATCATGGGACTTGATTACGGCGCCAAAACGGTCGGTGTCGCGCTCAGTGATGCCCTCCTTCTCACATCGCAGCCGAAGGAGACCATTTACCGTGACCGCGAGAGCAAGATCCGGAAGACTTTTGCGCGCATTGAAGAGCTTGTGCAGGAAAACGATGTGGGACTGATTGTGGTCGGCCTTCCGCTGAACATGGACGATTCCGAAGGGGAGAGAGCCCGTCTCGCCCGGGAATTCGCGGACCACATCGAGCGGAGAAGCGGAATTCCATGCGTTTTTCAGGATGAGAGGCTGACGACTGTGGAAGCCGATGAGATTCTTGCAAAGATGGGGCACAAGGCCGGCGACAAGAGATATGTCGACCAGATTGCTGCATCGGTGATTCTGCAGGAATATATGAACGCGCATCCGGATGTTCTCGCAAAGCTGAAAGAAGAGAAGTAGTACCGGAACCCAGCTGGGAAGTCCGCCGCCGGAAACTGCAGACCGGAAACGGCGGCAGCGGAGAATTTCTACAGGAAATCCAAATGGATAAAATTGTTTTTACACCGGCCGGGGGAGAAAAGCCGGTTGAATTTTATGTGCTCGATCAGGCAACGCTTCGCGGCATCACATATATTCTTGTGACGGACACCGAAGACGGTGACGGAGAGGCACTTATATTAAAGGACACTTCGCGGGAGAATGACGCGGAAAGTGTCTATGAAATAGTAGATGATGATACAGAACTGTCGGCAGTTGCGGAGCTTTTCCGTGATGCGGCAGAGGACATGGGCATCGATCTCGAGAAATAACCTGAATTCCAGCAGGACCGATCCCGCAGGGGACGGTCGGGATTTCAGAAAGGCAAAGACAGGGGGAGTTTCTGCCGTCAGATTGGCGCATGTCCGAAGGCGAAGGCACAAGACCGCCGGAGAAACGGGCCGGTTCCGTTAAAACAAATCGGAATCCGGGCCGTTTAGTGAAGTGCGGTCCTCTGCTTTCGTCAAAATCAAAAGAAAGAGGACTATGAGCAAAGAGAAAACAACAAGTAAAGCACAGGCATCCAAAAGCAAATTGAAAATCATTCCGCTCGGAGGGCTCGAGCAGATCGGCATGAATATCACTGTTTTCGAATACGAAGACAGTATTATCGTCGTCGACTGCGGCATGGCTTTCCCGACAGAAGATATGTACGGAATTGACTGCGTCATCCCGGACACGACGTATCTGCGGAACAATCTGGACAAGGTGAAGGGATTTGTGATCACCCACGGCCATGAGGATCATATCGGCGCACTGCCGTATGTCCTCCGCGATATTAATGTCCCGATCTACGCGACCCGCCTTACCATGGGCATCATTGAGAACAAGCTCACGGAGCACGGGATGATGGAGACGACCGAGCGGCATGTCGTGAAGTTCGGTCAGACAGTCAATCTCGGTGCCTTCCGGGTAGAATTCATCAAAACCAACCACAGTATCGTTGATGCCGCGGCACTGGCTATTTATTCGCCGGTCGGCATTGTGGTTCATACCGGTGATTTCAAGGTAGATTATACGCCTGTCTTCGGCGATGCCATCGACCTGCAGCGATTCGCGGAACTTGGAAGAAAAGGAGTTTTGGCGCTGCTGTGTGACTCTACGAATGCCGAAAGGCCCGGCTATACGCCGTCCGAGAAGACGGTCGGGCAGACGTTTGATATTCTGTTTCAGGAGCACAAGGACACAAGGCTCATCATTGCGACATTTGCCAGCAATGTCGACCGTGTACAGCAGATCATCAATTCTGCGTACAAGTTCGGCCGCAAGGTCGTCATCGAGGGCCGCAGCATGGTTCAGATCATCAATATCGCGCAGGAGCTCGGATGCATCAGCATCCCGGAGAACACGCTGATCGATATCGATGAGCTCAAGAATTATCCGGAGGAGAAGACGGTCATCATAACGACCGGAAGCCAGGGCGAGAGCATGGCGGCACTCTCCCGCATGGCTGAGAGCCAGCACCGCAAGATAAGGATCGGTCCCGGCGACACAGTCATCTTCTCGTCGAATCCGATTCCGGGCAATGAGAAGGCCGTGACGAATATCATCAATCTGCTGCTCATGAAGGGCGCGGATGTTATTTCTTCGGATGTACACGCATCCGGCCACCCCTGCCAGGAAGAAATCAAACTGATTTACACGCTGGTCCAGCCGAAATATTCCGTTCCGGTCCACGGCGAGTTCAAGCATCTGACCGCGCACCGGAAGATCGCAAAGATGCTCGGCTATGATGATGATCACATCTTCATTCTGCAGTCCGGCGATGTGCTCTCTCTCGATGAAAACAGCGCATCCGTCACTGGCCGGGTACAGGTCGGCGATATCATGGTCGATGGTCTGGGTGTCGGCGATGTCGGAAATGTTGTTCTGCGCGACCGCCAGCATCTGGCGGAGGACGGTGTCGTTTTCGTGAGTTTTGTCCTCGACCAGTATATGGGCGATCTTGTGGCCGGACCTGAACTTACTTCCCGCGGTTTTGTTTACATGAAGGAAGCAGATGATATGATGGTTGAGGCACAGGCGCAGGCACGTGATACAATTGAAGCAGATCTTGGAAAAGGAATCTCTGACTGGACGAGACTGAAGTCGGATGTGCGCGATGCCCTGAGCGATTACTTCTGGAAGAAGACGAAGCGCCGCCCGATGATTATCACAACGATAATGGAAGCATAACTTATGAGCTATCAGCCGCGAAAAAGAAAAGACATGCCGGGGTCAAAACAGACAGCCCCGGATTTGATCGGGAACGTGGTGAAGTACATTGTCATCATTGTTCTCATCATGTTCTTTGTCTCGAGGGCGCGGTCCGCATATGACCTGGGCTATAGTATTTTTAACCCGAAGGCCGTGGATCCGGTCGGATCGGGCCATACGGTGACCGTTACGGTTACCTCGGACATGTCGGTCGATGACATTGCAAATCTGCTTGTACAGAACGGCCTCATTGAAAATGCGACTGTCTTCAAGATTCAGCTGAAATTCTCGGATTACGACGGCAAGCTCATGCCGGGTACATATGAGCTGAGTACGGAAATGCTGCCGTCGGAGATCATGGAAACGATGTCGAAGGGCAGTGATGAATCATCATCGTCCGTGGGCTCCGGCAGCGGTTCGAGTACGTCCGCGTCCGAAACGTCCTCCGGGGAAGCATCTTCGCAGTCTCTTACGGAATCTTCGGAGGCGCTCTCCGAAACCCCGGAAGAGTCTGCGGAACAGAACAATTAATCATGCAGGTATAGGATGGAAGACTGTGATGAGGAGCGCCTGACCGCCTTCATTGAATCAATGAAAGTGCGGCAGACGCCTTTTCTTGCACAATTGGAAAAAGAAGCGCTCGGAGAAGGCGTGCCGATCATCCGCCCGCAGACACAGGCACTGATTCAGTTTCTCCTCGCAGTGAAGAAGCCGGGGAGAATCCTCGAGGTCGGTGCGGCTGTCGGCTACTCGTCCCTTTTTATGCAGGAATATGCCCCGGAAGGCGCACGGATCACCACGATCGAGAAGGATGCGCCGCGGGCAGCAAGGGCGCGGGAGAATTACGAGGCATACAGGAAGGGAAAGGAGAGCACCGCTGCGGGACAGGCAGTTTCTGTTCCCGAACTGCTCGAGGGCGATGCCGCCGAAATCCTTCCGTCGCTTCCGGATGAAGCTTTCGATTTTATCTTCATGGATGCGGCCAAAGGACAGTATATCCACTTCCTTCCCGCGGTGAAACGCCTGCTCGCATGCGGCGGAGTTCTTTTGTCCGACAATATTCTCCGGGACGGTGAAGTGCTGGAGTCAAAATTTGCAGTGACGCGGCGCAACCGGACGATTCATAAGCGCATGCGTGAATATCTGGATGCACTGACGAAGGATCCGGAACTCATCACAGTAGTGCTGGGAACCGGAGACGGCGCAGCAATGAGCGTGAAAAATACTGCACCGGGAAGTGCAGGTCTTTAAGATCTTTAATGAGGAATAAAAATTGGGTGATACACAGCCAAAACGGAAACGGCCGGAGCTTCTGATTCCGGCGAGCTGCCTTGAAGTGCTCAAAACCGCCGTGCATTTCGGCGCGGATGCCGTCTACATCGGCGGCGAGGCATATGGCCTGCGTGCCAATGCCAAGAATTTTTCGATGGAAGACATGAAAGAAGGCATCCACTATGCACATGCGCACGGTGTGAAAGTCCATGTGACAGTGAATGTTCTTGCGCACAGCGATGAACTGGCCGGAATTGAAGAATACCTCCGGGAGCTTGCAGGTTTTGGCGGGGACGCACCGGATGCGCTGATCATCGCCGATCCCGGCGTATTCATGCTGGCGAAAAAAATCTGCCCGATGTGCGAGCTGCATGTTTCGACGCAGGCAAACAGTCTCAACTACGCGGACTTCAATTTCTGGCAGAGCCTTGGCGCAGACCGCGTCGTGTGCGCGCGGGAGCTGAGCCTTGAAGAGATCAGGGAAATCCGCGCCAAAACGGATCCGGACCTTGCGATTGAGGCGTTCATTCATGGTGCGATGTGCATCAGTTATTCGGGACGGTGCCTTCTTTCAAACTGGTTCACCGGGCGCGATTCAAATCACGGTGACTGCACGAACCCGTGCCGGTGGAGATATTCCGTCATGGAGGAGACGAGGCCGGGCGAGTATCTGCCGGTTTACGAGAATGAGCGAGGGACATTCATCTTCAATTCGCGGGACCTCTGCATGATCGATCATATCCCGGACATGTGCGATGCGGGGATTGACTCCTTCAAGATCGAGGGCCGCATGCGCACGGCGCTGTATGTGGCGACGGTTGCGAGAGCGTACCGCAAAGCCATCGACGCGCTGATGGAAAGCGATGAGAAGTACAGGGAAGTGCTCCCGTGGTGCGATGCGGAGATCACGAAGTGTACGTATCGGCCGTTTACGACCGGGTTTTATTACAACCGCAAGCCGGATGTGAGTTCTATGGTCTATGGAACCAATTCCTATCATCGTGATTCGGTTTACCTTGGGCTGATCGGCGAGGCGGATGCGCAGGGACGCGGCCTGTTTGAGCAGCGGAATAAATTCCTCGTCGGGGATGAAATTGAGGTCATGAAGCCGGACGGCCGCGATATACCGGTGACGGTAACCGGGCTTACAACAGAGGAAGGAGAGGCTGTTGACGGTGCGCCGCATCCGAAGCAGATGCTCTGGCTTGAAGTAAAGAGCGCGGAACCGGATTTTGACGGACTTAAGGTCGGCGATCTGATCCGCAAGAACCCGCCGGCGGAGGAATAGAAAATCATGGTACGGATGAGACATTTCGGGCACAGCTCTCTTGGGAGGGCAGCAGCGTTTCTGATTGCGGCTGCATTGGTTTTAACCTCGGCAGGAGCAGCCGGTATGAAGGCAGAAGCAAAGGGAGCAGACGGGGAGACAGTAATTGTACTTGATCCCGGCCACAGCGCAGTCAGCGGGGACCTGGGGGCACAGTATCCCCCTTACAATGAAGGGCAGATGACGCTGGAGCTTGCACAGTATATCGCGGGTGAACTTTCTCAGTATGACAATGTGAAGGTTTATCTCACGCGGACGGACGGGTCGGATCCGACGCTGGCACAGCGTGTGGAGACGGCACATCAGTTGGGCGCAGATTTTCTCTGCTGCCTCCACTACAATGCATACGGCGACGGTTCGAGAAACGGGGCGGAAGTCCATGTCAGTGCAAATCCGGCGCTGTTCCCTGCAGAGGCATATTTTGCACAGACAGAGCTGAATGAGCTTGAAAATGCAGGACTTTCCGTGCGCGGCATTAAGTACCGGATTGGAAAAAATGGCCAGGATTATTATGGGATCATCCGCCGGGCGACGGCGTACGGCATGCAGTCAGTCATTATCGAGCACTGCTACCTCGATGGGCCGGAGGACCGCAGATTCCTTGCGCAGAAGGATGCTGTGTCAAAGCTCGGCCATGCAGATGCACTGGCCCTTGCAAAGCATCTGCATCTAAAGTCGTCCGCATATGGAGTCGACTTCTCAAATTATGAAGAGAAATCGATCACCTACCCGGTCGGGCCATTTGACTGACTATAAAAAAGTGCTTGCAATCCACAGATACCGTCTGTATAATAACAATTCGTGACGGAGAGAAAACCGTCACGGACTATTGGGCTATAGCCAAGCGGTAAGGCAACGGACTCTGACTCCGTCATTTCGTAGGTTCGAATCCTACTAGCCCAGC
>ONGY01000130.1 GCA_900317475.1 uncultured Lachnospiraceae bacterium | reverse complement strand
GTATGTTTCCTGCATGAGAAGCTTCGCTGTGCTCAAACACCCGAAGAGGTGATCGCTGCCCGCAGAACGGCCATCTGATTAAAAAGAAAAGCGGTATGGAATGCTATGAAAATGGATGACAGAATGCTGCCGGAAATCGGCACCGATCCAGATGGAAAACTGAAAAAGGTCAGAGTTTTTGCGCTCGATATGGATGGAACGGTTTATCTCGATGAGACCTGGATCGAGGGCGCACGTGACTGGCTGGACCGGATTGAGAAGAGCGGCCGGACGTATTATTTCCTCACGAATAATTCCAGCAAGGACCCGCACTCCTATGTCGACAAGCTGCATCGGATGGGACTTAAGATACCGGAGGACCGGATTGTGACGAGCGGACAGGCGGCCATCTGGTATCTGCAGCAGCATTATGCAGGCAGGAAGGTGTTCCTGCTCGGCAATCCAATCTTGCAGCGTGAATTCCGCGAAGCGGGGATAGAGCTGGCAGAAACGGAATCGGAAGAGTGGAAGCAGGCTGAGGTCGTGGTCACCGGTTTTGACACATCCCTTACGTATCGGAAGATGTGCTGTGTCTGCGATCTCGTGCGTGCAGGGCTTCCCTACATCGCGACGCATCCGGACTTCAACTGCCCGACGGCGACTGGTTTCGTGCCGGATATCGGCTCGATTCAGGCCTTTATCAAAGCCTCCGCCTTCCGGGACCCGGATATCATCATCGGCAAACCAAACAAGGGAATCGATGACTATCTTCTGATGAGGATTGGCGAAACCGTCGGCCGGCAGGGTGCCGATGCCATCCGGCCGGACGAGGTTGCGATGGTGGGAGATCGTCTGTATACGGATATCGCCGCCGGAGTGAATGGCGGTTTTACGTCGATTCTGGTACTGTCGGGGGAGGCCACGATGGAAGATGCCGGGAAGAGCGATGTAAAGCCGGATCTCATCTACCGGGCGGTGAAGGATATTCCGCTCTGATTTTCCGGATGCCGGCGGTTTTTTGAAAAGCGGCATCCGCGGTATCAACAACCCATCAGGAAGGAAGAGAAGAAGGAAGCCCCATGCCTTATCGGTTTCTGTTCGGCGCATCCGGCGCCGGAAAAAGTCACAAACTTCATCAGGCGATTCTTACGAAGGCGCAGGAGTCACTTCGCGCGTTCTCGGACCGTAATTATCTCGTGATCGTGCCGGAGCAGTATACGATGCAGACGCAGAAGGATCTTGTCCTGGCGAGCGGCTCGCAGGGCATCCTGAATGTGGATGTGCTCTCCTTCGGGCGCCTCTCCCACCGCATCTTCGAGGAGGTCGGGGCGGATCACCGCGAGGTTCTCAATGATATCGGGAAAAGCCTGATTCTGCAGCGGATCGCAAGCCGCGCATCGGATGATCTTCCGGTCATCGGAAGCAGTCTGAACCGGCAGGGCTATGTTGCCGAGGTAAAGTCAGTCATCTCGGAGTTCATGCAGTACGGCCTCTCGCCGGAGGACGCAGGGCGTCTTGCCGAGTATGCATCCGGCCGCGGCGCGCTGCATGCACGTCTGCTCGATCTTCAGAATCTTTATTCCCGTTTTCTCAACTACATTCACGACGGATTTGTGACGAACGAGGAGACACTCGACCTCCTTGCAGACGCCATTCCGAAGTCAAAACTCGTCGCTTCGTCGGTCATCTGTTTTGACGGATTTACCGGATTCACACCGGTGCAGAATCGGGTTATCGTGCAGCTCTGCCGGTATGCGCGCGAGGTTGTCATTGCGCTCACGTTGTCGGAGGATGGAGGAAGGCCGATTCCGCTGGTCGAGGAGACGATGGATGCGGGCGGGGAGCAGGAGCTTTTCTACCTCACGCGCAAGACCGTCGCGGATATCACGCGTCTTTCAGAGGAGCAGGGAATACCGCACGGGAAGGACGTCTATATGCCGGATGAAAATCTGCCGCGCTTCCGGAACAATCCCATGCTGCAGCACCTCGAGAGACATTTCCTGCGTTATCCGGTGGTGCCCTTTGATGTTCATGAAGGAGATCCTT
>ONGY01000039.1 GCA_900317475.1 uncultured Lachnospiraceae bacterium | reverse complement strand
CTTATCCGGCATGACCATCACGGCGTCCGCCCTCGCGCGGCCGCTCATTTTCTCCTCGATGATACGGATCCGCCCGTACGTCTTCTCAAGGAAGTCAAAGAGCGGCCCGCGGATGTCCTTATCGTGCAGTACATGTTCTGAAAATGAATGGCTGTCTGGCACCTGTGCCTTCCTCCCGCGCTTTATATAAGTTTCTTGCGCTTACAGTATAAAGGCTCTGAACAGATGTTTCAATGCAGGAATTCCTTCATCCACACGGTCATCTCACCCTCACCGCGGTTGTTCCAACAGAAATACGGGACAGCACGAAGCGGGACTTCGACAAATGCCGGTTTTCGCTCTGCGTACAATGCACCGTCGGACCATGCATCTTCCCGAAGTCGTCTGCCGGATGCCTCAAGAACGACGCAGCCGCCGAATAAATCTGATTTCACAGCCTTCACCGGCTTTTCCGCATCAAGATAGATTTCCGACAGATTCTTTCCATTGTCAATTTCCTCGAGGCAGTATACAAGAGGTCCTCTCTGCAGGCAGACCTTCCCACAGTCGGCCCGTACATTCGGATTCGCACGAAGAATCCGCACAGGAAGCGAGCATGTCATCTCCACAGTCATATCATACGGAATACGGATCTCTGCATAGCCGTTTCTGACAGGACACACGCTTTGTTCTTCGAAGCTTTCCGGTCCTGCGCAAGACATCTCGAGCAGCTCATTTTTCTCCATCTGACATCCAGACAAATTCTGACTTATGGTTAATCCCCGATTTCCTGCAGTGATCTGTATATTCTCTGCATAATCCGGGATCCGCAGATAGAGCGTTATCCCTTCCTCCGGTACATCTGCAAATGAAATCCGATACTGCCCTTCGTACGGGAATCGCGACTCTGACGTGATCGTCACGCATTTTCCGCCTAGGTCTGTCTTCATGCTCCCGCCGATAAATAGATTCACATAAACAGAGGAATCATCAAGCATCACAGCATACTGACCGAGTGACGCGAGTGTCCGCGCAATATTCGGCGGGCAGCATGCAACTCCAAACCACTTCTGGCGAACCGGCTTCACATGCTCCCGCGATGTACGCGGAAGGCACGCGTCCGGCCAGACCTCGAGCGGATTCACATAGAAAAAACTCTTTCCGTCAAGAGCAACCCCCGCAAGGACTGTATTGTAAAGTGCTCTCTCGACAGTATCCGCGTATTTTGCCTCCCTCGTGATCCGCGCCATCCGGATACCGAACATCATGAGACCGACAGACGCGCATGTCTCCGAATAATTGCAGTCATTCGGCAGATCATAGTCCGTTGTGAACCGCTCAAGCATCCCTGACGAACCGACGCTCCCTGTCACATACATCTGACGGCGCGTTGCATCATCCCAGAGTCTCCGGCAGGCATCAAGGAGAGTCTCATCGTGATATGCCTCTGCAAGATCTGCCATCGCACTGTAGAGATACATCGCGCGAACTGCGTGCCCCTCCGCGTGCGTCTGCTCCCGCACAGGCCGGTCCGACTGCGAATACGCCGGATCATAGGGATCAAACTCAGGAAAAATATGACGAAATCCCGGACGCTTCATTTCCCGAAGAAACCAGTTCTCACCAGTTCCGCGCGTGTCCACAAAATATTTCGCGAGGTTCCGGTATTTCTCCTCTCCCGTCACATCCGCGAGCCGGATCAAGCCGATTTCAACCTCCGGATGCCCCGGATAGCTATGCATTTTTCCTTTCTCCGGTCCAAACGTCTCACACAAAAGATCAGCAAGACGTGCCGCCGCATCGAGGAGATTTCTCTTCCCTGTGCCCTGATAGTACGAGACAGCAGCCTCCATCATGTGGCCCGCCGTGTAGAGCTCATGTCCCTCGCACAGATTTGTCCAGCGCTTTTCCGGCTCTTTAATAATGAAATACGTATCAAGATATCCATCCTTCTGCTGTGCCCGGCAAATGAGATCAATCGCTGCGTCGGCGCGCGCCTCAAGCTCCGGATCATCCGTAACCGCCAGTGTGTCGCCCACGGCCTCAAGCCACTTGGCGATGTCCGTGTCCTGAAAAACAGCGCCGTAGAATTCTCCATTCTTGTCTCCTGCCGCAATTCTGAAATTATCCAGGCAGTGAGACGGCTCCGCGTCCGGAATCTGATCGTTCATGCATTTCCACTGGTACGGAATGATCGCATCATGCACGAGGCGGACCCGTTCCGACCAGAAGCCGTCGCAGATATGGACCTGTTTCAATTCCGGCGCTCTCAATTTTTTCATCCTGTTCTCCTTATATAAATTTGGCGCGCCGGGGTATCCCGCGGCGCGTCTTATTAATCAGTTGTTTTTGTTTCTAACTGCATCTGTGCAGGCACAGTGCATCTCTCCTGCCTCTTCGATAAATTTGCTGTCAGCGAAGTCTTTTATCTCTTCCCGAGACGGATCACATTCCAGGAAGCCTTGTGAAGAACACCTGTCAGAGCGCCATCTTCAACCTTTGTGTCGTTTGAGAGAGACGGCTTCACATTCTCCTTCGCGGAGCTATTCACTGCATTCAGATCATCATTTTCAAGGACAATGTGCTCAAGAAGCTTCATGTCGCCAAAGCTCCGGATATCGACATTGATGTCGACATCCTTGTCAAGGGTACGGTTTACCGCAAAGAGCGTCAGCTCTTCATTTTCCTCGTTGTAGACCGGGACATAGACGACGTCGGTGACCTCATCATGACCGCTCGTCGCATGCTCTGTCACATGCGCAGACGGCTGCAGGACAACGCCGCGTCCGAATGTTGATGCATGCATGAACGGATAGAAAATCGTCTGCTTCCAGGAAGCGCCTCCATCCGGATCGGTCATAATCGGCGCAATGACATTGACAAGCTGCGCGAGGCAGGCGATCTTCACGCGGTCCGCATGCTTCAGCAGTGTGATCATGAGAAGGCCGACCATCAACGCATCCTCGAAGGTGTAGACGTCCTCGAGAAGTCTCGGATGATGCTGCCACGGATGGTTCTTCGTGATATCGTCGTCCGCTGCATTGCTGTGGAACCAGACATTCCACTCATCGAAGCTCAAGTTAATGTCCTTCTTTCCGCGCTTCTTTGCCTTCACGAAATCGCAGGTCGCAATGACTGTACGGATAAAGCGGTCCATGTCATCCGAGCAGGCGAGATAATCGGTCGTGTCACCGCTGCGGTTGCCATAGTAAGAGTGGAGCGACACATAGTCGACATAGTCATAGGTTCTCTCGAGCGTCGTCGCCTCCCACTGCGGGAACGTCGGCATCTCAATCGAAGAGCTTCCGCAGGAGACGAGCTCGATCGACGGGTCGATCAGCTTCATTGCCTTCGCAGTCTCCTCAGCGAGACGTCCATACTCCTCCATCGTCTTGCCGCCGAGCTGCCACGGACCGTCCATCTCATTGCCAAGGCACCAGACCTTGATGTTGTACGGGTCCTTGTCGCCGTGCGCAATTCGGAGATCCGAATATTTTGTACCTGACGGATGATTGCAATACTCAAGGAGATTGCATGCATCCGCGATGCCGCGTGTTCCGAGGTTCACAGCCATCATCACGCTCGAATCCGCTTTCTTTGCCCATTTGCTGAACTCATTAATACCGACCTGGTTCGACTCCGTGCTCTTCCATGCAAGCTCGAGCCGCTCCGGCCGCTTGTCCTTCGGACCAACCGAATCCTCCCAGAAGAAATTCGAGACAAAGTTTCCGCCCGGGTACCGAACGATCGGGACCTTCAATTCTCTGACCAGATCAATCACGTCCTTCCGGAATCCCATCTCATCAGAGAGCGGATGGCCCGGCTGATAGATGCCGTCGTATACGGCTCTTCCAAGGTGCTCAATAAAGGATCCGAAAATTCTCTCGTCTACGTCCGCGACACGGTAATCCCTGTCGAGGACCATCTTCAGGCTGCCTCTTTTAGTTTCCATATCAAGTCTCCTTATTCTTGTATAAAAGTCACATCAGCGTGTCTTTATTCTCTGCAAAATACCCGCCGGTTAAAGACCGCTGTAATTCTCTTCATTGCCGGAATCGGAACACCGGTGCCCCATTCTTATCCCATGTTACCGGCATGAGCATTGCATGACGGTTCGGGTTATAGAGCGGATCTCCAACGATTTCCTTTTCTGTTCGTGCATGAAACACCATGACCGGATTTCCATTCTCATCTACTGTAAATGAATTGTGCCCCGGCCCGTAAATTCCAAGCTTTTCATTCGAAGCAAGGACCGGTCTTCCGGATTTCTGCCAGCTTGCCGGATCGAGCAGGTCGCTTTCCTCTGACGCAGTCAGCATACCCATGCAGTATGCCGGACCTGTATCGCTCGCCGAATATGTCAAATAGATTTTTCCTGCATGCTTGATGACGGCGGGTCCTTCATTTACCCAGAAGCCGTGGCGTTCCCACTCGTAATCCGGCGTTGTAATCAGCTCCTGCACAGTCTTCAGCCGATTAGCCGATTCCATCTTCGCAATGTAGAGATTTGAAATCTGCTTTCCGCTGCCGACCTTCTCTGCCCAGACATAATACCATTCCCCTCTGTGGCGGAACACCGTGGCATCAAGAGAAAACTGGGTAAATGAAAACTCATCTTCCGCCGCAGCTTTCATAGGACCAAGCTCGATCCATGGATCGCGTATCGGATCATCTCCCAGGCACTCCAGCACATACGGCCGGATCTTCCAGATGTCGTTGATATCACCCCCGGCAAAGTATATATGCCATTTGCCGAACGTCCTGTGGAGCTCCGGCGCCCAGATATGAACGCTCATCGGGCCGCTCTTATGCTTGTGCCAGATCTCCTTCTCCGGTGCGTTCCGAAGGCCCTCCAGGGTCTCTGCATTTCGCAGGACAATGCCGTCATAGGCAGGAACAGAGGCCGTAAAATAATAGGTTCCATCTTCCGCCCGCGTCACGAACGGATCCGCGCGCTGCGCGATAAAGATTCGTTCATCCATTGTTTTACTCCTTTACCGCTCCCGCTGTCATACCTTCGATAAAGTATTTCTGGAAGGCAATGTACAAAATGAGAATCGGGATGATAGAGAAGAATGCACCGGAAATCAGAAGGCTGTAGTTATCACCGTACGGATTGATCAGCGTGTTGAGACCAAGCGTCAGTGTGTATTTATCCGAAGAACGGATGACGAGCAGCGGCCACATGTAGTTGTTCCACGCATTCATACCGTTCAAAATCGCCATCGCCGCAAATGCCGGCTTCATAATCGGCACGATCAGCTTGAAGAAAATCCCGTACTCTGTCGCTCCGTCGATCCGTCCCGCCTCAATCAGCGATTTTGGCATACCAAGCAGATACTGACGGAAGAAGAAAATCGTCGAAGCATGTGCCATGAATGGCAGTACAATCGCCGCATAATTATCCATCATGCCCCAGTCTGTCATCTGCTTGTAAAGCGGGAGCATGATGACTTCGAACGGAACGGACATAATCGCAAGAACCAGAATAAACAGAACGTTCTTGAACTTGAAGTCATAAGCCGCGAAGCCGTATGCGACGAACGCACTGACAAACAGAGTAGCAATAACTGTGATAATTGTCAGGATCATGCTGTTCCGGAACCAGATCCAGTAATCATGGTGTCCGAAGAACAAAAGCTTATAGTTGGAAAGGCTCCACTCTTTGAAGTTCAGCGTGAGGTTCAGCCCATACTGAAGGAGTTGCTCGCCCGGTTTAAAGCTTGCGATGAAGAGTGCATAAATCGGAAGGATAATCAGAATCGCAAGAATCGTGAAGAGAACAATAAGTCCAATCGTCCCGCCGATATCGTGCTTTGTCTTGCTTCCTGCCTTTATAGCAGCAGTACGTGCCATATCACTCATCCTCCTTATCGAATGTCCCAGTCAGCTTCAGCTGTACCAGGTTGACAATCATGACCATGACCAGAAGGACAATACCAACAGCGCATGCGTAGCCCATATTCCGCTTCTCAATGCCCTGCCGATACAGATATCCGACGATCGTAAGACCGATATTGTTCGGCGAATTGTTGCCCTTCCACAGCATGAAGCTCTCAAGGAACATTGACAGTCCTGCATAGATACTGATCGTGAGGACATACACTGTCGTCGGCTTAACGAGCGGAACCGTAATGGATTTGAACTGCTGCCACTTGCTTGCGCCGTCGATCTCAGCCGCCTCATAGAGGTCCGTCGGAATCGCCTGAATACCAGCCAGGAAATACATAATATTAACGCCGGTCCATCTCCAGCAACAAAGGAGAAGAAGAGCAAAATACGCTGTGTCTCCGCGCCGAAGCCATCTGATCGGCGCATGTCCGAAAAAGCCAATGACCTGATTCATCAGTGCCTGATCTGATTCACCGAACATCAGACGAAAAACTGTACCTGCGACAACGACTGATGTCAGGGCCGGTATAAAGTAAATCGACTTATAGACGTTCGGATGCTTCATCAGCTTCGAATTGAGAAGTGTCGCAAAAAGGAGTGGGAACGGAATCAGCAGAATTAGTGTGCCGATCATGTACTTAACGCTGTTCAGAACAGCCTTATAAAAAATAGCATCGGTGAACAGACGCTTGTAATTATGAAGTCCCGTCCATTCGTCCTGAAGGACATTCTGGAAGCTGAGCAACACACCATTAACAATAGGTCCAATCCAGAATAGAGCGACCGTCAGTACAAACGGAAGAATGAACACATACGGTGCTGCCTTTTTGGAATAGAATACTTTCTTGATCATTTCTTTCTCTCCATGAGACACATTGAGCGCGCACCGCCAATCGCGGAGCGCGCTCATGGTACGAAAAGCATTTTCTGTCCGATTTTACGGACGGATATCAACTGTCAAGTTCGTTTTCAAGCTGCTGCTGCGCGTCATCGAGTTCCGACTTGACGTCCGCGCCGTTCTCAAAGATGTTCGTAAGAACCTGTGTGCAGAAGATATTGTTGATCGAAGGTGCTGATGATTCAGACAGACTCTTCAGAAAGCCGATGCTGTCCTGCATCTGAAGGAGTGCATCAAACGGCTTCGTATTGAAGAACTGGACAAATTTGTTGTCCGGGTTCTGTGTCAGGCTCGTATCAGTCCAGACCGATGTATTGACCGGATCAAATCCAAGAACATTCCAGACCTCCTCATTTGCTTCCGGAGACAGCTTGATAAATGCCATGACCTTAGCTGCGAGATCTGCGTGCGGGCTGCTTGCGATAACGGCTGTTCCTGTGCCGCCGCCACCGATTGTCCATGTCGCGTCATCATCGCCGAACTTCGGAACAGGAGCAATTGCGATCTTCCCCTTCAGATCTGTCATATAAGACGTGAAACGGGATGTCTGCCAGAACGGCATGATCTGAACTGCATAAGTACCGTCGTTATAATACGGATACGCCTCTTCGTTATCCGGCTGGCCGCCAGGAACAACTCCGAGAGCGCCTGCGTCCTGCATATCCTTGATATACTTGAGAACCTCTACAACCTTGTCATTGTTCACATCGACCTTGCCGTCAGCATCGACATAATCGCCGCCCTTCTGTGCGAGCATCAGGTTGACCATCCACATAGCTGTTGTCTCAGCAGTTGCGAATTCCTTACCTGTTGCATTATGATACTTGATGCCTGCCTCTTTGAAATCGTCCCAGGTCTTGATTGTCGTGTAATCAATGCCCGCCTTCTGAAGAAGCTCTGTGTTGTAGAAAGCAACTGTTGTACCGACATGTGTCGGAAGTCCGTAATACTTGCCGTTCTTGGAATAGATATCAAGTCTTGACTGAACAACATTGTCTTTATATGGCTCGATGACATCTGTCAGATCGCGAAGCTTGATGTCCTTATCTGATGTGAAGGACGGGAACTTGCCAAGCTCAATATCTGCGATATCCGGTGCTCCCTTGCCCGACTCAAGTGCAAGAGAAAGCTTGTTGTGCATATCGTCATACTGCATGTTGGAAAGGACCAGCTTGACTTTCTCGTCAGGGTGCTCCTTGTTCCACTTTTCTGCCATTGTTGTGTAGAATTCCTGATGGAGCTCAATGAATGTCCATACATTCAGTGTTGTGTAATCACCATCAACACTCATAGTCGTCTGTCCGCCGGCATCATCGCCAGAGACTACAGATCCTGTGTTGCTGCTCTTTGATGATGACCCACAGCCGGACAGCATACCGACCGCCATCGCCGCTGACATCAGCAGGGCTACCAGTTTTTTCCTCATAATATTCCTCCTTTTCCTCTGTTTCCGTCTCCTTTTGATTTTCTAAACGGTTTTCACATCCGCCTGTATCCTCCGTACAGGCACCTGCCATGGCTTTTGGTGAAACGTTTATTCAACTGTTATTCGATTCTTCGGATATTTTGTGTAGTTGAATCGTTTAACTTTGTTTGATGATGCTATCATATACCTGATTTTCTCCAATATCAACCCTATTTTAAACGATCAACCAACAAATTTAAACGGTTAACTTTGTGCAGTTTTCACAAGTCAAATTCAGAGTATAAAAAAGCTGCCCGGCATACGCCAGACAGCAGAAATCTCTCTTCTTGGAATCTCGAAAAGTTCACTCTAATTTTGTTTCCTGCATCTTCAGGTTCTCTTCCGTCGGTATTTTCTCCTGTACGACCTCCATATCTCCACCATGCAAAATTTCCTTCTGCGCAGGTTCTGCACCTGCCGCGCTTACAGCCTGATCTTCAAGCTCCGGATCTCTTTCATTCCCATGAACAGGCAGCTCATTTCCGATAAGCTTGTCTTGCACTTCATTCTCTGAAGCAGTACCGCGTATGTCTGCGACAGACGCTCTCTCGACCAAATTGCACGGTACAGAGCAGACCAGGGGCTCATTTTCCAGTTCGATCTCACCATTCAACATGCCGAGCACGACCTCACTCGCCTTATAGCCGATATCGTGGAGCGGCAGACGTACGGTTGTAAGCGGCGGCTTGTAGTACGAGGACAGCATCCGGTCATCATAGCCGGCGACTGATATATCTGTTCCTGCCTTTATATGAAGCTCATCGAGCCGGTCGTAGACACCGCCCGCCATAAGGTCGTTCATACAGAAAATCGCCGTCACATTCTCCCGCAGAAGTTCATCCGTGTGTGCATAGCCGGATGCTCTCTCCCAGTCACCATTCACGACAAGCTGCGGCAGAAACGGAACGTGGTACTGATACAGTGCCTTCTGAAGCCCCATAAGACGCGCCTGCGCATGAAGTGAATCCGGCTTTCCTGTGATCACGCCGATCCGCCTGTGACCGTGCTGAATCAGATTTTCCATCACAGAAAATGCACCGCTCACATCATCGACAACTACTGACGGGATTTTTTTGCTCTGCGTGTAGCCGTAGGCCATGACGGTTGGAACCGGAATGTCCTCGGGAAGACATTTCAGGATGCGCTCATGTGCCGCAACATAAATGATGCCGGCGACCTGCATATTGAGGAGCTTTCGGATATTTTCGCGGAGCTTGTCATAGTACCAGTCCTCATAGTAATAGGTGTCGTTATACTTCTTGAAGAGCCGCAGATTAATGAGGAGAATCTGATAATCCATGCGCTCGCAGTAGTCCGTGATTCCGTCAACAACATCCGGAATACTGAAGATCGTCATATCCTCAACAATAACACCGATATTTTTTGTCTTCTTCGTCTTCAGCTGCCGCGCCGCCGCGTTCGGCGTGTAGTGCATTTCCTTTGCCGTCTTCAGAACGAGCTCTGTCGTCTTCGCACTCGCCTTTCCCTTCCCGTTCAGAATATAGGAAACAGTCGCGACCGATACGCCGCAGGCCTTCGCGATCTCCTTGATTGTCGTCATAGCGCTGCTTCCTCCTTTCTTTTACCCAGAATAGATATTATCATATTAACCGTTTAACCTGGTGAATGCAATGGACTTTTCTGCCATTCTGTCGTCATAGTGGCATCGTTTTCCTACTCTTTAACCACAGTTAACCTACCGATTTACTTCCCTGATCGTACAACACCTGATCTGTGCTATAGTAGATGTGTACAATTCCTGTCACGCGCATAGGGAGATATGACT
>ONGY01000036.1 GCA_900317475.1 uncultured Lachnospiraceae bacterium | reverse complement strand
GCCTTTTCTTCTTCCTCCGCTCTCAGCCGGTACCATTTCCGGATGACCGGCTTCTCCAGTTTCCGCTTGATAACAATCTGGATTTCTTCCTTCGGATGGATCGGTTTTACCAGAATCGATCGGAGCCCTGCCCTGTTTGCCCCCCAGATATCCGTGAAAATCTGATCACCGACGGCGATCGTGTTCTTCCGTTCCGTGCCCATCATCTCCATGGCCTTATAGTAGCCCTTTGGAGACGGTTTGGCCGCAAGATACACGTACTTCTCGTCCACTTCCTCCGCAAATTTCTTCACACGGGGCTCGGTGTTGTTGGAGACAAAAACAGCCTGCATGCCGATTTCATGGAGATGCCGGAACAGCTCTCTCGCGCGGTTGTCCGGCGGTGCCCCGTGCGGCACCAGTGTGTTGTCCACATCATAGCAGACTCCGCGGATGCCTTCGGAATACAGGCGGTCATAATCGATGATATAAGCGGACGGAAGGATTTCGCCCGGATACAGATTTCGCATATTCAATGAATACCGGCCGCCTTGAGGAGTTTTTTCGTGTACGCATCCTTCGGATGCATGTAGATTTCATCCACGTCCCCCTGCTCGACGATTTTCCCTTCCTTCAGAATGACGATATTATCGCACAGCTGATAGACCGTGCGCAAATCGTGCGAGATAAAGATGACAGAAAGCGAAAGCTCTTTCTGAAGGTTACGGAGAAGAGCGAGGATTTCTGTCTGGATGGTTACGTCCAGTGCTGAAACCGGCTCATCCGCGATCAGTATTTTCGGATTCCGGATGAGAGCAGCCGCAATGCAGACTCTCTGCCGCTGGCCCCCGGAGAGCTGGGATGGAAAGCGGTCAAGAAGCTCCTCATCCAGATGCACGAGGCGCATCTGTGCCCGGACGCGTTCCTTTCTCTCCTCTCTCGTCATCCCTCCTGCAATTTTCAGCGGTTCCTCCAGAATCCATTCAATCCTGTGCGCCGGGTTCAGAGATCCCGCCGGGTCCTGGAAAATCATCTGGATGTTCGGATCCGTTTTGACGATGGTGCCCGTGTAATTTTTATTAATGCCGGTGATCGCCCGGGCAATGGTCGATTTGCCGCTGCCGGAGCCTCCGACAAGCGCCAGCGTCTCACCGCGGTGCAGAGTAAAGCTCACATCCCTGGCGACAGTGATATTCTTTCTTCTCTTTAACGCCGTGCCGCGCTCCCTGTAACAAATATTGACATTTCTGAGCTCAAGTACGGGTTCTGCGGACAGTTTATGTTCCATTTTTCTCGGGTCATCGGGATCGACCTTCGGAATGGAACTGATGAGTTTTTTCGTATAGGGATCCTGCGGATTCAGGAATACTTCCTCTGTCCTCCCGGACTCGACAATACGTCCGCTGTGCATGACAAGCACACGGGTGCAGAGCTGACGGACGAGCGAGAGATCGTGCGAGATAAAGAGGATGGAGACATGCTCTTCGCGGTTGATTTTCCGAAGAAGAGCAATGATATCCTCCTGCACAAGCACATCCAGCGCCGTCGTCGGCTCATCCGCAATGAGAATGCGCGGATTTCCGATCATGGCTGCCGCGATGCACACTCTCTGCCGCTGGCCTCCGGAGAGCTCGAATGGATAGGAATCGTAGACACGTTCCGGTTCCTCCAGCTCCGCCTTCCGGAGCTCATCAATGGCCATACGGCGCCGCTCCTCTGGAGCAATTTCCGGATGATGGAGTTTTAACGGCTCCTCGACCTGCCAGCCGACTTTCTTCAGCGGGTCAAGCGCCGTCATGGGCTCCTGAAAAATGACGCCGATGTCGCTGCCCTGGTACGCCCTGAGAGCATCGCGGCTGCAGGTGAGAAGATCTATCCCGCCGTAGGTGATCCTGCCTTTCTTACGCACCTTGTGGCGCGGCAGAAGGCCTGCGATGGCCATCGCGCTCATGGATTTGCCGGAGCCGGACTCGCCGACGAGACCAACGATCTCACCCTCATCCAGCATCAGGTCAAAATCCCAGACGACGGTCTCCGGCAGATCATGATCGTGGAACTCAATATTCAGATCGCTAACATCAAGAATTGTGTTTGCCATAGTGTAACTGCTCTTTTGAATCTGCAGTTCAGAAAAACTTTCCTGCGTCGCTGTCCGTCGAAAGACCTTCTCCGAGCAGCGAGAATCCGAGGATCATGAGAATAATCATGAGACCGGGACCCAGCGAGTAGAGAGGCGCTTTGACGAGATATCCCTGTGCCTCGGAAAGCATCCGGCCGAGGGAGGGTGCCGGCGGCTGTACGCCGATGCCGAGATACGAAAGACCTGCCTCCGCGAGAACCGCGTTGTTGAATCCGATCAGTGCGGAGGAAACGAGTACCGGCACGGTGTTCGGCAGGATCTCAAAGAAAATGATCCGCAAAGCCCCCGCTCCCTCGAGTTTTGCCCGAAGGACGAAGTCGCTCTGGCGGCAGCGCAGAAACTCGCCGCGCACAAGGCGTGTGAAGCTGGGGATGAAGGCAATGCCGAGTGCCCAGATCAGGTTGACCGTTCCGCTTCCGAACAGTGAGACGATAATCAGCGCGAGGAGGATACTCGGGAATGCGTAGATCGTATCGTTGATCCGCATCAGAATTTCGTCCGCCGGTCCGCCGAAATATCCGGCGATGGAACCGATGACGATGCCGCCGGCAAGACCGATGAGCACGGTGCCCGCGGCGATGAGGAGTGTTGTGCCCGCACCGGCGATGACACGCGAGAAGACATCACGACCGAAATTATCGGTCCCGAAAATATGATAAATGGATGCGCCGGCGAATTTGTCTGCTGTGTTCATTTCGGTCGGACTGTACGGCGGGCAGACCTGTCCCACGATGATCAGTATAAGCACAGCTGCCGTGAGGACGCAGCCGATGATCCGGTAATACCGCTTATTCTCCGGTATGTTTTTAAAATGGAATAATCGGATCATTTTCTACTCCAGTTCAATGCGGGGATCAATTTTCTGATTGATGAGATCAACTATGACATTGCTCAGCACGACGATCAGCGCAATCACAATGATGATGGCCTCGATGACCGGATAGTCACGGTTCCCGATGGACGTCACAAGCAGCTTTCCGAGGCCGGGAATTCCGAACACCTGCTCGATGATAATGGATCCGGCGATCATGTCGGAAAGGGCAAGCCCGCAGAAAGTTACGATTGGGCTGATCGCGTTTTTCAAAACATGCCGGTACAGGACGTAGTTTGTTGTGCTGCCGCGGCTGTAAGCAGTGCGGACGTAGTCCTTCTTAGACTCAGTGAGGATAGTCCCCCGCAGCAGTTTGATGATCATGGCGGATTTTGGCAGCGCGATGGCCAGTGCCGGAAAGAAAAGGTATCCAAGGAAGCGAGATATATCCTCCCGGCACGAAAACACGCAGTGTTATTCCGAAGATATACGTGATGAGGATACCGGAGAAAAACGGCGGCACAGCCATGATGATCTGGTCCAGGATGACAATGAACCGGTCAATCCAGCCGTTTGCATGCTTCGCAGTATATATGCCGAGAGGAATGGAGATGGCGGTCATGAGAATGAACGCCTCGATGGTCAGAAAAACAGTGATAAGAATCTTGTCGGAGAGAAGCGACGACACAGTGACTCCGTACTTATAACTCGTTCCGAGATCGCCGTGAAGAAGGCCGAGAGCCCAGCGGCCGTACTGCACGAGGAGCGGGTCATTAAGACCCATCTTCTCCCGCAGTGCCTCGATTTTGGCCGGATCGGACTGACCGCCGAGAATCGTAAGGGCCGGGTCCCCGGGAATCAGGCGGAATGCGAGAAACACGACAAGTGAGATCGCAAATAAAGTCACGATGAGCGTGATCAGTTTTCGTGCGGCATACTTCACGGCCGACTCCTTTTTTACTGAGTATCCGTAAGTTTTAACGCTGAAAGGTCAAGAACGTACAGCGGGTAATACTGGTAGCCAGTGACGCGGCTGTCCATTGCGACAAAGTCCGGGAGGTCCTGAATGTAAACACTTGCCGCATCTTCGGAGAGGATCGTCTCGCACTGCTTATAGAGCGCTGTCTTTTCATCGTCGTCCGAAGAAGCAAGAGCCTTCTCATACGTCTCGTCGTACTCGCTGTTATTGTAGTTCACGAAGTTGTTGTCTGCCGTGCTCTCGTAACGGCCGAGAAGCGCCGGTGCATTGAGTGCCGAGGCGTCGACGCCGATCACAGTTGCCTCGTAGTCGCGGTTCTGGTAGACGTCAGAGAGCCAGGTCTCCCATTCGACGCCCTGAATGTCGGCCGTCACACCGATATCCGCAAGCTCTTCCTTCAGAACCTGCGCGGTACTCACGTGCGGACCATAGTTTGAAGGAACCGTGATTGTGAACTCGAATCCGTCCGGATAGCCAGCCTCCGTGAGAAGTTCCTTTGCCTTTTCCGTATCGGTCGTGTACGTGTCAACCAGTTCCGGCATAAAGTATTTCTGATATGCTGGGTAGACTGCACTGCCGAGCGCAGTGCCCTTGCCGCTGTTCACGGCGTCAAAGATCTTCTGCCTGTCAAGTGCATAGCAGAGAGCCTGGCGGACCCGCACATCTTTAAACGGTTCATACGAATTGTTGAGATAAAGAGCCTGCACGAGGTTCATGGTTCCTTCGGCAATCGTAAAGGAATCATCGAGCTGGTCGGTCTGATCCTGCGTCATATGGATAAAGAGATCGAGACTGCCGCCCTGCAGATTCGTAATGATCGTATCCGGGTTCGTAACCGCTTTGACGGTCACATTTTCGATCTGCGCCGGATTGCCGCCGTTCGTGCCGTCTCCCCAGTAATCGTCGAACTTCTGGAGAACAACGCTGTCGCCGACACTCCGGGAAACAAACTTGTAAGGCCCCGTGCCGATCGGGTTATTCTCATAATCACTGTTGTCCGCAGGTACGATTGCGGTCGTGAGATAGGGAAGGAAATCGCCGTCTGCCTCATTCAGTGTGACGACGACCGTCCTGTCATCCGGAGCTTCTACGCTCTTAATACTGGAAAACGCCGGTGCAAGGACGTTGCCGTCGCTCGCATCAGCGCACCGCTCTATGGAATAAACCACATCGTCTGCCGTCACTTCACTTCCGTCGTGGAATTTCACACCGTCACGGAGCTTGAAGGTATAGGTGGTCTGATCGTCGCTGATCTCATAGCTTTCCGCAACCGCGGGAACCAGATTTCCCTCACTGTCCGGCTTGACAAGACCCTCGTAGACATTGTAGAGAACCTCTCTTGTACCGGCAGAGACCGTTTTGTTCGGGTCCATACTGTCGATATCATTCGCGACGCCGACAGTTATGGAGTCGGCCTTTGCGGGTGAGGAACCGCAGCCTGTGACACAGGCCGCAAGGGCCGTGAGCGCTGCAAGTGACAGAGCAACGGGTTTCGTAAACTTCTTCATAATTCTCCTCCGGAGCCGTAAACTGCATAGAGCTGCAGGCGGCTCCTATGAAATTGTATTGGGGCTGATATCCGTCCCCTACGGACGGTACATCGCCTGTGCCAAAGGATTACTGTGCAGATTTTGCGCTGCCGTCATCCTCTGTTTTCAGAATTTTCTTGAGTTCATCCATGAATGTCTCAACATCCTTGAACTCACGGTAGACCGACGCGAACCGCACGTAGGCGACCGGATCAAGGTCCTTGAGGCGGCTCATGACAAGCTCGCCGATCTCGCGGCTCGAAATTTCCTTCTCCTCGCGGGAGTAAATCTCCGTCTCGATCTCGTCAACCAGCTTCTTGATTTGGTTAATGCTGACGGGTCTCTTGTGGCATGCGCGCAGGATGCCGCCCTCAATCTTCGAGCGGTCATATGGCTCGCGGTTATTGTCCTTTTTGATGACAACAAGTGGAATGGTCTCAATCTTCTCGTATGTCGTGAAACGCTTCCCGCAGGCATCGCAGATTCTGCGGCGGCGGATGGATGTATCCCCGTCTGCAGGGCGCGAGTCAATGACACGTGTGTCTTCCTTTCCGCAATACGGACATTTCATGGCTGTACCTCATGCCGCGTCCCGCGGCCTGTTGTTTCCTCAAGAAAAACCCCGGAGCATGCTCCGAGGTTTAAGAGCAGCTGACGGGAATCGAACCCGCCTCCCCAGCTTGGGAAGCTGGTGTTCTACCAATGAACTACAACTGCGCGTATAGAGAATTCATGTCCTGACAGCCTTCTATTCGAAGGACGTCCGCGACATGTTTCAGTATACAATATGCCCGAAATGGATGCAAGTGCCACAAATCTCAGTTTTTGAAGCTGTGGATCGGCGCCGGGATGCGGCCTCCGCGGGAGATAAATTCCGTGCAGTCAAACTGATTCACCGGGATAATCGGGGCGTAGCCGAGGAGTCCTCCGAATTCGACGGTGTCTCCCACCTTTTTCCCGATCACAGGGATCACGCGGACCGCAGTAGTTTTTGCGTTGACCATGCCGATCGCCATTTCGTCCGCGATGATACCGGAGATGGTCGAGGCCTTTGTGTCTCCGGGAATAGCAATCATGTCAAGGCCGACGGAGCAGACACAGGTCATGGCCTCCAACTTCTCGATCGAGAGTGCACTCTTCTCGACCGCGCGGATCATGCCCTGATCCTCGGAAACCGGAATGAAAGCGCCCGACAGGCCACCGACATAGGAGGATGCCATGACGCCGCCCTTCTTGACCTGGTCATTAAGAAGAGCCAGTGCCGCGGTGGTTCCGGGAGCGCCCGCTTCTTCGAGGCCCATCTCGCAGAGAATATCCGCTACAGAATCTCCGATCGCCGGAGTCGGAGCAAGGGAAAGATCGACAATGCCAAACGGCACACCGAGGCGTCTCGATGCCTCCTGCGCGACCAGCATGCCGACACGGGTGATCTTGAAGGCAGTCTTCTTCACGGTCTCGCAGAGTACCTCAAAGCTCTCGCCATGCACGCTCTCGAGTGCCTTCTTTACAACGCCGGGGCCGCTGACGCCTACGTTGATGACCTTGTCCGGCTCGGTCACACCGTGGAAGGCGCCGGCCATGAACGGATTGTCATCCGGAGCATTGCAGAATACAACCAGCTTTGCGCAGCCAAGAGAGTCTTCCTCCTTCGTGAGCTCTGCCGTTTTTCTGAAGACATGACCCATGAGGCGGACGGCATCCATATTGATGCCGGTGCGGGTCGAACCGAGATTGACAGAAGAGCAGACAAGATTGGTTGAGGCAAGTGCCTCGGGTATGGAATTAATGAGAAGCTCCTCCGCCGGTGTCATGCCCTTTGCAACCAGGGCGGAAAAGCCGCCGAGAAAATTGACGCCGACAGCCTGCGCTGCCCTGTCCAGAGTTTTTGCGACGCGGACATAATCATCGGTTGTATGGCAGGCGCCTGCGGCAACGAGCGAAATCGGCGTGACGGAGATTCGCTTGTTGACGATCGGGATGCCGAAATCCTTCGAAATCTCTTCGCCCACACGGACAAGATTCTTCGCACTGTCTGTGATCTTCGTGTAAATTTTGTCGCAGAGTTTATCGAGGTCCGGATCTGCGCAGTCAAGAAGCGAGATGCCCATCGTGATGGTGCGCACATCGAAATTCTCCTTCTTGATCATTGCGTTGGTTTCTGTAACTTCCTGTAGATTGATCATTCCGTTCTCCCTGTGGAACCCGTCCGGATTCTCTGCTGTTTTCTCCTTTTGGAATCCGGCCGGGCGCGGCTTTCTTTATGCCGTTGAAGATCCTGTCGTTAGGAATTGCCCTTTTGCTCAGGCCTTCAGATGCGGTGCATGGAATTGAATATTTCTTCCTTCTGGCAGCGGATCTCGACGCCGATGGTATCTCTTCCGAGGACATCGAGTTCATCGGCGAGCTGTCCGAACGGAATGTCCAGCGCAGAGATATCGACAATCATCATCATATTGAAATATCCCTGGACGATGGTCTGCGAAATATCAAGAATGTTGACTTTTCTGTCTGCAAGGAATGTGCAGACACGGCCGATAATGCCGACCTGATCCTTTCCTACAACGGTAATGATAGCCTTATCCATGGCGTTCCTCTCCTGCTGAAATATGTATTGTTGAAAATGCGATATTGCTGAAAAATGCGGTGTGCAGTGATCGTCTTACCATTCCACTGCCTGCGACATATCGCGCCGACGTGCGATGTGGATCGGAAGTTCGTCCGCGCGGTACTCTGTCTGTTCGCCCATTATTTCGAGACGGACCGTCTCATAGGCGAGCTCCGGAAGATTGTTCTCCTGGCTCAGGTGACCGAGGAAAATTGCCTTCATGTGATCATTGAGCACCCGGCAGAGAAGCTCTCCCGCATTCGCGTTGGAGAGATGGCCCTGGTCACTCATGATGCGCCGCTTGAGCGGGTACGGATAGGGTCCGGTCTCCAGCATGTTGACGTCGTGATTTGCCTCCAGCAGAACCACGTCCGAGTTCTTGAGGCAGGCAGCCGTGTAATCATTAAAACACCCCAGGTCGGTGCAGACACAGGCCTTCTTTGTGCCGCAGCGGAAACGATATCCTACAGGGTCCGCCGCATCGTGGGAAATGTGAATGGGGCAGGCAGTAATATCACCGACCGTCAATTTCTCATCCGGCTTTACGGCAATGAACCGCTCCGGATCGATCTGCGCGCTCTCCGGCATCTTCAGGATGGCATTGATGGTCCCCTGTGTTGCATAGATCGGCATCTTCGTTTTCTGTGCGATCAGACGCAGCCCTGAGATGTGGTCCGTGTGTTCATGTGTGATGAAAATTCCGTTGATGTCAGAAAGTCCCAGATCCATCTTTGCCAGTGATTCGATGGTTTTCTTTCTGGAAATACCGACATCCACCAGCAGATGCGTCGTGTCCGAGTCCAGGAGTGTACAGTTGCCGCTGCTTCCGCTGCTGAAACTTACAAATCTCATTGAATTTTTCCTATATGTTCCCTTATCTGCTTCTTCGTCTCTTCAGGGGTGCCGCCATTGTCGATGACAAAGTCCGACCCTTTTCGGAATTCTTCTTCCGACAGCTGCGCTCTCATGATGGAGTCGATCTTCTCATCACTGTAGCCCCGCGATTCTTTAAGGCGCTGTCTCCGTATTGCTTCCGGACAATAAATATACCACATTTCATCGACGATCCGGCCGAATCCGTTCTCGATGAGAAGGGCCGCCTCGATGAAAAAGAAATCATGCTTCTGTGATTCCTTCTCCGTCCGGATCTGGTCTTTGATATAGCGGATGACGGCCGGATGAACAATCCCGTCAATTTTATCTCTCAATTCTGCAGAGCGATAGAGACGGACCGCAGCCTCTTTCCTGTCAAACGGCGTTCCGGGTCCCTCCGGGAGCAGTTCCCCGTCGCCTGGAAGAGACGTTTCTTCCAGCATCCGGACCATCGGAGTATAGCACTCTCCGCCCGGCTCTTCGAGGATCCGCGCCGCATCGTCAGATTTCAGGATCCGGCAGTTATACTTTTCTTCGAGAAAATTCAGCACAGTGGATTTGCCGCAGCCGACTCCCCCGGTGATGCCAATTACCTTCATCCGTTATTTTGCCTCGTACCAGTCGCTTCCCGTATGCACATCGGTCTCCAGCGTTACCGGAAGATCCGCGGCCCCCTTCATTTCTTCCGAAAGGATCGCAGAAACCTCATTTTCCTCGCCGGGGGCCGTCTCAATAAGAAGCTCGTCGTGAATCTGCAGGATGAGCTCCGACTTCAGTTTTTCCCGGTGAATTCTCTCCCACACATGGATCATCGCAATCTTCATGATGTCTGCGGCAGTGCCCTGAATCGGCGCATTCATTGCCACGCGCTCGCCGAACTGACGGGTCATGAAATTCGAATTCTTCAGCTCCGGTATCGGTCTGCGCCGCCCGTACATAGTCACCGAATAGCCTTTTTCCTTCGCGCTCTGCACACTGTCGTCAAGATACTTCTTGATGCCGGGATACATCTGGAAATAAGTGTCGATGTAGTCCTGCGCCTCTTTTCTGGTGATCCCGATATTGTTGGAGAGTCCGAATGCGCTGATCCCGTAGACGATGCCAAAGTTCACTGCTTTCGCGTTGCGGCGCTGAAGGGGCGTCACATCCTCGAACGGCACATGGAATACCTTCGAGGCTGTGATGCGGTGGATATCCTTGTTTTCCCGGTACGCCTTTATGAGCTCCTCGTCGCCCGACATGTTTGCCAGGATGCGGAGCTCAATCTGAGAGTAATCCGAATCCGTGAAAACATATCCGTCTGCGGGGACAAAGGCTTTCCGGATGAGCCTCCCCATCTCGGTGCGCATCGGAATGTTCTGCAGGTTCGGGTCGCTCGAGCTGATTCGTCCGGTCGCTGTGATCGTCTGATGAAAAACGGTGTGGATGCGCCCGTCCTGCGCGATAAATGCAGGAAGTCCATCCGCATAGGTGGACTTCAGCTTCGTGACGGCGCGGTAATCAAGAATATCCTGCACGGCCGGATAGTCCGGGGCCAGCTTCTCGAGCACATCTGCAGCCGTCGACCAGCCGGTCTTCGTCTTCTTACCGCCCGGCAGATGCATTTTTTCAAAAAGGATCTCGCCGAGCTGTCTTGGAGAGGCGATATTGAATTCCTCGCCGGTCTCTTTGTAGATCCGGCTCTCGAGTTCTTCTGCCTGCCTGCCAAGTTCCCGGCTGTAATCCATAAGTCTCTCCGGCAGTGCCCGGATTCCGATCCGCTGCATATCGTAAAGAATGAAGGAAAGCGGAAGCTCAATCTTTGTGTAGAGATCCCACATTTCTTCCTTCTTCAGTTTTTCGATGATGACCGGCGCTGATTTCCGCAGCCCGTCCGCAATTTTTTCCGAATATTCAAGAAGCCGGTCACGGTCCTCTGCCATCGCCTCTTCTTCACTCTTCTTTCCGAAGATCTGAACGTAGGCCTGCAGCACCGTTCCCAATGACTCCTGGATGACATCCTCTGCGGTGTAGTCATCCTTCAGCGGATTGAGGAGATAGCAGCCGATGAGAGTGTCGAAAATTCCCTCGAGACGAATTCCGCTTTGGCCAAATTCGTCCGTCTTTATATCAAAATAAGGGTACAGATTCTTTGCATCAAAGACAGCAATTATTCCGCCCTTTTCCCGTGCAAGGCGCCTTGTCTCGCCGAGCTTCTTTGCAAGATAAGAGGCGTCAAAACGATCGCCCGCCCCGGCAGCGGAGTCATCGGGGTCCGCTGTCTCATCCACAGAATTTTTGGCATCAGCCGGCTCCCCCAGCCGGAACTCGATCTGCCCTTCCGCATCCTGTTTTAACGGAACTGCCCCGAAATCAAAGGAGTAGATGATCCCCGGAACAGAGACCGATGCGCCTAACATCTCCGCGGCTTTTCCGGGCTTTCCCGTCCCTTTCACAATATCAATGCCGATGACTCCGGGCTTTTCCTCCGTGCTTCTCCGGAGCGTGCTCTTGATCACCGCAAAGGCATCTTCCGCATCGCGGAAATTGCCCACTTTGATGAGTTTTGACTCCGTATTCTCCTCCTCCGGAGAGGACTGCGCCGCACCGGCCGCAGCTTCATCGTCAAAACGGGAGAGATAATTCCGGAATCCAAGCTCTGTGAAGACCGCATAGGCTTCCTTCGTGTAATAGCCGCCGGCTTTGTCATTTTCAAAATCAAAGGGAAGATCACAGTCGATCCGGATTGTCGCAAGTTTCAGCGAAAGGTAGGCAAGATCCCTGTGCTCCTCGAGGGTCTGGTGCAGAGCCTTCTTCGTGATCTCATCCAGATGTTCGTAGACGCCGTCCACCGAACCGTAGCTTTCAATCAGCTGATGGGCCGTCTTCTCCCCGACCTTCGGAACTCCCGGAATGTTGTCGGCAGAATCTCCCATGAGGCCCTTGATCTCAATGACCTGTGCGGGAGTGATGTTATAACGGGTTTTGACGTCCTCTGCATGATAATTCTCGACGGTCGTCTGTCCGCGCACCGTCTTCGGAATCCGCACGCATATTTTCTCATCGGCAATCTGAAGGAGATCGCGGTCGCCCGAAATAAGCGATACCGTCATTCCCTCACTCTCTGCCTTTTTCGCATAGGTGCCGAGGATATCGTCCGCCTCGAGGCCGGGCCTTGAGCAGATGGTGATTCCCATCGACCGGAGAACGTCCTTCAGGAGCGGTACTTGGCTCTTCAGTTCTTCCGGCATCGGCTTTCGCGTTCCCTTATATTCGCTGTACATCTTGTGGCGGAACGTCGGCGCCGCCTCATCGAAAGCAACAATGAGATAGTCCGGCTTTTCCTCATCGAGGATCCGGAACATGATATTCAGAAATCCGTAGACTGCGCCCGTATGCACGCCTTTCGAATTGGTCAGGTCCGGCATGCCGTAAAATGCGCGGTTGATGATGCTGTGTCCGTCAAACAGAACCAGCTTCTTTCCTTCTGTGTCCGACATTATTCTGCCCTCTTCCGGGAATACAAAGAAAGTCAACTGTTTCAGAAATAAACTGCCATGATGATGAAGAACGCCGCGATTGCGACGAATGTGACGATTTCATAAGAATACGCATAATACGTGAGCTTGCGCCTTCTTATGTTCGTCATCCGTGCATTGTCCATCGTCTGCGTAAGCTCATTCTTCAGATGAAAGGTCTCGCCGGTCTCAAGTTTCGGGAGCCCTTCCCGCACGAGGTACTGAATACTGAGTTCTTCGCGGCACGAACTGCAGCTGTCGTAATGACGCAGAAACTCTTTCACCGTGCGGTTGTCCAGCGTATCATCGAGAAAATCCGGGATCAGTTTTTCAAATGTTTTACAGTCCATCGCTCTCTGCCCATAACAAATTGCCCTTGGGACAGTCCGCAGGCGGCACTCCTGCGTGCGTTCCCGGTATGAGCTGAATAATTATAAAAAGGCACTGCCAAGCAGTGCCGGTTTTTTTGAAAGTGCAGGAAAAGGGACTTGAACCCTCACTTCATTGCTGAAAACAGATTTTGAGTCTGTCGCGTCTGCCGATTCCGCCATTCCTGCAGAGGTCTGTGAAATACACAGACCATAATACCATTAACATCCCACTTCGTCGAATCGGATTTTTTTATAATACGGCGTGCAGTCGAGAGTTGCAAAATAATCCCGCGGCGTCTCTGCCCGGCGGATCATCTGTACTGATCCGTCTTCTTTCAGCAGCAGTTCGGAGCTCCACAGCTTTCCGTTGTAGTTGTAGCCCATGGAGAAGCCATGCGCACCGGTGTCGTGAATAAAGAGATAGTCTCCCATGTCAATCTTCGGAAGCATTCTGTCGACGGCAAACTTATCATTGTTCTCGCACAGAGAGCCGGTCACATCATACTTGTGGTCACAGGGTGCGTCTTCCTTTCCCAGAACCGTGATGTGATGGTATGCGCCGTACATAGCGGGCCGCATCAGATTGCAGGCGCATGCATCGACGCCGATATATTCTTTGTAAATGTGCTTTTCATTGATGGCCTTTGTCACAAGTCCGCCGTACGGTCCCATCATGAAACGGCCCATTTCCGTAAAGATTCGGACATTTCCGAGACCGTTCGGGACGAGAATTTCATCAAACTTCCTGTGCACGCCCTCTCCGATGACATGGATATCATTCGGCTCCTCATCCGGCCAGTATGGGATGCCGACTCCGCCGGAAAGATTGATGAATGTGATATCTGCTCCCGTTTTCTTCTTCAGAAAAACTGCCAGCTCGAAAAGCTCTCCCGCAAGCGCCGGATAATATTCGTTGGTAACCGTATTGCTTGCAAGAAATGCATGGATTCCAAAGTGCTCAACGCCCTTTCCCATCAGGATACGGAAGGCTTCCAGGATCTGGTCCTTCGTCATTCCATACTTCGAATCACCGGGATTGTCCATGATTCCGTTGCTCAATTTGAAGACTCCGCCCGGGTTGTAGCGGCAGCACATGGTCTTCGGGAATTTTCCTCCAAGCGCCTTATCGACCTTGTCGATCATGGTGATATCGTCCAGATTGATATATGCGCCAAGCTTTTCGGCTAAAAGGAATTCCCTTTCCGGTGTATCATTGGAAGAATACATAATGTGTTCTCCACCCGCGCCGACCGCGTCAGAGAGAAGAAGCTCTGTCTCACTCGAGCAGTCAAAACCGAAATCATAATCCTGTATGATGCTCATAAGATACGGATTCGGGGTTGCCTTGACGGCGAAGAATTCGCGGAACCCTTTATTCCATGCGAAAGCTTCCTTCACAGCCTCTGCATTTTCACGGATCCCCTTTTCATCGTAGATGTGGAACGGTGTCGGATATTTTTCTGCAATTTTTTCAACCTGTTCTTTTGTGACGAACGGCAGTTTCTTCATGATGACCTCTCCTCATAAGGAAATTCACTTTTATGACCGAAAACGGCGGCTCCGCAGGGAAGCCGCCGATCAATGGCCTTCATTTTTGATTTTACATATGTATGTCGCACTCCGTCAATGGCATATTGTGCCGCCGGCAGAGTATGATCAATGACAGCCTCTCCGACCGCAGTACACGATCCCTATAGCTGCCAGTCAATCGGTGTCTCACCGTGCGCTTCCAGGAATTCGTTGCATTTCGAAAAATGTCGGCATCCGAAGAATCCGCGGTATGCAGAAAGCGGACTGGGGTGAGGAGCCTTCAGAATCAGGTGATGCGGATTCGATA
>ONGY01000040.1:3216-14274 GCA_900317475.1 uncultured Lachnospiraceae bacterium | reverse complement strand
GTCCTTCGCATCCAGTTGATAAATACTGTCCGCCTGCCGGGATTTTCCCTCCTGTGTGTAAACAACCGCCTGTACCCTGACGTCGTCCAGCGGCAGAGAGGTTTTATTGCCTCCCTTTTCCAGCATATAGCTGATTCCATTCAGGAAAAGATGGAAAGCAACGATCGTAATAAGGATGATTCCTGCCGTCTTCCGCAGTGTTTTAGCTGTTATGCTGTCGAGATTCGTATCGAAATTATTGTACATGATTCTTATTCCGTAGGATTTGCAATCACGGTTCGCTGAGAATGAGAAACAGTTTTGTGCAGTCCACAGTTATTATTACAACGATTCCATTATATTACAAATCTTTCACCATGCAGAATTTCAGAGATGCTCTTTATCTCACAGGTACTCTTTAGTTCACAGGTACTCTTTAGTTCACAGGTGCTCTTTAGTTCACAGGTGCTCTTTAGTTCACAGGTACTCTTTAAGCGCGTCAAATACTGAAAAATACGCATTTGCCCACATATGCACACCGTCAATGGCGAATTCCTGCTTCTGCTCTCCCTTCTCGTCCGTGATTCCGGCATTGCAGTTGATGAAATGAAAACCCATCTCCCCTGCAAGCGCTTCTGCTCGGCGGTTGCATTCCGCTATATTCTCCACCGTTCTCGACTGCATCCACTGAATCGATTCAGGCGTCTGCCACGGAAGGTGGAGATTCGCAGGATACCAGGCCAGCATATACACTTCCGTTTTCGGCAGCTTCTCTTTAAGAATAGTCAGGATTTTCTCATAATTTGTCATGAGCCTGTCGATCCAGTCCGGGCCATATTTCCGTTCAGACATGTCATTTGTGCCAATGTTGATGAATACCTTGGATGGTGCCAGGTCAAGGAGAACCGTGTCGATCTCACGAAGAAAATCATCCGTTGTGAATCCTCCGATTCCCCGATTATAGATCAGCTTATCTACGCCGCGGCTCTGCGCAATTTCGCAGATCGGGAACAATTCCATGAGCGACGAACCGGTAAAGAGAATCGCTCCCTTCTTCGCAATCTTATTGAGCTCCCTGAAATTGCGCACTTTCCGTTCCTGGTCGAGCTTCATCTGCTGCACCGAGAGTTCCTGTAATCTGGTTTTGAATTCTGCTTCGTTCATATTCAAGATTTTCCTTCTTTCCTATCTCCCAAGGTTTCCGGCGGATTTTCACCATCCGAATACTACATGTCTGCCTGCTTATCTTTTCGAAAGTGCCTGATCACCTTCCGGTGCTTCATCTTAGCGCCTTCCGGTGCTTTATCTTGGTGCCTTCCGGTTCAGGCTGGATGCCGGACCGGATACCTGACTGTGCTATTACTTGTTGTAATTTACGATGTCAGCGAAATCAGCCTTCAGTGCTGCGCCGCCGATCAGGCCGCCGTCGATATCCGGCTTAGCCAGAAGCTCTTTGCAGTTGGAGGGCTTCATGGAACCGCCGTACTGAATGCGGATCTTCTCTGCGGTCTCTTCGTCGTAAATCTCGGCAATCAGCTTGCGGATCGCGCCGCAGACCTCTTCTGCCTGATCAGAAGTAGCGGTCTTCCCGGTTCCAATCGCCCAGATCGGTTCGTATGCGATGACCATCGAAGCTGCCTGCTCCTTCGTCACGCCCTGCAGATCGGACTTGAGCTGAAGGCGGATCCAGTCAAGGGTGACGCCTGCTTCTCTCTGCTCAAGAGTTTCGCCGCAGCACAGAATCGGGGTAAGACCTTTCTCAAATGCCTTGAGGACCTTCCGGTTGAGGAATGCGTCATCTTCCTTGTAGTACTGGCGTCTCTCGGAATGTCCGATGATGACGAACTTAACGCCTGCATCGAGCAGCATATCCGCGGAGATCTCGCCGGTAAATGCGCCCTTGTCCTGATCAGACAGGTTCTCTGCACCGAGCATGACGTTGGTTCCCTTGATTGCCTCAGCAACCGTCGTGATATCGATTGCCGGTACGCAGTAAACGACATCCACATCCGGATTGTTTACGAGCGGTTTGAGAAGTTCACAAAGTTCCTTTGCCTCGCTGGGAGTCTTGTTCATCTTCCAGTTGCCGGCAATAATCTTTCTACGTGCCATAGTTTTCCTTTCTGTAATGCGCTTTTTGACTGTTCAGGCGTAACTTTTCAGTACCCCAGATAATCGACGGGAAGCGGATGCCGGGGCCTGTCCCTTAAAGCCGGCTTCTGTTGATTTGCGTGGGGCGGCAAGGCGTGCAGCGCCTATGGCCGCCCACGATGCGAGGTGCTGAATAGTCGATGTTTCTTTTCTGCGATGCTATCAGTCTTTGTCGTCAGCTGCATAGACACCCGGAAGCTGCTTGCCCTCGAGGAACTCAAGAGAAGCGCCGCCGCCGGTGGAGATGTGGGTCATCTTGTCTGCATAGCCAAGGTGCTTGACAGCCGAAGCAGAATCGCCGCCGCCGATGATCGTCGTAGCATCGGTTTCAGCAAGAGCTGCTGCAACAGCCTTCGTTCCGTTTGCAAGAACCGGGTTCTCGAATACACCCATCGGGCCGTTCCAGACAACGGTCTTGGCATTCTTTACTTCTGCACTGTAAAGAGCAATGGTCTTCGGTCCGATATCCATGCCCATCTTGTCAGCCGGAATCTTGTCGATGTCGACAACTTCGGTCTTGATGGTCGGATCATCAATCGGATCCGGGAAGTGATCAGTAATAACGGCATCAACCGGAAGAAGAAGCTTCTTGCCGAGCTTCTTTGCTTTCTCGATCATTTCCTTGCAGTAGTCAAGCTTGGTGTCATCCACAAGAGAAGTGCCGATTTCGTTGCCCTGTGCCTTGACGAAGGTATATGCCATGCCGCCGCCGATGATGAGGGTATCGCACTTTTCAAGAATATTGGAGATGACGTTCAGCTTGTCAGCAACCTTGGCACCGCCGAGGATTGCGACGAACGGACGAACCGGATTCTCAACTGCATTGCCGAGGAACTTGATCTCCTTCTGCATAAGATATCCGACTGCGCAGGTACCGCCCTTTGCGCGGATATACTTGGTTACGACGGAAACCGAAGCATGTGCTCTGTGAGCGGAGCCGAATGCATCGCAGACATAATCGTCAGCGAGATCAGCGAGCTCCTTTGCAAAGCCCTCTCCTGCCTCTTCCGGCTTGGTCTCTTCCTTGCCTCTGAAGCGGGTATTCTGAAGAAGTACAACGTCGCCGTCCTTCATATCAGCAACTGCCTTTGTAGCAGCTTCGCCGGTTACGTTGTAATCCGAAACAAACTTCACTTCCTTGCCGAGCTTTTCGGACAGACGCTTTGCAACCGGTGCAAGGGACTCGCCTTCGTTGGGGCCGTTCTTTACCTTGCCGAGATGGGAGCAAAGGATAACCTTTGCGCCTTCACCGATCAGCTTCTGGATGGTGGGAAGTGCTGCGACGATACGGGTATCATCCGTGATTTCGCCGTTCTTCATCGGAACATTGAAGTCGCATCTTACAAGGACTCTCCTGCCCTTTGCGTCAAAATCATCGACGCTCTTCTTGTTTAATTCTGCCATACTATTTCCTTTCCTGCCGTGACTTTCCTGCCCTGCGGCTCCCGTTCACGGCGCATTATAAAAGCGGGATCCGGGCCCTCTCTGGGACCGGACCCCGCCGTTTGGTTCTTATGACTGATGCCCCGGAAATTCATACCCCGGGGAATCATACCCGGATATCAGCCGGGCTCTCTCATTCGTCTCTTCAGAAATTACTTGCTGATAAGAGAACCGAAGTACTTGATGGTGCGAACCATCTGGCTCGTATAGGAGTTCTCGTTGTCATACCAGGAAACAACCTGAACAAGAGTCTTGCCGCCAGCCATAGGAAGAACCTTGGTCTGGGTAGCATCGAAGATAGAACCTGCGGTGCTGTTGATGATATCGGAAGAAACGATCTCATCGGTGTTGTACTCGAAGGACTCAGTCTCCTCAGCCTTCATCTGTGCATTGACTTCGTCAGCAGAAACTTCCTTGTCAACAATTGCATCAAGGATGGTGGTAGAACCGGTTGCGGTAGGAACACGCTGTGCAGCGCCGTTCAGCTTGCCGTCGAGTTCAGGAAGAACAAGGCCGATTGCCTTAGCTGCACCTGAAGATGCAGGAACGATGTTCATAGCTGCTGCACGGGATCTTCTGAGGTTGCCCTTTCTCTGCGGTCCATCGAGAACCATCTGGTCGCCGGTATAAGCATGAACAGTGGTCATGAAGCCAGCTTCGATCGGAGCAAGATCATTCAGAGCCTTTGCCATAGGAGCGAGGCAGTTGGTGGTGCAGGATGCTGCGGAGATGATCTGATCATCAGCGGTCAGGGTCTTGTGGTTGACGTTGTAAACAATGGTCTTCAGATCCTTGCCTGCCGGAGCAGAGATGACGACGTGCTTAGCACCAGCATTGATGTGAGCCATCGACTTCTCCTTGGAGGTGTAGAAACCGGTGCACTCAAGAACTACATCGATATCAAGCTTGCCCCACGGAAGATCTGCTGCATTCTTCTCAGCGTAGATGGTGATTTCCTTGCCGTCAACGATGATGGAGTGATCAGTAGATTCAACCTTTCCAGCGTATCTGCCATGAGTTGTATCATACTTAAGAAGATATGCGAGCATCTCAGGGGAGGTCAGATCGTTGATTGCAACGACTTCATATCCCTCGGCATTGAACATCTGTCTGAAAGCAAGACGTCCAATACGGCCAAAACCATTAATTGCTACTCTTACTGCCATTTTAGTTTCCTCCTAAAAATGTAGAGTTTATTGCAACAAACTGACTAGTCCGTTAAGACATTGTCAATTTTTTGTCAGCACTTTTATCATACTCGTAACAGCGCCAAAATTCAAGATATCCGCCCGGATTTGGCATAAATCTTTGTGTGAAGTCTTTGTTATTTTCTCGTGAAATAGTATGCAGGGTTCCCAATTTCCAAAGGTACCGCAAGCTCACATCCGTCTTTATTACCGGATCTTCCGGTCAATAATTCCGCCGAGCAGCACGTGATCTTCCTCATAGCAGACAATGGACTGGCCGGGCGTGACCGCGCGGACTTTCGGATCAAACTCTGCCCTGATTTCATCCTCTCCCGTTCTCGTAATCCGGCACGGGGATGCAGATCTGGAATAGCGGATTTTGGCACTCACCATGCGCGATGATCCGATGGGCATCTCCTCCGGCGCGATGGCCATGAAGTTCAGATGATCCGCTGTCAGACAGGATCCGTATACATCGCTGTCTTCACCGATGACAACCTCCCCGGTTTCCGGCCGGATTTCTGTGACGAAGACGGGGTGCCCCATCGAGAGACCAAGATGCTTGCGCTGTCCCACCGTATAATGTGTGATTCCTCTGTTCGGTCCGAGGTCTTTTCCATCTATTGATATAAATCTTCCGGGTCCGGGGACGCGGTCTCCTGCCTCCCGGTCGATATATCCGGCATAATCATTGTCCGGCACGAAGCAGATCTCCTGGCTGTCGGGCTTGTGCGCCACCGGCAGCCCCGCCTCCTGCGCGATCTTACGGATCTCGGATTTATCATAATCGCCGATCGGCATAAGTGTACGCCTGAGCTGCTCCTGTGAGAGGCCGTAGAGCATATACGTCTGGTCTTTTGCCGCGGTCACGGAATTGCGGACCGTCAGCCGCCCGTTTGAGAGCGCCTCCGTGCGCGCATAATGCCCCGTCGCTATAAAGTCTGCACCGATGTTGTCTGCCGTCTTCAGCATCGACGCCCATTTGACATACCGGTTGCAGGCGACACATGGATTCGGCGTGCGCCCCTTCAGATACTCATCGATGAAGACCGATTCCACTTTTTCCCGGAAAAGATCCCGGAAATTGACCACATAATAAGGGATACCGAGTGCGGCGGCGACCCTTCTTGCATCATCCACTGCACTCTGGCCGCAGCAGCCTCCCTCGTGTTCCATCCGGCACACGTCGCTGCTGTCCCAGATCTGCATAGTCACACCGACACACTCGTATCCCTGTTTTTTTAAAAGCAATGCCGCGACGGAGGAGTCAACTCCGCCGGACATGCCGATCACAACTCTCTTATTCATTAGATCTGATGCCTTACAACTGCGTATTCATCGTCTTTCTGATAGAACGGACAGTACCCGTTCCGGCTCGTGAGGTAATGATAATAATCATCCTCATCCATATCCGCCATACAGTCATACGAACCATCTTCCTCATCATACTGGTAATTGACACACCAATCGCAGTTGGAGGCAGCTCTTTTTGTTTTATCAGCCATACTCACTCTCCGAAGAATCCGGTTTCTATAAGTCTCTTAATTTTCGTCTGTATTTTCAGCCGGCTCTGCTGCAGCGTTCGCTTCGTCTGTTTTTGATGCATCTGACGGAGTGTCTGCATCGGATGATTCCGGTGCGTTAGCTGCATCATCTGTGCCTGAGGATTCCGTTTTCGCAGATCCGTCCGCTGTCACCGCAGAATCTGTTTCTGCCGCTGGTTCTGCTGCGCTGTCAGCATCGGATGCTTCCGGAGTTTTGACTGTGTTCGGTGTATCCGATGTCTTTGCCGAATCTGCCGTTTCCTGTGTCTTTCCGTCCCTGGCCCCGCTGTCCGGGTTCGTGTCACTTTCCTGGCCGCTCTCTGTTTTCTTGCCGTGCTCACTTCCTTCAAGCGCATCGGTCATAAGTTCCTTCGCCGTAGAAGTAATGGCAATCTTCGGGGCGGTATATCCCGGCTCACCGGGATATTTAATGCCGAGCTGCGCGCGGATCGTGTCCATCATTCCGATCAGTTCGAGCGTTGCGTCATGCGTCATGTTCGGGCATTCATTCCAGCCTGACTGAATCGCTTTGACGAATTCTTCCACCTCGTACTCGTAGCCGGTTCTCTGTTTCGGGCGCTTGAAATAGCTCAGCTTCTCGCCGTCTTTCCCGTAAATGGAAAGCGACGCAAAATTATCCGTTCCCTCGATGACCATGTATCCGCGGGTTCCGTAGATGCGGATCTGCTGGTCACAGACGCCGACCATCGAAGCCGAAAGCTGAGCCATCCGGCCGTTCTTATATTTAATTGTGATGCTGTCCTGCTCATCGACACCTGTATCTGTGTATGTGCAGACTGGTGTAATTGAGAGCACATCGTTTCCGAAGAACATGAGCGCCGCATTGACGGCATAGATTCCCAGGTCGAGCAGAGATCCTCCGCCGAGTGTCGGATTTGTCATCCTCTCGACGCTGCGGATGTTGGCTCCTTCATTTGCCGTAAGATAGACAGGCTCCCCGATGGCTTTGCCTCTCACTTCCTGGCGTACTTTCTCCGCAAAAGGCGTGAATCTTGTCCACATTGCCTCTGTGATGAGAAGTTCTTTCTCCTTCGCTATTTCAAAGAGTTCCTGCGCCTGTTTGCTGTTGATGGTCATCGGCTTCTCGCAGAGGACGTTCTTACCGTGCTCAAGGCACTTCTTTGCAGTCTCGTAGTGCGAGGTGTGCGGCGTTGCAATATAGACAAAATCGATCTTTTTGTCCTCCAATGCCTCGTCCAGCGAGCCATAGGATTTTTTGAATCCCTTGGAGGCAGCAAAATTCCTTGCGCGGTCCGCATCTCTTGATATGACCGCATATTTCCGGACGCCGCGTACGTATTTCAGGGTATCGGCCATTTTCCCCGCGATATTGCCCGTTCCTACAATGGCAGCATTGATTTTTCCAAACATTTAAAAACCCCTTTCCGAATCCGAATCTCCCCCGTCAAAACCAGTCAGGCTTCCGCCAATCTTCAGTTAAACTTCAGGTATTGTGTTTTTACGTAGCCGGTGACGCCGTCCTGTTCGATCTTCGTCCAGGTGTCGCCCTTTTCAAGTACGTTCACTGTAAAACCGGCCCATACATTGCCGATTTTGTCTCCGCTTTCATCCGCTGCCTTACGGATAACAAGGGACTCTGTCGCCATCGCGGTTCCCTGCACAGTATCCGCCGACTGAGTATCCTGATTCGTTTCCGTGCCTGTGCTGTCCTGGCTGCCGCTGCCGGAAGTATCACCTGCGGACGCTGCCTCCGAAGAACTCTCTCCTGACGATGTGCTGCCGGAAACATCGGAACTCTCCGAAGAATCAGAAGTCACCTCCGTAAAGTACTCCGTCTTCACATATCCGGTCTGACCGTCGAATTCAATCTGGCTCCACCCGTCATCCTGCTCTTCAATCAGTGTATACGTATCACCGGATACGGTCTGACCGAGTACATCCGCATCTTCCGAGGCAGAGGCGCGCACATTGACGACATCGTTTGCCTTCAGGGCAGTCACGCCTGAAGCGGATGTATCCGAAGTTCCGGACGTACTGTCGATGGACGTCCCGGATGCCTCGGCATTGCCGAGTGCCTCTGCCACTGCAACCTGAATCTGATTGTAGGCGTCATCAATGTATGACTTAAGATCAGGGTTTTCCGCCATCAGGGAGTTGTATTCTTCCTGTACGCGATTGCTCAGATCAACAACATCGCTCTCCTCGGAGACCTGCTTGATGTAAGCTGCCGCGTCCGAATCGCTTTCGTCCTCATTAATATAAAGACTTCCCTGATCGTTTGTGCACACATACATCGTCTGCATGCCGGGGATAAGCGTGTCCTGATCCTCGAACTTCATCTCGGTCACGACAAAACAGATATAGGAGCCGTCTGCGGGACCCGGTTTCGTATAAACATCAATCTGCGGGTACGAGTCAATATATTCGGATACAGCGCGAATCTGAATCTTTTCTGTTTCACTGAGACCCGAGCTGATCGAAGCAATTGTATCCGTATCTCCATCTGCATACGCATCGAAATACGTTCTCATGAGTTCATTGACGGCCGGATACGCATTTTCTTCAAGGGCTGCTTCCTGTGAAGTCTCCGAAGTACTGTCCGCTGAAGAATTCTCATCGGTGTTCTGTGACGCGGAACGATGGCCGAGCAGTGCTGCAGAGGCAACAATGGCCGCCACGATGATAATGACTGCAGGAACCAGAACTGCGCTGTGCCTTCCGCTCTTCTTCCCCGTGCGGACAGGTCTTTGTTTTGCCTTGTCTGCCTTTTTCCTTACGGAACGTCTCTTTTCCTCTTCCGGAATCTCTCCGTCAGGCGCAAATGCTGCCGTTCCATCAGCGTCTTCGCCTGCTTCATCCCCGACTGTTTCCGTGCCGATCGTTTCATCTTCATCTGTATCTGCACGTTCTGCTTCCGTCCCGGATGTTCCTTCGCTGACAGGTGCTTCGCCGTAGTTTTCTTCTATTTTGTTCTCTTCTATTTCGTTTTCTTCTTTATCCGTTTCGTCGCTGACGGTTTCTTCCTCTTCCTGATTTTCTCCGGCTGTTTCAGAACCGTCATTTTCCGGCAGAGATTCTTCCTGTCTGCCGTTCTCTCTTCCGGCCAAAGTCACTCCGGTGTCTTCTTCCCCGGCCGTTTCCTGTCCGGCAGGTTCTCCCCCGAAGGAATCCTCTTCCGTCATCCTGTCGGATATAGATTCCGTGTGCTCCGGTTCATCCGCGCCGGCATCCGGAGAAAGTTCGTCCTGCTCCTCACTTGATCTGCCCGTGAAAAGCTCAGCTGCATGATCAGCCGCCTCTTTCCGGTCCGGCTCCGCCGCCGCATCGTCTGCTAAACGGGTAAACCGGGCAATGCCGTCCGGGCCGTCCAGCTTCAGACTGTAGAACAGCTCTTCAAGGTCATCTCTTTGGGTCCTGGTCATGCCGTCTTTGCCGGCTCCGCTATTTATATTGTCTGTTCTTATATCTTCGTTTGATTCTCTGCTCATACTGCACCGAATGAAAAAATATCGACTGTTAATCTACCTGATAACGGCTTTCCCTGCTTCGTCCGAAATTAATCATAGAGTATCATACAATGATCCCGCAGTGACAGCCGAATAAATTTGCCTAAAAAAAATGCACCCGACAGGAATCGAACCTGCATCAAAGGCGTCGGAGGCCTCCGTTCTATCCATTAGACTACGAGTGCATGAGAAAACATATTTCATTTTTCAGGAACGAACACTATATTAGCAAATGCTTTCCCGATTGTCCAGCCGCCATCCTGTGCATAAAAAAAGCGGCATGTATGTTTTTCATACATACCGCCGCTCATTTTATCCGTCAGATGCCGTTCACCAGTCAGCCATCCTCCGGACCCTGTCTTCATTCCGGTCATAATAATAGACGTAATCCGAAAGAATATCTTTCTCTTCCACTACATCCGAATTTACGGAGCGGACGACCTCTCCGAGACCTTTGTAATTTCTTCCGGAGACTTCCGGAATAAGCAGGACTTCGTGGATGGAGCTTGGCAGGATGATAAGATTGCAGCCGGTTTTCTGAGCAAAGGACGACAGCAGGCCCGGGTAGAACATACAGGCTGCTCCGAAAACCATGCGTGTATTCGTGAGGACGAAAACATCTGTTTCGCTGACTGCCGCACCTTCTGTACTTTCTGTGTGTCCTGTGTTTTCTTCATCTTCCTTGCTGTCTCTGCTGTTTGAATACTCTGTCCTGTCTGTGTTTTCTGCCTCTTCCGTTTTCTCCTTTTCCCAGATTCCTCCGAGTTCATCCTCGAGGCGCGTGAGTTTTGGCGGAAAATCGCGGACAGCGCCCGCCATTGCATCGCGGAAAAGAGTCTCCTCCGTGATTCCCCATAAATCAAGAAGCTGGCTGTCAATCGCAAGCAGGTGCCCCTCGTACGGCGATTCTTTTTCCTTCGGTGCGTAAAAACACACAATAGACAGATCTTCGATGTCCCGGTGAGGCATATCCTTAAGCTTATCTGCGTTCCTCCTGCTGTTTATGACGCGCAGGGCAAGCCCGCTGCGCACAGACTGATAACTGCTGCAGTCGATCGTCTGCGCGCAGCCGCAGATCCCGAAAACGCTGTGGATAAATTCGGCTGCCAGGGAATCGATACTCCTGCCCTGCCTGAATTTTTCATACGATTCATCGATGTACAAAAGCGGCGTGATGCGCAGAGCAGGCATCTTAACCGCGAACGCTTCACGAAGGATACCGTTGTTCACCGGAATACGCTCCAGAATGATTTTTGCATCAGAACC
>ONGY01000040.1:0-3204 GCA_900317475.1 uncultured Lachnospiraceae bacterium | reverse complement strand
GGCAAGCAGCAGCTTCCCGCGAAAACTCTGTACAGAAAGAAAGTTTGTGGTTTCAGCCATAAGAATCTCCTTCCTCCTCACCCGGTGATGTGACGATTGTCACAGCTAAGGCAGCGAGCGGTACTGCGCCATGGCTTTACAGCGTTATGACAGATTGGCTGTATGACGGTGCAGCGGCATGACGGCGCCTTGCTCCGCTCCTGCGGAAGCCGGGTAGAAGCAACAAAAAAAGACAATGGATTTGTTTTCCATTGTCTTTCCTTCATACTTATACCCCGCTGAGGCAAAATCCGCGCAAAATCCGCGGATGCGGTTTTGCCGAATGCGGCAGCCGGTGCTTCAGCACCGATGCTGCAGTTTGAAAGTTCTGCATCAGCAGGACTTTCAAACTTTCTATCAGAGGTCCGGCGATTCTAACGAATTCCTGTATTGTTTCCGCATAAGATACAGAAAAAATGTCGTTTCCATATGCATACAGAAGGTAATACAGCTTTCCCTGGAACTGCGAAAGTTATGCTCTGGACAGATACTCACCGGTTCTGGTGTCGATCTTGACCTTATCGCCGAGATTGACAAACAGCGGAACCATAATCTGTGCGCCGGTTTCGACCGTAGCGGGCTTGTTGGCACCGGTTGCGGTGTTGCCCTTGACACCAGGCTCTGTCTCGGTCACTTCGAGTTCTACGAAGAACGGTGCCTCGACTGCATAGAAGTTGCCGTTGTAAGAATCGAGCTTGACCATCTCGTTCTCCTTGACGAACTTCAGGCTGTCTCCGACAATGTCCGCTGGAAGTGCGACCTGCTCATAGGACTCGGTATCCATAAAGTTGTAGATATCGCCGTCCTTATAGAGATACTGATATTCCTTGGACTCGATGTGAGCCTGCGGGAATTTCTCGGTCGGTCTGAATGTTCTCTCGACGACGCCGCCGCCGATGACATTCTTAAGCTTGGTGCGGACAAATGCAGCGCCCTTGCCGGGCTTGACATGCTGGAATTCAACGACCTGGCAGACCTGCCCGTCTATTTCGATCGTAACGCCGTTTCTGAAATCACTGGCAGAAATCATAATTAGCCTCCTGTAAAATCTTGCAACAATACTTAACAAGTTTATATTACAAAATCCATTTTTTCAACAGAAAAATGAATTGATTTTACCGGTTTTCCGGCTCGCAGCCCAAGTTCTAGTCACTGCCCGCCTCTTTGTTCTTTTCCCGGTACTTCTCCATGATCCAGTCCATGGCCTCGGTGTATCCGTCAAAACCGTGTCCCACGATCTGTTTGTCGCAGGCCGGCGCGGTCACGCTGGAGTTTCTCCACTCCTCCCGGTTGTGGATATCGGAAATATGAACTTCCACCTTCGGGACAAAAACACTGCGGAGTGCATCATGAATCGCGTAGCTGTAATGCGTGTACGCGCCCGGATTGATGACAACTCCGTCCGTTCCGTCATAGTAAGCTGCCTGCAGCCGGTCAATAATGGCGCCCTCATGGTTGCTCTGATACGTCTCCACCTCTGCGCCGATTTCCCTGCCGTGCTTCTGCAGCATCGTAATCAGTGTATTATAGCTCTGTGTTCCGTAGATTTCCTTCTCGCGGATTCCGAGAAAATTGAGGTTCGGTCCGTTGATAACCAATATTTTCATTGTTATACCCCCTGCCGGATTCTTTGCGGTACCCGGGCTTCCCCGCTGCCGGTGCATTGGTGCCGGCGGATTCTGCCGGTTATACAGTCTTTAAAATTTCCTCGGCAATTTCTTCCGGTTTCCTGTTCCCCGCGTCGATCTCTCTGTCAGCGGCATCGCGGTACATCGGCTCCCTGTACTCCATCATCTCCCGGATCTGCCGCTCGCGGTCCGGGGCATTCAGCATCGGCCGACTCCTGTCATTGCCGAGCCTTGCAATCACTTCTTCCGGTGTAATCCGAAGGTAAATCACCTCGCCGATCTCCTTGAGAAGCTTTCTGTTTTCTTCCCGCAGCACCGTTCCGCCGCCTGCAGAAAGAACTGTGTCCGGGTCCGCATCGCTCTTCTTCTTTGCAATCTTCAAAAGCAGATCCGTCTCCATCCTGCGAAAGCCCTGCTCACCCTGCGTCCGGAAAATCTCGGATATCGACATGTGTGCCTTCTCTTCGATCAGAGCATCCATCTCGAGCCGCCGGAAGCCGTATTTTCTCTCGAGGCAGCGGCTCACGGTCGTTTTTCCGCTTCCCATGTATCCAACTATAATTATATATCTTCCCATGGATTAAAGCTGCTCCTCGAGCATATTCACTGCCTTGTCGAATTCATCATCCGGAATGCTCACCCCGGTCCACAGCGTGAAGGATTCCGCTCCCTGCCCGACAAGCATCGAAAGACCGTCCAGCGTGTCACCTCCGGCTTCCCGCACGCTCCGTAAAAACTTTGTCTCCCGCGGTCTGTAAATCACATCGAAGGCAAATTCCGTCCTGCGGAGGAATCCGTCTGCCCCGCAGATTCCATCGAGCGGTGAAACGTCTGTGTCCGGATAAAGCCCCGCACTCGTGCACTGAATGACGGTAATCTTCGAAAGATCCACCGTCAGAGCATGCAGCCGTGCAAGAGAGCCTGCCTGAATCCGGATTTCATTTTGTTTATTTTCTGATTCCTTTACTCCGCTGACGCTTCTTCGTACTTCTTCCGCAAGGTTCTCTGCTTTCCGCGCCGTGCGGTTGAGAATAGTAAGAGAACGGGTTCCTTCCGCAGCACATGCAAACGCAATGGTGCGCGCCACGCCTCCGGCACCGATCATGACCACATCGCGGTCTTTCAGCATGATTTTCTTTCGTCTCAGTGCTCCCAGGAAGCCGCCGCAGTCCGTGTTGTATCCTTTGTACCCGCCTTCCGTGCGGACAAGCGTGTTGACGGAACCGATGCGCTCCGCCATCGGATCGACAGCGCGGACAAATGGAATGACATCTCCCTTATACGGCACGGTCACATTGAGACCTCCGATTCCGAGCGCAAAGGCTCCCTCGACGGCTCTGCCGACGGAGTCCCGGTCTGCAACCGGAAATGTGACGTAAGCCATGTCAAGTCCCGCATCCTCCGCAAACAGGTTCTGCAGCTGCGGCGAGACAGAATGTGCGACCGGATTCCCGATCAGACCGTAAATTTGTGTTGTCCCTCTGATTTCCATATGCGTTTATGCTCAGTCTTATTTCTTTTTGTCTGACTGATCTTT
>ONGY01000090.1 GCA_900317475.1 uncultured Lachnospiraceae bacterium | reverse complement strand
ATAAAGTGTAAACGACAAAATCGGAAGAAAAGTCCCGGAAGTATTGATTTTTCAGCACTTCCGGGGCTCACTATTTTTACTGGGTGTTAAAGACCGGATCATATGCCGCTGTTCTCTGCACAAGGCCGCCGATCCGCGCGTACACCGTCCTGCAGACATTCCTGGTGAATGCAGACATCCCTTTGTGAAGTGCGGACACTGTCTTGCAACCGGCGCCGCCGGCACGTACAATTGATTTCGTCCGGCGCGCCGGACAACTGCAGCCAATAACCAATAAAACCATTAATTTCAGGAAAATCATTCTGTATCGGTCCACATCAGGGTAAACTATGCGCTTACGCAATATTCCGGAAGCCGCCGGTTATCTCGCGGCAAGTCCATACGTCGTTCATAATCCGAAAGAGCAGAAGGGAAAGTGGAGAGAGCTCTTCGGAAATGAAAATCCGCTCCACGTCGAGATCGGCACCGGAAAGGGCCGCTTCATCGTCGAAATGGCCGCTCTCCATCCGGAGATAAATTACGTCGGCCTCGAGAAGTACTCGAGCGTGCTCTATAAAGCGGCAAAGAAACAGGCGGCCGCAGCCCTTCCGAATCTGTACCTCGTGTGCTGGGAGGCCGAGCTCCTCGGCGACATCTTCGAAAAGCATGAGATCGACCGCATCTACCTCAATTTCTCCGACCCCTGGCCAAAACGCTCGCAGGCTCCGAGGCGCCTCCCGTCCAAGGAGTTTTTGCGGCTCTATTACGGTCTTCTCACAGACAGCGGCACGATCGAGTTCAAGACCGACAACCGTCCTCTGTTCGATTTTGCCGTCGACGAGGTTCCGCAGGGCGGCTTTCAGATCGATGCGCTCACATACGACCTGCACAGCGATCCGAAAATGGGAGAGGGCAACGTGGAGACCGAATACGAAGCCAAATTCTCTGCAAAGGGCAATCCCATCTGCAAATACATCATCTCCAAAGCGCCCCGCCGCGCTTAGTCTGAGCTTTATAAAGATTTCAGCAATTTCGGCGGGTGCATATGATAGAATATCGATGTGCCGGATACACGGGATATCCTTTCATGGATGGATCACCCTGGCCGGCTGCGGTGTTCCGTACCGGATGGATCATCCCGCATCGGCTGCGGTGTCTGAACCGGATGAATCATCCCGCACCGAAAATAGTATCCATAATACATATACAAGTGAGGATATAATTATGAAATTTGATCAAGATAATTTCGATAAAGAAGTACTGAAGAGCGATATTCCTGTTATGGTTGATTTCTTCGCGGAATGGTGCGGCCCCTGCAAGATGATGGGCCCCGTCGTTGAAGAGCTCGAGGAAGAATACAAGGGCAAGATTAAAATCGGCCAGCTGAATGTCGATGATAACCCCGAGATTGCAGAGCGCTACAGCGTCATGTCCATCCCGAATTTCATTTTCTTCAAGAACGGTCAGCCGGTAGCTCAGTCCATCGGCGGTGTTCCGAAGGCAACGCTGGAAGAGAAGATCAAAGAAGTTCTGTAATGGAAGCTCTGTAATGAGAATCGGTTTCGGAAGGGAAAGAAAAGCTCCCTTAAAACTTCATAATGCTCATTTTAAGGCAGCGGCAGCAGGCATCCCTGCTGCCCTGTCTCATTTTTGTGCAAAAACAGCATCCGCCGCTGCACCGGGCAAGGATGACACCGCAGGAAAACCGCGGTCCCGTTTTTACGCAAAAACTGTCTCCATTCTGACTGCACTGGTCCTTTCGGCCTCTGCTGCTGCGGCAGGTACAGGTGCAGCGCTCATTCTGCCCGCCGTTCCTGTCCATGCCGAAGAGACTCTGTCTGCGGATGCGGAAGCCAGAAAAGCGGAGGACATTCAGAGCAATGCCGATTCCTCCTGGCCGCAGGGCCCTGCCGTCACCGCGGAAAGTGCCATTCTCATGGACGCCTCCACAGGCGCGATTCTCTATGCCAAAAATATCGATGAGGAACTGTATCCCGCCAGCACCACGAAGATGATGACATGCCTCATCGCAGCCGAGAAGCTCGATCTGAATGACACGATCACGTTTTCCGAGGAGGCCATTCATTCCGTTCCGGCCGACGGCTCCAATGTCGGCATGGATGTCGGCGAATCCATCACCGTCGAACAGGCACTCTATGCCATCATGGTCGGTTCCGCGAACGAGGTGGCTGCCGCCGTCGCCGAAAAAGTCGCCGGCAGCGTCTCTGCTTTTGCGGACCTGATGAATGAGAGGGCTGCCGAGCTTGGCTGTACACACACGCACTTCGTCAATGCGAACGGCCTTCACGACGATAACCATTATACGACCGCCCATGACCTCGCGCTGATCGCACGCGCGTTCTTCGACAACGATACCATGCTGCGCATCGGCAACACTCCGAGCTATCACTTTGAGGCAACCGCCACCCAGCCGGATACCTTCGATATTTCCAACAAACACGCCCTCATCACCGGACAGGTTGCCTGCGCCGGCATCATCGGCGGAAAAACCGGATATACCGGTCACGCCGGAGAGACCCTTGTCACCGGCTGCGAGCGCGGCGGCATGCGTCTCATCGCCGTCGTCATGAAGGAAGACTCGCCTTACCAGTTCACCGACACGGCTGCTCTTTTCGAGTGGGGTTATGCGAACTTTACAGAGGCAGACGTAAAAACCAATGAGACCCGCTTTCAGGTGAAGAAATCTGCATTTCTCTCCGGCGGAAGCGACCTTCTCGGCAATTCCTCCGATATTCTGTCCCTTTCAGACGGCGCAAAAGTAATACTTCCGAAGGATGTGAGTTTTGATCAGCTTGACTGCACCGTAACCTACACGGGCAGCGGAAGTGCAGAAGAAAAGGCGGTCAACTCATACAGCGACGACCCGATTCTCCGTGACGATACGGAAGAGAGCACGGATGCAGCAGAAAGCGGAACGGCCGGCCAGGCGTCGGAGTCAGCGGAAACCGGGAAAAAAGTTGCCTCCCTCACGTACCGCTATGGAAACACGGTTGTCGGGTCGGCAGACCTCTGCCTTCTTGATTCCGCAGGCAATTCTGCGGATCAATCTGCAGATACGATTTCATCGAAGGCTTCCGCCGATACTTCCGGGAGTAATGTTTCCGGCAGTGCTTCTTCCGAAGCCATTGAATCTGCGGCTTCAGGAGAATCCGGAAACGATCCTTCCCTGCGCGGCAGGATGCGCGCGTTTATTGAATCGGTAAAGGAACAGCTCGGCGGCATGGTCGTGGTGAACGATTCCGGAACGATTCTCATCAATATCCGCGAGATCCTGACCCTCGTCGCGGCCCTTTCCGGAATTCTCATTGTCATTATTTTCATCATCGCCTTCATCCGCTCGTTCTCCCATCCTTCGTCGGAAAAAAGGAAGAAGGAAGCCGATCCGAATGAAGAATACGTCCGTCCATACCGCCTTCACTATGACCGGCTTGACGACAAAGATTATGATGGGAAATTCTGATTTCCCGGCAGTCAGCCCTGCTGATTCACACTGGGCTTTGGATTCGGCAGATTCTTTGGTTTCTTTGCATTGCAGAGGGGCTTTGATCCCCGCGAGGCTCCAGGATTCCGAAAGGAATCCGGTTTCCGTAAGGAATCCGGTTTCCGTAAGGAATCCGGTTTCCGTAAGGTATCCGGCCTCCTTACGGCATCCGGTTTCCGAATGGAAGCCATAGAAGCCGTTTTCCTCTCTTTTTTCATCTGCTTCAGGGAACGCCTGCGCAGCTCATTTACATCATCTTCCCCGATAAAGCGCTCCGTTTTGACGACATAGACAAGGCCGTCATCCGTTTTCCGGAGCCGGACCTTTGCCTTCATATAGCCGTGTTCCGGGCACCAGGAGACACAATAATACTGCTTTCCATTCGGGGTGAACCACGCAACAGGATGCCTTTTCAGCACCCGCCCGCAGAGATAACAGACGGTACTCATGACTGTCTGGTCTTCGAGGGCCTGATGCCTGTCTTTAAATCCGCGGGAGATATATTTTGCGTATGTGTCGAATTTCACGTGTACCTCTGCCGACTTATCCTTCGGCAGCGTGAAATAGTCGAACGAATAGTAGGAGAAGATGCTCCGCGGAAGTTTTTCCAGAATAAGGGCGGTGTAGTAGGCATCGTCGAAAGCCCGGTGAAACTGGATATCCTTGCGGATTCCGCACTGGTCGACGGCTGTCTCGAGAGAGAGTCTCTCGTGCCGTTCGAGATGGGAGAGAGAATAAAGCTTCTGTGCATCAAGAAAAGGGATCGGTCCGTCTGAGAGCGCACCCATCCCGTGCCAGCGCATATTCCGCTGCAGCTCGGTAAGATCCGCCGGACCCCACGTGACAAAAACATAATCCTCTCCGCACCAGCGCAGGAAATCGCGGCAGACTTCCGGAAAAGGCTGCTGTGAGGCCAGCTCTTCCATTGTGATATGAAGAAGCTTGCCGGCGATAAAGTGAAGAGAGTGATATCGCGTCGGCCGCACCAGTCTTGAGAAATCCGATATGTGACTGAGGTTTTCATCGAGCTTCACGGCTCCGATCTCAATCACCTCGAACGGCATTAGCTCCATCGTCGAATTTCCCTGATTCCATTCAAGATCAAGCACTACGTAATTCATGCCATCAGTATAACAAATGAACAGGCGCAGTACGAATAAGAATTACATGGCTAGCCCTCTTTGCGGCGGCCGATGTTTTTTTTCTCAGAACTTTTGAAGGGCGTTTCATTCAGGATACAGGTAAAGGTGATTTTTCCTTCGGACCAGGAAGCTTTAATCGAGCCATTGTACTGCTCGCAGATATTCTGTGCGATAGAGAGGCCGATTCCATAGCCGCCCTTATCCTGATTATGGGACTTGTCTTCCCGGTAAAACCGCTCGAAAAAGCGGGAATAATCGACATTTTTTCCTTCCGCGTAGTCATTTGTGACATAGAGACGGATTCCCCCCCGGCGCCTGATCATCCCAACCCGGATGGTTCCGCCCTTATCACAGTATTTGATGGCATTGTCGACGAGAAGCGACGTCAGCTGCCGGATCTGTCCCTCTTCCGCGATCATCCTTTCGTCTTCGGCGATGTCGGTCTCGAGTTTCTTTCCTTCCTGTTCCGCGACAGACTTGAAGGTATCCACTGTCTCGGAAACGGCCTTTGACACATCCGTTTCCTGCCGCGCGGCCTGGGCATCGTGCTCCTGTGCGCGCGTAATCATGACGAGGTTTGCGATGAGCCCGTTCATACGGTCAACCTGCCGGAGCGTCGACTGTGTCCATTCATTTTCGCCGTTTGTCATCTCCAGAATCTCTGTATTTGCCTTGATGACCGCCAAAGGTGTTTTCAGCTCATGACTGGCGTTTGTGATGAAAACCTTCTGATTTTCAATATTGCGCGCCTCCGTGCGCACAGCGCGGCTGGAAAACGCACGCATCACAAAGTATGTGATGATAATACCGGCGCCTACGAGGATCATTGCCGTGCGGAGAAGCCGGTTTACCAATACAACACGGTCTGTACAGTCGAGAACAACCACAATCGTGCTTCCGTCGTCCCGAACCTTTTTTTCATAATAATAATCGCCGGAGCGGCCGAAATTGCGGGACTTCGAAAGAATGTATTCCGCAAATTCCACCGCTTCGTCATGATCTGCCGCCGCGATGTGGCCGGTTTTGACTTCGGTCGGTTCACCGTTCGAAGAGAAGGCGACCGAGAAAAATCTTGTCGAATAGTAGAATTCAGGTGAGCCTGTATAGGTCTGAAAATCAAAGAATTCCTCAAGATAGCGGCGGACAATAAGTGAGGGCGTCTCCTCCTTCTGCTCCCCGTCTGTCCCGGCGGATGATGAAGCAGCAGAGGATGAATCCGAGGATCCTGCAAAAGAGGAAGCTGAGGGTGCGGCAGAAGATGAATCCGAAGACGACGGAGCCTCCGAGGGGGCGGAAAGACCCGCCTTCTCGCTCAGATCATAATTGTTTTCACTGTCCGTCTTCGGCAGATCGCCGTTATTCTCGACGATATAGTCGAGGACCTCATGAACCTCAGCCGTCGTGATCTGCAGGCTCACGAAATAAATACAAACCGCCATGAAGAGCATCACTGCAAAGAAAGAGATACTTGCAATCAGGACAAAATGATTTTTTAATTTGTGGACAGATTTTTCATCCATGCGGAACTCCTTCCGGTGTAATCCTTACACAGTGTAGTTCTTACACGGTGTAATCCTTACAGTTCCTGCTGCCCCCCGGCCCCTGCCGCCGTAACGATCGGATGCCTCCGCGCATACAGCGCAGAGCAGATAAGACTTATGGCTGTCTGCTGCCATGGCTTTCAGAATCGTCTGATGTTTCCTTCCCCAGCCTGCACAGACGGAAACCGCGGCCGGATTTTCCCTCGATCGTGACATGCGCGGAGATCGAAGTAAGTTTTCCCCGCAGGAAATTGATATAAAGCGTCACGGTATCCTCGCTTGCATCCGGCTCTTCGGGCCAGACATGCTCGAGCAGAAAATCCGTGCTGAGTTCTTTGTCCTCATTAAGGACAAACGTCTGCATGAGTTCAAATTCCTTCATGGAAAGGCGGACCGTGTTCAGGGAAGAAAGCTCGAGACTCTCGGATTTCAGCGTCACGTCGCCGTAATGCAGTTCTTTAGCGCTGTACTCCGTGCCGCGGCGCACCATCGCACGGACCCGTGCGAACAGCTCCTTCATTGCAAAAGGTTTCGTGAGATAATCGTCGGCACCCGCATCGAGTCCGGCAACACGGTCATCGATTTCGGATTTTGCGGTTAGAAGAAGCACCGGTGTCGTGATATTTCTCTCACGGATATCATGAAGGACCTCGAGACCGGACTTTCCCGGCATCATTATGTCCAGAATGATGCCGTCGTATCCGTTCTCCTCCAGAAGTTTTTCCGCTTCCAGTCCGTCATAGACCGAATCCACATCATATTTCTGCATCCTCAGGACCGTCGTCAGTGCATGATTGAGGTCCTGCGTATCCTCTGCAAGCAGCAATTTCAAAAAACTCACCTCTCAATTCAGCCCGCTGATCGTATCTCGGAGCGTCTGCATCGACATATCCGTCGACGCGAGCTCATCCGCGCAGCGTTTTAACTCCTTCACGATCAACTCCGTGTTTCCGCCGATGCTCTTCTTGTATTTCAGATTGTGCTCGAGAGCCGCCCACGTGTCCTGTGAAATCGTCCGGAGCTGAATTTCAACATACAGCCCGTTTTCGTGCCGGAATATCATATGCAGCGAGCGGTAGCCGTTTGGTTTTGCCTTTCGGATGTAGTCTTTTTCCTCCACCAGCGAAAGCTGCGGAAGCGACTTCAGGAAATCACGGACGCGGTACACATCGCTGATGAACGCACAGACCACGCGGATTCCGACTGCGTCATGAATCACGGAAAGTGCCGATTCTGTATTTTCCGGAATCCCCTGCCTGCGGCACTTCTCGCGCATGCTCTCTTCTGACTTGATCCGGCAGAGGCAATGTTCAACCGGGTCCATCCCGTACTCCGCCGTCAGTTTCTGCCTGACTTCCGAAATGCAATTCATCACTTCCTCCATCGTCGCCTGCATCTTCGGAAGATTATCACCATAAATACTTTCCATTCTTATTCCCCGCTGTCAGTCTGGAAGTCCTGTATCGGCAGGAAATCCAGATATACCCCCTGTAAATCATATTTCTGTTTTCGGCCAAGGCAAAATCCGCATAATGAGGTTTTGCCGAAAGTGGCAGCAGATGCTGCAGTTTTAAAGTCCTGCACCAGCAGTCCTTTCAAACATGTATCCCTATTATAGTTGATGATTCTTACCTGTTTATGAAAAAGGCATGAATTCTTCGTGAGCCCTGGGGCTCCGCCGGGGATTCACAGACAGCGCAGGAGAAACCGTTCCTGAACAGCAAAAACCCCTCCGGCAGAAGTTTTTACATTCTGCGAAGGGGACTTTGTTCTTATGAATCATCTTCAATAGCTGCTCAGCCGTGCAGGCCTCTTGTCTGCCGGTCCATATCCTCGACGACAATATCGTAAATCTCACCAAGACTGCGGCAGTACTCGAGAACAAGCCACGGCTCATTCGTGTGGAAGTGAAGTTTTAACGTTGCTTTCTCGCCGAACTTATCTTCTCCGGTGTCACCTGCGACAATCAGGCTGTCTCCCTTGAAGGTATTGATGATGTGATCACGGACCTCGTCGACGAGATCATCGCAGGCATCGTCATCAAGCCCATATTTGTCAAGAAGCAGCTGCGTATCATATCTGAATTCAAGCATTTCACTTTCTCCCTGTGAGGTATTCCGAAATGTGACAGACTTAAAACCGCTCCGCGCGAAGCGCTTCTGCAGTCCTCCCTGTCACAACCGCTAATCAGCAACCTTATCCTTGCCTATCGATTATAAACCGCTGCTGTGCTTACCGTCAAAACCCGCTTTCGCAAGAAAGCCCGGGATTGCTTTCGCGTCCGCGTATCCGCAGTGATAAAGCCGGTCGAGAGTATCTGCATCCTGTGTCAGCGTCTTCATGCCGAAGACCGATTCCGGCGCAATGATGAGAACCTTCCCTTCCTTCTCAAGCTCCTTGGTCTTTAAAAGCTGGCGATTATACGTCTGCGAGCGGTGCTTCACGCGGATGGCGGTATTCGGATACTTCGGCTTCAACGCCTTTGCCCAGAAATAATCCTTACGGGGATTGAGAAGCTGATTCCGCGGCAGCGTCAAAATGACGACAACCCGCTCGCAGCCGTCGCGGAACGCCTTGTAAATCGGAAGCGGGTCCGAGATTCCTCCGTCAAAACACGGCATGCCGCCGACGTACCACGGCCTGTTGAGAATCGGGATATTGCTCGACGCTTTAAACGGAAAGAAGTTATCCCTTGCAAAAGCCTCTTTCGTGAAATAAACCGGCTTGCCGGTATTTGCATCCGTCGCGACAGCTACACATTCCATCGGATTTGCGACAGCTGTGTCGAAATCCCACGGATCTTCTCCGCCTTCATTGGCGAGCGTACCGTACATATAATCGATATCGCAGGCGTACCCGGTCCGGAAACGGTTTTTCAGGTCCAGAAACTGCGGCCGCATTGCATAATCATGATAAAAGCGATAATTCCGTCCGCGCTGCCGGCTCACGAACGAACCTATATTCGCGCTGCCCGCCGACACACCGATTGCATAATCAAATTCAATTCCATTATCCATACAGTAATCGAAGACACCCGCCCCGTAAATACTGCGAAGGCCGCCTCCGACGTCCAGAATTCCGATTTTACCCATTACAAACCTCATAGCTCTTTAGATTTTCTGCTGTTTACACTGTGTAATTTTAATTCGCCTGTCTTCTTTTGTGGTTTCCCATTCTTGCCAAAGTGTCCCATCCTTCCGTTTGTGTCATGCCTGATACGGCGGCCCCGCTGCCGTATCGCGCTTCGCAGTCGATGTTGGGCGGTCGCCGCTCGTCGTTGGGCGGTCGCCGCTCGTCGCTTTCATCTCGTGCTCCGCACTCGATGTTGAGCGGTCGCCGCTCGTCGCTTTCATCTCGTGCTCCGCACTCGATGTTGGGCGGTCGCCAGGAGCCATGATTTGCAGGCAAACCTGCATCATGGCTTCTGGCTCGTCGCTTTCACAAAAAATGAGATGGAAATTCCTGCCGGAACTTCCATCTCCTTAATATCCCGTATCTATTCAGCATGCCTGAATAATTACGTTATCTTCCTGTTTGCTGTTTTTCTTCGATCCTTCTGCCTACTTCTTTGGCACCGCCGCCTGCTTCTGCAGGTGTGCCGGTTTGACCGGGTGTTTCATATCTGTGTAATCCGCCTCGCCGTGTTTGTCATA
>ONGY01000041.1:18770-21699 GCA_900317475.1 uncultured Lachnospiraceae bacterium | reverse complement strand
AACTAAAATAAACTCAGACAAGGGATATTGTCATGGAAGAACAGCACAGACGCCGCCCGCACTATAAAGGCACACATCCGCATACTTATGAGGAAAAATACAAGGAATTGAATCCGGAGAAGTATCCGGAGACGATTGAGAAGGTCATCGGGAAAGGAAGCACGCCTGCTGGCATGCATATTCCGATCGCAGTGAATGAGATCCTGAACGTCCTTTGCATCAAGCCCGGTGAGTCCGGACTTGACTGTACACTCGGCTACGGCGGTCACACGCGAAGGCTCCTCGGGGCTCTCGGCTATCCGGAGGGCGGCAGCGGCCACCTCACCGCACTGGATATCGACCGCGAAAACATGACCCGCACGGAAGAAATGCTGCGGGAAGAAGGGTATGGCGAGAATGCGCTGACGGTGATGTATCTGAACTTTGCAGAGCTCGACAGGGCAGCAGTGGAAAAAGGACCGTTTGATTTCCTGCTGGCTGATCTTGGCGTCTCGTCGATGCAGATTGACGATCCTTCACGCGGATTCTCCTATAAGAGGGAGGGGCCGCTCGACCTCAGGCTTGATCAGTCGAAGGGAGAGACAGCGGCGGAGCGGCTCGCCGGGATGGACCGGGACGAGATCGAGGGCATGCTCACGGAAAATGCCGATGAGCCCTATGCCGCGGAAATCGCGAAGGCGATTACAGCCTCTTACAGGAAGAAGCAGAAAATTGAGACCACAACAGAGCTTGCCGTCCTCGTGGAGGAAGCAGTTGCAGATGCTGTAAAGGGGCAGGAAGGACTGAAGAAGGCGGATATTGCAGAACTTCAGAAAAAATCCTGCACACGCACGTTTCAGGCGCTCCGCATCGATGTAAACCACGAATACGAATCGCTTTACAGCCTTCTCGAGAAGATCCCGAATGTACTCGCACCCGGCGGAAGAGCTGCCATCCTCACGTTCCACTCGGGCGAGGACCGGATGGTGAAGAAGATGTTCAAAGAGCAGAAGAAGCAGGGCCTCTATTCAGAAATCTCCGCGGATGCAGTCCGGCCCACCGAGGAAGAGTGCCGCCGCAATCCCCGTGCCCGATCGGCAAAACTCCGCTGGGTGGTAAAATGAGCTGACCGGCAGTCCCGGGGAGTAACCGAAATCAGCCTGAAATCGTCAGCGCCGCTGCCAGGCGGGGTGCGGTTGCACGGCAAAACCGGAAACGGGCTGCGCGGCGGTGCAAAGGCAGGCAGCGTGGAAATTGGAAGATCAGAAAAAACGAAACTGAAGAACAAGGATTACAGAATGGGAGAGTTTGACTGGCTGGAAGAAGCAGCCGAAAAAATCCGTGATAAGGAATATGAAGTTGCAAAGAGAAACAAGGGGAAAATACCTCATTCCGCGGAGCATGGCATTTTCGATGATTGCTCCGGGACAGAGAAAATCGGCACACGGACCAATGGATTTTATGGCGGGATTCAATGGCAGCTCTATAATGCGACGCGGGAACCGTTGTTCCTCGAGAATGCACTGAGTATAGAAAAAAAGCTCGATGCTGTCCTGATGGATTCACAGGCAATGGATGACAGCAGTGGAATTCTCTTTATGCCGACAGCGGTCGCCGATTTTCACATGACCGGGAGCAGGCCGGCCAGAAACAGGGCACTCCTCGCGGCAAACAATCTTGCAGGGCGCTTCAACCCGAACGGAAATTTCATCCGCGCATTCAACGATCCGGATGCCGGTGAGAACACCAGACCAAAGGAGAACTGCGCGGGAACCTCTCACGTCCGGACTCTTATGAGCCTGCCGCTCCTTTATTGGGCCAGTGAGGTCACCAAGGACCCCCGTTTCCGGGCGATTGCCGTGAAACATGGATTGATGGCGGCGCGGCATTTCATCCAGAAGGACGGATCAGTGCGCAGCATCGTCCGGTTTGATCCGGAAACCGGAGAATGGATTGATCCGAACGAAAACGAAGATGTAGTGGATCATGGCTGCGGGAAGGCTGGTTACGATGCATCGGAGCATGCCGATCTTACTAAAAAAACAGTCGGCAATTGTGCATGTATATCCCGACAGCAGGCTGTGGCGCTCTATGGATTTACAATCAGTTTTTTCCATACCGGAGAGGCAGATTTTCTGAAGGCTGCAGAGAAAACGGCGGCATTCTTACTGTCGTGTGTTCCGGGGGACGATCAGAATCCGGGACAATTCGCGCATGACCACGCGGGAGCCGCCGATGATGCATCGACAGCCGATGATGCATCGACAGCCGATGATGCGGCGTCTGTCATCGCAGCCAGTGGACTAATTCTTCTTGCAGGACTCGTTGGGAACGATCAGAGTCTTCTCCCGCCGGTCGCCGCGGCCCTGTCGGCTGGTTACCGGACATCCGCGCTGCAGCTTATACAAACATACACGGAGAAGAGAGTTTGTTTTGACGCTGAAAGAGATGAACTGCTGGATCATTGTATGTCGGAAGGCAACAGAAAAAAGGCATCATCTCTGATTTATGCTGATTATTTCTACATCGAGGCCATCTGGCGGCTCACGGGAAGAGAACTTCTGATTTGGTGAGATCCGGTAACGACGGCTTGTCTTTTAATAACCGGAATGTTCACGATTTGTCCGGATCAATTGATACACCGAGTATGGGTCACTTGGTGTCAGTCAGCATAATCACTGGTCCGTGTATTTTCTGAACGTTCTACTGGTTTACGGGGAGAGAAGATGAGGGAAATGACGATTATCCTGGCTTCCGGGTCGCCGAGAAGGCTCCAGCTCCTGCAGCAGATCGGACTTGATCCGATCGTGATTCCAAGCAGGAAAGAAGAGCACCCGTCGGCGAAGGAACCAGCGGAAATAGTAAAAGAACTTTCGATTCAGAAAGCATCGGACATCGCGGATCAGGTGCTCTGTTACTGGAAAGAACATTATGGAAGCCTGCTGGCAGA
>ONGY01000041.1:0-18760 GCA_900317475.1 uncultured Lachnospiraceae bacterium | reverse complement strand
GTGGCAGCCCGCAGGGTGATACGGTTGTCATCGGATCCGATACAGTCGTTGCAGTGGAAGGAAAAGTTCTCGGCAAGCCGAAGACGCATGCACAGGCAGCGGACATGATTCGTGCCATCCAGGGACGGACACATTCCGTTTTCACGGGCGTGACATTGATCCGGCTGCCGGATAAAAAGACGGTTACATTTGCAGAAGAGACAAAGGTACAGGTTTTCCCGATGACGGACGAGGAGATTGCCGCTTACGCGTCGTCGGACGAACCGATGGACAAAGCCGGTGCATACGGAATCCAGGGGCCTTTTGCTGCTTACATCGGGAAAATTGAGGGTGAATACAACACCGTTGTCGGGCTGCCTGTCGGGCATCTGTACCGGGAACTGAAAAAATTGATGCAGTCCTGATACACTGCGGATACAGCCCTGAACCCGGTTCGGAAAACAATAAATACAGAAACAGCCGGGCACTCTCATTCAGTCGATCGATGTAAATGTTGACTTTTGTGAAGTATGAGGCTATATTTGTTTCATTGATGCTTCAGCGCGTCAAAGCATGGACGCGCCAAAGCGCAAAAGTAGGCCGCGAAGCGGCCGGGGAGGGTTTATGAAGAATCTTAAGAAATTTCTTGCAATTGGTCTTACTGCAGCGATGACGATGGGGCTTGCGGCCTGCGGCAGCAGCTCATCGAATACGGCTGCATCAACGGCAGCAGACAGCACAGCAGCAAGCTCGGCTGAAACGACAGCAGCTTCCGCTGATTCAGAGGCAGCGTCTTCCGCTTCTTCCACTGCAGACACAACCGCTGCAGCATCGGATCAGAAGTTCACCGTCGGTATTGTCCAGCTTGTCCAGCACGTCGCGCTGGATGCGGCATCCCAGGGATTTGAGGATGTTTTGACGGATACCTATGGAGACAACGTGACGATTGATTATCAGAATGCTGCCGGCGATTCGGCTACCTGTGCTACCATCGTCAACACCTTCGTCTCCAACAATTATGATCTCATTCTTGCGAACGCAACGCCGGCTCTGCAGGCTGCAGCAGCAGCAACCAACACGATTCCGATCCTCGGCACGGCAATCACCGAATATGGTGTAGCTCTCGGCATCGACAATTTCAATGGAACGGTCGGCACCAACGTCTCCGGAACATCGGATCTTGCACCGCTCGATCAGCAGGCAGCCATGTTCGCAGAGATTCTTCCGGACGCCAAAACCATCGGCATCCTGTACTGCTCGGCAGAGCCGAACTCCGTTTACCAGGCAGATGTCGTGAAGGAAGCTCTGGAGAAGGCCGGGGATACCGTCAATATCTACACCTTCACAGATTCGAATGATGTTGCGAATGTCACGCAGACGGCTGTCAGTGAGTGCGATGCTCTCTATATCCCTACGGATAATACGGCAGCTTCCTGCGCTGAGAATATCGACAATGTGGCCCGTCCTGCCGGCGTACCGATTATCTGCGGTGAGGAAGGTCTGTGCAAGGGCTGCGGTATTGCGACGCTGTCTATCGACTACTATGAACTTGGCAAGACGACCGGCAACATGGCTGTGGAGATTCTGAATGGCACGAAGAAGGTTTCGGAGATGCCGATCGAGTATTATGAGAATCCGGTCAGGGAATATGATGCAGACCGCTGCGAGGCGCTTGGCATCACCCCTCCGGACGGATATACTGCGATTGCCGAGGATGAATGATTGGATGATCTGAGTATGAGTCATCGCCGTTTCCGGAATTTACCGATGCCCACTGGCTATGGAATCCGGCCGGAAGGCCAAGGACCCGGCAAAGTACACAGAAATTCAGTAAAGAGCGCCGGGACGCAGTAAAGAACGCAGCGGCCCGGCACAGAATCGGGGGATTCAGAAAAGAATACAGAATACAGAAAAATCTCTTCCAGGTCTTAATTGAAAAGGCATGGAAGAGATTTTTTGTTATGATGGGATAGTACGCCGGCACTCGTTGAATGCCGGCGTGAATCTCACAAAGACAAGGACAAGGGGTAAGGAAAATGAAAGAATTTTATATCAACGATGACGGAATCCGTCTGCATGCAAAACTGGATATGCCGGCAGAAGTCGATGAGAATCACCCGGGCACTCATACGATTCCGCTCTGCATCGTAATCCATGGATTCACGGGGCATATGGAGGAGAGACATATCATCGCTGCAGCGGAAGCCATCCGAGAGACCGGATGTGCAACTCTCCGTGTGGAAATGTACGGACATGGCAAGAGCGACGGCGAATTCCGGAATCATACGCTTTACAAGTGGGTCGGTAATGCGCTTACAGTCGTGAAGTATGCGAAATCGCTCGATTTTGTCACGGATCTATATCTCTGCGGGCACTCGCAGGGCGGACTGCTTGTGATGCTGATCGCCGGAATGTGCAGGGATGATATCAAAGCGGCCATTCCGATGTCTCCGGCGTGGATGATTCCGGACCTTGCAAGGGAGGGAACGATTCTGGGACTTACGTATGATCCGGAACACATCCCGGACGAGCTGCACCAGGGCGATCTCGTGCTGGACGGAAACTATGCGCGCGTCGCCCAGACGATTCATGTGGAGGATGAAATTGCACGGTATACAGGCAATGTTCTGATCGTGCAGGGTGATGAGGATGAGGCTGTTCCTTACGAATACGCAGTAAAGGCGCAGAAGCTTTATGCACACTGCAGGCTGGTCACGATTCCCGGTGATGACCACTGCTATGATCGTCATCTGGACCAGGTCACGAAGGCTATCCGTGAGTTCATGACGGAGGAGATGGTCCGCTGATGATTGTTTCGCTTTAAAGCGTTGGTGTGATACAATCGTGTTTGTTCTATCTTGTTAGCTGTTGAATAAATGCGAGGCCGGATTTTATGGAAAGCTCGCAGGGTGACCAGCAAGGGCAGTGAAACCTGTCTTTATGCATCAGGACCCGTAAGCAAAGCGGCCCGCAACGTTGGGAGGGTAAGTTATGGCTGCATATTTCTCATCCCTTAATCCTCTGGTCCTGCTCGGGAATCTGCCGGGCGGCGTGGCACAGGGAATTATCTGGGGCATCATGGCGCTGGGTGTTTATATCACTTTCCGACTGCTCGACGTCGCCGATCTTACGGTTGATGGTACGTTTACAACCGGGGGAGCGGTCACGGTCATGCTGATTCTGGCAGGCTGGAACCCCTGGGCAGCACTGCTCATAGCTCTTATCGCAGGGCTTCTGGCAGGACTCTGCACCGGGCTTCTTCACACGGCGCTGGGCATCCCGGCGATTCTTGCCGGAATCCTCACGCAGTTTGCGCTGTATTCCATCAACCTTGCCATCATGGGATTCATGGCAAACAAACCGGTCAGTGTCGATAAATATGTTCTTATTCTCACTTCCAGAAGTGTTCCGTCGGCGATCCTCATCGGCGGTCTTGTCGCAGCGGCGGTCATCGCGGTTCTCTATTGGTTCTTCGGAACCGAGACAGGTTCTGCAATCCGCGCGACGGGCTGCAATCCGGAGATGAGCAAGGCGCAGGGCATCAACATCAACGTGATGAAGGTTCTCGGGCTGTCTCTTTCGAACGGACTTGTAGCTCTTGCCGGCGGTCTGATGGCACAGTTCCAGGGATTCTCAGATATCAACATGGGCCGCGGCTCGATCGTCATCGGGCTTGCCGCCGTCATCATCGGTGAAGTGCTCGGCGAGGCGATCCTCGGAAAGAGACTGAACTTCTGCGGCCGGCTGATTTTTGTCGTGATCGGCGGCATCATCTATTACCTTGTCATCATCCTGGTGCTGTGGCTGAAGCTGAACTCGAACCTGTTAAAACTGTTCACAGCCATTGTCGTAGCCATTTTCCTTGCGGTTCCGTACCTCAGGAGCCTGCAGAAGGCATCGTTCAAGAAGGCCGGGAAGAATTCCGCAAAGGCGATTGCAAACGGCTACAAACATGAAGAAGACGCACCGGAGAACGGCGCACAGGGAAAGGCAGGTGACTGATCATGGCAGAAAATATGCTGGAAATCCGTCACATTTATAAAACTTTCAACCCGGGAACCATCAACGAGAAGAAAGCGCTGATCGATGTTTCTCTGACACTGAAGGACGGTGATTTCGTCACGGTCATCGGCGGGAATGGCGCCGGTAAATCGACCATGCTGAATGCGGTCGCCGGTGTGTGGCCGATCGATTCCGGATCTATCCTCATTGACGGAAAGGATGTCACAGGCCTTCCGGACTATAAGAGAGCATCTCTCATCGGACGTGTGTTCCAGGATCCGATGACCGGAACGGCGGCGACGATGCAGATCGATGAGAACTGTGCACTTGCTGCAAGACGCGGGCAGCGCAGAAGTCTGCGCTGGGGCGTCACCAATGAAGAACGGGAGAAATATCGTGAGGCTCTGAAACGTCTGGGACTTGGACTGGAAGACCGTATGACGGCCAAGGTCGGTCTTCTCTCCGGAGGCCAGAGACAGGCGCTCACGCTTCTCATGGCGACTCTGCAGCGTCCGAAGATCCTGCTTCTCGATGAGCACACGGCGGCGCTCGATCCCAAGACGGCAGAGAAAGTTTTGGCGGCAACGGAGCGGATCGTAGGGGAGACGCATCTTACGACGCTGATGATCACGCACAACATGCGCGATGCAATTGCACACGGCAACCGTCTGATCATGATGAATGAGGGACGGATTGTACTCGATGTACAGGGCGAGGAGAAGAAGCATCTCACGGTCGAGGATCTGCTGCACAAGTTCTCGGTTGCAACCGACGAGGAGTTTTCAAACGATCAGGCGCTGCTGAGCTGAAGGCCGGGAAGAAGTGCTGCAGGACTTCAAAACGGACCAAAAGGGTAATAGAATAGGACTTCGGGTGCTGGAACGGAACGTTCCGCCGCGAAGGGAAGAACCATTTTGAAGGAAACGGAGAAAAAAGAAGCAACTGCAAAGACCGGGACAGCTGGCGTGAATGCGCGCAGAAATGCCGCACTGGGGGCGATTCTCTCGGCCGGCGGCGGTATCTGCTGGGGACTGTCCGGATCGATGGGACAGTATCTTTTCGACTATGAGGGAATGGATTCCCGCTGGCTTGTGCCGATCCGGCTCGGGCTTGCGGGGGTCATTCTCTTTTTTTACTGCCTTCTCCGCTACAGAAAGGAGCTTTTCCGCCCCTGGAAGACACGGATTGACCGGCGCGATCTTCTGATCTACGGGATTCTCGGCATCAGCTGCTGTCAGTTCCTGTATTTCCTCACGATCCAGCTCTCGACCGCGGGGGTCGGGACCATTCTGCAGGACCTCTCGCCGGTGATGATTCTGTTGGTGACCTGTGTCGCGGAGAAACGCCGGCCGGGGGTACTCGAGATCATCTCGATCCTGCTGGCGCTTGTAGGAGTCATCCTCATCACGACACACGGAAACATCGGGCACCTCTCGGTGCCGGTTTCCGCGATTGTGACCGGGACCCTCTGCGCGGGCTGTGTCACGGTCTACAACGTGGAGCCGAAGAGGCTTCTTGACGAGTACCCGGTCACGATCCTGCAGGCATGGGCCTTTCTTCTGGGAAGTGCCTGCCTTTCGGCCCTTTTCCATCCCTGGACCTGGGGCTACAGACCCACGGCGATGGGGTATTTCGGCATTGCCTTTGTCGTGATCGTCGGCAACGTCATCGCCTTTACATCCTATATGGCAGGCGTCCGGATGATCGGGCCGAACAAGGCCATCCTGTATGGCTTCTCCGAGCCGATTACCGCCGCCATTGTCGGCATCTTCGTGTTCCGGAACGTTTTTACGGTATTCGATGGAATAGGGTTCGGCATGGTCTTTCTCATGATGTACCTGATCTCAAAGAAGAGTGAGAGAAGTGCCTGAACCGCTCTGCCTGCCTGCGGCTTCCCGGTATCGGAAGCCGCAGAGGAGGGAAAGAAGTCTTAAAAAGGCTCTGTCAGCTCCCGGCTTACCGGTATCGGCACTCGCGCAAGGGCGGCAGCAGGAATGGAAAACGAGTTCCGTCTGTTCAAGAAAGGCAGTTTGATTTATACTTTGATTAATGTTAAGGCTACAGAGACAGGAAGGAAAAAATGCGGATTGTATAAGGATATACGGAAGGAAGTGTGATATGAAAAAGTTTCTTGAAGAGTTCAAGGCATTTGCGCTGAAGGGCAATGTGATGGATATGGCAGTCGGTGTCATCATCGGTGCTGCATTCCAGAATATTGTCACAGCACTCATCGATAACATCATCAACCCTCTGATCGGCCTGATTTTCCAGGCGGATTTCAGTGATGTCGCCATTCCGCTCGGGAACAGCGGCGTATCCCTCGGCATCGGCGCATTTATTTCGGCAGTCATCAACTTCATACTGATGGCACTGGTTCTCTTCTGCATCGTAAAGGGAATCAACACGCTGCGCACTGCGGCGGAGAAGAAGTCCGAGAAGCCGAAGGAAGAGGCTCCGAAGGGGCCGACACAGGAAGAGCTTCTTGCCGGCATCCTTGAAGAACTCAAAAAACAGAACAAGGATTGAGCATGAATCCAGGATTCCCGGGGCGGCGGCTCCGGGAATTTTCTTTTGCTCCAGGAGTGAAACCGGGACCGGAATGAAGTAACAGGATCGAACGCGCATGAATCTCACAGAGAATCTTGAAAAATACTGTCAGGAATACTACCCGCTGCATATGCCGGGGCACAAGAGGAGGATCGATCCCACGGGAGGGTTCCTGCCGGTGGACATTGATACTACGGAAGTGACGGGGGTGGATGATCTTCACAATGCAACAGGCATTCTGAAGGAAGCACAGGACCGTACGGCCGCGCTGTACTCATCGAAGGCGCTCCGGTACCTCGTGGGCGGAAGTACGCTCGGGGTGCTTGCTTCGATCTACGCTGTCGCCGGGCGGAATGGCGAGATCATTGCCTCGCGCGGCTGTCATAAATCCGTATGGCATGCTGCCGAACTGCTGAATCTGAAGGTCGATTATCTCCTGCCTCCGATGATCCCGGGATACGAGGTTTTCGGGAGCATCCGTCCGGAGGACGTGGAGAAGAGCATCAAGGTGCATCCGGATGCGAGGGCGGTTGTCATCACGAGTCCGACGTATGAAGGAATTCTCTCCGACATCCGCCCGATTGCCGCAATCTGTCATCGGGCCGGCATACCGCTTATTGTCGATGAGGCGCATGGCGCCCATCTGATCGGACGATTCCGCGGAGACGGCGGGTTCTGGCCGGAGGGAGCGGTATCCTGCGGCGCGGACCTTGTAATCCAGAGTGCACACAAAACACTTCCGTCTCTTACGCAGACGGCATGGCTTCATATCAATGGAAATCTGGCGGATCCGGGGATCGTGGACCACGCGCTGGATATTTTTGAGACGAGCTCACCATCGTATCCACTGATGGCATCACTGGATGCAGCGACCGGCCTTCTCACTGAACGGGGAGACAGATTGTTTAAAGAATGGCAGCAGATGCTCGTGCGGTTCTATAAGGAAACTGCGGGACTGGAGAGCCTTGAGATTCTGAATGCGCCGCAGAATCGGGGGAAAATCGCCGGATTTGCTTATTCTGTCGATCCGGGGAAAATCTTTATCTCCAGCAGACGGGCCGGGCTCCCTGCCAGAGAACTGGCCGGTGTTCTGCGTCAGCATTTTGGCTTTGAGACCGAAATGTCGGTCGGTTACGGAACCCTTGCGATGACCAGTCTGGCAGACGATCCGGATGCACTTGCCGCTTTCGCGGAGGCACTGCTTGAGATTGATGACGTTGTCAGTTTCGGGGATGTGACAGAGAGAAGAACGAAGGGAAAGGCAGGCAACGAAGAACGGGGGATTGAAAGAACAGCCCATGGAGTCAATGAATTCTCCTTTCCCGCCTGCAGGCTCCGCATCACGGAGGCGATGGAGAAAGAAACAGAGGAGATTCCGCTCTCCGGTGCGGCGGGACGTATCGCGGGAGAGATTGTCATGGCCTATCCGCCGGGGGTGCCGCTTCTGCTTCCCGGCGAAATGATCGATGAGCGCATGATCCGTTACATTCACGCGCTTCAGAACTCCGGCACAGAAGTGTGGCACCGAAGCCGCCGTCACGGCGAGGCCGGGAGAGGTGCTATCATTGTGGTGAAAGACTGATCTGCCAAGTGATTTGTCCTGGTGGAAATAGCAGAGGAAGCGGCGGAAACCGGAGGCAGGAAGCAGAAAGTACGGCAGAAACCGGAGGCATGAAACGGAGAATGCGGCTGGGAATCCGGCGGCATCGGGCGGAAGCATCGGTAATGGCATCAGGAGTTTTTACGGACAAAGTGACAGGAGCAGTATGATAAAAATAGATTTGATCACCGGTTTTCTTGGATCAGGAAAGACAACCTTCATCAAAACATATGCGGAGCATCTCGCGGGGCAGGGGCTCAAAGTATGTATTCTTGAGAACGACTACGGCGCCATCAACGTCGATATGCTGATTCTCCGTGAGGAGCTTCGGGACAAATGTGATCTCGAAATGGTAGTCGGCGGGGGAGACCCGGACTGCCACAGGAGGCGCACGAAGACAAAACTCATCGAAATGGGGATGCTCGGATACGACCGTGTGATCGTCGAGCCGTCCGGAATCTTCGATACGGATGAGTTCTTCGATCTGCTTTATGAGGAGCCGCTCGATCAGTGGTATGAGAAGGGGAGCGTCATCTCTATTGTGGACGCAAAACTTCCGGAGAGGTTATCGGGCGCATCCGAATACCTGCTCATGAGCGAGGCGGCAAACGCGGGGCTCATTCTTCCGTCCAGAGTACAGGAGACACCGGATTTCCGCGCGGACCGGCTGGTGACGAGGCTGAACGAAGCAATGAAAAAATACGAGTGCGGCCGGGTTTTTACGGCGGCAGATGTACTCGCAAAGGACTGGAAGGAACTGACGGATGCGGATTTTGACCGCATAGAGAACTGCGGCTTCCGTCAGGCGGACCATGTGAAGCTGCACGTGGATCAGGACGGGAGCTACGAGAACCTGTTTTATTTCCACGTACATTTCACAGAGGATGCGCTCATCGGGAAGGTGAAGGAGCTCTTTTCTGAGCCGGAGAAGTATGGCAATGTCATACGGGTCAAGGGATTTATTCCGGTGAAGGCGGATGAAGGCGGGGAAGAGAAAGCGGCGGACAGACCGGAGGAAAGCGATCGCAATGAAGTCCGCAGCGGGACTTCTCTGAGCCCGGAAGAGAAAACGAAGGGGGAGAAAGCCGGAGCAGAGTCCTCCACAGGCTTCCTGGAAATCAACGCGAACCGGGACGGCATACGGACCGATACAGTTCCGGTCGGGCAGGAAGTGATCATCGTGATCGGAGAGAAGCTGAACAGCAGGGCGGTCGGCGGGCTCTTCGGTGAGACGAGATCCGTGACGGATTACGATGCATGATTCATTGCGATATAACACGTATTCTTTGCGGTCGAATGATTTGCGCTGTTTCGCAACTGTGAGCCGTAACTTACTTGACACGAAATTTTCGTTCATGTAGTCTGTAAATAAGGTTTTTCTGCAACGGAAATCCTGTATTTTTGTCAGTATTCATTCAATTATCAGGAGTATTATCAGAGTCTGCGTCAAAGCGTAAGCGCAGGCGGAATTTTTATTTGGGAGTGTGATTTTTTTGGACGCCAGTGATGGTATATGTATCGTTGTTTTAGTCATTCTTATCTATTTCAGTGCTTATTTCTCATCTGCTGAGACGGCGCTCACGAGCGTGAGCCGTCTCCGGCTGCGGAGTCTTTCCGATGACGGTGACAAAAGGGCGTCGCTTGCACTCGACCTCATCGAGAACAAGCAGACGAAGATGCTCACCGCCATACTCATTGCCAACAACATTGTCAATCTGTCCGCATCGGCAATTGCATCGGTCGTGGCGAATAAACTCGGCGGCAATTTTGCCGTTACTATCGGAACAGCGGTCATCACCATGCTCATCATCATTTTCGGCGAAGTTACGCCCAAGACGATGGCCACGGTGAAAGCGGAGAAAGTCGCGCTGCGCGATGTCCGATTCGTCAATGCGCTGATGATCATTCTCACGCCGCTTGTCTTTTTTACCGGCAAAATTTCGCGCGGGATCCTGAAGATCCGCCATATCAATCCGGATGACCGAAGCGACCAGCCGACCGAGGAAGATATCCGCACGATGGTCGAAGTAAGTCACGAGGACGGCCAGATTGAGAATGACGAGAAGCAGATGATCAACAACGTGTTTGATCTGACGGATTCAGAGGCACGCGATATTATGGTGCCGCGCGTCGATGTCGTCTGCGCTGACGTGAATATGAGTTTTGACGATCTCATCGCGCAGTTCTCTGAGCAGCGGTTCACACGTGTGCCGGTCTATCAGGACAATCCGGATTCCATCATCGGTATCCTCAACATGAAGGATGTCCTTCTCTACGATCACAAGAAGGAATTCAACATCCGGGATTACATCCGCGAGGCTTTCTTCACGCATGAGTTCAAGAATACGTATGAGCTCTTCCTCGAGATGCGCAAGGCCTCACAGACCATGTCCATTGTTCTTGATGAATATGGTGTGATGGTAGGAATTATCACGATGGAGGATATTCTCGAGGAGATTGTCGGTGAGATCCGCGATGAGTACGATCAGGAGGAGCTTGACGAGATCCGTAAGATCGGACCGAATGATTACATCGTCGACGCGACCTGCAGGATCGATGATTTTAACGATGAAGTCGGCAGCGATCTCGAGAGTGAGGATTACGATTCGGTCGGCGGATACCTGATCGGTCTTCTGGACCATATCCCGGAGAAGGGCGAGGCCGCAATGGATCACGCGGGAAACAAGATTCGCTGCATCGCAGTCGACAATAACCGGATCGAGAAGGTCCGCATCACGCTGGCGCCGCGGGATGAAAAGAAGGAAAAGAACGCTTCCGCAAAGGAAGCCGGGGACGAGAAAGGATCGAAGGAATCCGGAGAGAAGCGGCGCGAGAAGAATGAGGAGAACGGGCAGGCTTTAAGGAAGGATTCAGAGAATAATCCGGATGTGATGCTGTGACCGCGCATGCGGGGAGTGCGCAGAAAGGAATGTATGGCGGAGTTAACAGATGCAGCAAAATATCGTTTTGACGGCGAGAACAAGCTCAGCATCAGGGCGATGGATACAGACGGAAATGTGGATAAAGCGGACCGCATCAGGATTGAGGCGGACACAAAGGTGATGCAGCAGAAAATCCGCGCACTGCAGGACAGACTCTATGCGGACGGCCGCGAAGGAGTGATTGTCATTCTGCAGGCAATGGATGCGGCCGGCAAGGACAGCACGGTCAAACATGTAATGAGCGGCGTAAATCCGCAAGGCGTGGAGGTCCACAGCTTCAAGACGCCGAGCGCGGATGAGCTTGCACACGATTATCTGTGGCGTGTGAACAAGTGTATCCCGGCGCGGGGCATGATCGCGATTTTCAACCGTTCGTACTATGAGGATGTGCTTGTGGCCAGGCTCCGTGAGCTCAACAAGACATATAAGATGCCGGCGCGGTGCATCTCGAAGAGTACGGAGGAATTCTACAAAGAGCGCTATGAGGATATCCGGAACTACGAGAAGTATCTTTTCCACAACGGATACCGCATCGTGAAGATTTTCCTCAATGTCTCGAAGAAGGAACAGAAGAAGCGCTTCCTTGAGCGGATCGAGGAGTCCAGTAAAAACTGGAAATTCAACCCGGGCGATCTCGATGACCGGGCGGCCTGGGACCGGTATCATGAGATTTATGAGGATGCCGTCAATGCGACTGCGAGTGCGATTGCACCCTGGTATGTGCTGCCGGCAGACAAGAAATGGTACACCCATTACCTGGTTTCGGAAATCCTCCTGAAGACTCTGGAGACCATCGATCCGAAATATCCAAAGCTGGATGAGAATGCACGCATCGAGATGGATAAGTGCAGGAAAATCCTTGAAAGAGAAGGAAAGAAAGATAAAAATAAAGATAAGGACGGCTATAAAGACAGCCTTCCGGAAGAGGAAAAGTCCAGGTTAAAAGCGGAGAAAAAAGCAAAGAAAGCCGCAAAGGAAGAGGCAGGGGAGAAAGCTGGAGAGGAGACGGAGCAGGAAGAATAAAGAAGAATACAGAAGGTATCCAGGCCGCAGAAGCGGCCTGGCCGGGGAGGTATTCCGCTCCGGTCATTTCTCAGAAGAGAGGAGAAAAACACAATGGGCGAGTATTTTGGCAAAAATGTACCGAAACTGGGGTTTGGTCTCATGCGTCTTCCGAAGCTGGAGGATGGTGTAACCATTGATGTGGAGCAGGTGAAGAAGATGGTCGACCTCTTCCTTGCATCCGGTTTTAAGTATTTTGACACGGCGTATGTCTACGATGCCGGTGAATCCGAGAAAGCGGCGAAGGCAGCGCTTGTCGATCGTTATCCGAGAGATTCTTTTTATCTGGTTTCAAAACTGAATGCCGGCGTCGCAAAGAATGAAGAGGACGCAAAAAATCAGCTTGCCGTGAGCCTCGAGCGCACGGGAGCAGGCTATTTCGACATTTATCTGCTGCATGCAATCTCCGACAACAACGTCGACCGGTATGACAAGTTTCATCTTTGGGATTTCGTGAAGCAGGCGAAGGCAGAAGGCAGGATCCGTCACTACGGCTTTTCCTTCCATGGCACACCGGAGCTGCTTGACCGGCTTCTGACCGAGCACCCGGATGTCGACATGGTTCAGCTCCAGATCAACTGGGCTGACTGGGAGAGCGCGCAGGTACAGGCTCACAGAAATTACGACGTTGTCGCAAAGCACGGCAAGGCCGTCACCGTCATGGAGCCGATCAAGGGAGGCACACTCGCAAATCCGCCGAAGCAGATCGAAGAACTGTTTAAAGAAGCGGAGCCGGATGCTTCCAGCGCAAGCTGGGCAATCCGCTATGTCGCATCGAAGGACCGCATCATCACGGTTCTCTCCGGAATGTCGAGTCTTGAACAGATGCAGGATAATGTCTCCTACATGAAGAATTTCAGACCGCTGTCGGATAAAGAGGAAGAGACCGTCGGGAAGGCCCAGAAGATCCTCGACGGCATCGACAAAATCGCCTGCACCGGCTGCCATTACTGCACGCCGGGCTGCCCGAAGAAGATTCCGATCCCGGATATTTTCACGGCGATGAACTTAGACCTGATTTACGGCCAGCTCGACCGCGCGAAGCATGAGTATGCCTGGGCGACCAGCCATGCCGGAAAGGCAAGCGACTGCATTCACTGCAGACAGTGCGAGCGCATGTGCCCGCAGCACCTGCCGATCACGACGCTGCTTGAACAGTGTGCGTCAAAACTCGAAGGCTGAGATTCGTTTTAACGCTGTAAAGGAAGGCGTATCCGTCAGCTCGGGTACGCCTTTTCAATGCAGATCTTTTTCGTTACTTTTCTTATTCTGTTCCGGTCTTTACAGGCGGGAACGAGGCATCATCCGGGAGGGAGCAGGCAGCCGGTGCCGGGCCTTGCATAAAGGGCCCAATAAATCTTCCGGCGCTGACACCGGGAGCGGCAGTTGTCCGGAAAAACGGGCGAAAACGTATGGAAGACAGTCAGATAATCGATCTTTATTTTGACCGTGACGAGACGGCCATCAGTGAGACAGACCTGAAATACGGGCATTACTGCGGCACCATCGCGTGGGGTGTTCTCCGGAACCGGGAAGATTCCGAGGAATGCGTGAATGACACGTGGTGGAAGGCGTGGAATGCCATTCCGCCGGCGCGTCCGGATATTCTGTCTGCTTTCCTGGGAAAAATCACCCGGAACCTGGCCCTTCATATGTATGAAAAAAACCACGCACTGCGGCGCGGCGAGGGAGAGATCCCGGAGCTCATCGATGAGCTGGGGGAGGTCCTCGCGGCGAAGGACTCGACGGAGGATGAGGCAATCCAGAGTGTCGAGGAGTCCGACCTCTCAGAGGCCATCAATGATTTCCTCGGAAAGCTGCGGGGCGAGAGCCGCATCATTTTCCTGCGGCGGTACTTTTACATGGATTCCGTGGAGAAAATTGCCTCTCTTCTGAATTCCACAGAGGGAAAAGTCAAAATGTCACTGCTCCGTTCCCGTGAGAAGCTGAAGAAATATCTCGAGAAGCGAGGTCTTTCGGTATGAAGGAGAAGGACGAAATTTCGGAGACAAAAGACACAATAGAAGAAGGCGCGGGCAGTCCGGATACCGGAGAAGAAAGCAAAACGGATCCCGGCGCGGGTGCAGAACAGGACGGCAGCAGGAAAATCTCTGCAGGGGAAGAAGAGAAAGAGGAGACAGAGCACACAGAGCGCAAAGAGCAGTGCTCTGCAGGAGAATCCCGTCCGTCCTCAGCTGGTGAGAACGAGGAAGAATCCGAGAAGGAAAATGGTTCTGCTCCTTCCGGCCGGAAAGCGCAGATTCTTAAAATGGATTTCGCCGGTGATGACGAGCGGATCCCGGATGACATCGGCGCGACAGGCGGAGGAAGGCTGCTCCGGGCTTTTGGCGGCATTGACGGGAAGTATGTTGCCGAAGCGGCTGCCGGCGAGGACGAATCAGAGGAAGACCGCGCTGGCCGGGCCGATTTCACGCGGCGCTTCAACCGCTGGGGAAGTCTTGTCGCAGCGCTTGCCGTCACACTGGCCGCGGTTGTGATTTATCAGGGAATATCGCGCGGAGTCAGAACGGAATCGGACGGAGAGCAGCCTGCATTGGGAACAGCAGCTGAGAATACGGCTGCAGCAGGCGAAACGGCTGTGGGTAAAAGCACAGACGAAGAGGCCTCCGGCGCGCAGTCGGACGGCGTCTGGCTGTCTGCTGCCGAATCCGGCATCAGTACATCAGAGGATGGAGATGAGGCAGCGGTGCAGGCAAGCCCTGAAAGCATCGGCCAGGAAGGTACGGGGTCAAAGGAGAGTCTCTGGACAGAGTTTACGAGTCTCGAGGATGCGGAGAAGTATGCCGGTGTCACCATTGCGATTCCGGATGAATTTGCAGGCTTCCGGCAGTCTGGCTACAGTGCGATGGAGAACGAGGTCCTGGAAGTCCGCTATCTTGATGGAGAAGATGGGTTCACCGTCCGCAAGAGCGATATCACCGGCACAAATCAGGAGATGACCGATCTCTCCGGTGATTACACGGAATATCCGGATGTGCGGACGATCAGTGACATCACATCCGACTACGCATCGAAGGAAACGAAGATTTCCGCGGAGATACGCGGCAGCGGCAGCAGATATTCTGTCGCCGTGTGGACCATTTCCAAGGGCAACGGTGTGATCAGCAGCTATGCGGTGACGGTTTCCGGGAGCGGCTTCACTGAAGACGAGATGCGGGAACTGATTGCTGAAATCTATTAAACAGCCGTGGGGCGGACAGCCCTGCGGAGAATAAGATGTCTTGGAGGGTATGATGACAGAGGAAAAACTTGGAAAATTGTTGGAGGACATGTCGCTGCAGGAGAAGATCGACCAGATGCTGCAGACGGCCGGAAGTTTTTATCTTTCGGTGTCGCGGGAGGCGCTTCTCGGAAACATTACGGCATTCGGAATTCCGCAGGCGGATATGGACGAAGCTGGCTCGATTCTCGGGACAGATGATGCAAAGTCGCTCATCGAGATTCAGAAAAGGCAGATGGCGAAACAGCCGCATCACATTCCGATGCTGTTCATGATGGATGTAATCCATGGAATGCGCACTATTTTCCCGATGCCGCTGGCACAGGCGGCGACATTTGACCCGGAGCTTGCAGAAAAGTGTGCATCTGTTTCAGCAGGCGAGGCCTATGTGAGCGGGCTTCATGTTGCATTTTCTCCGTATCTTGCCTCTCTTATGTGCGCGGGCGTTGTGCGTGGATTCCAGGGCGAGGATATGGGCGAGTCCGGAAAAATATGTGCCTGCGTCAAGCATTTTGCAGGATACGGCGGAGCGGAAGGCGGACGCGACTATAACACGGTCCAGCTTTCCCATCCGACACTGTTTGATTTCTACCTCCGCGCGTACCGCGCGGGCATCGCGGCAGGTGCCGGGATGGTGATGACAAGCTTCAACACCATCGACGACAAACCGGCAACCACGAATGAGTGGCTCATGCGCCATGTACTCCGCGAGCAGATGAGTTTTAACGGTGTACTGATCTCTGACTTCGGGGCAATCAAGGAAACCGTTGCGCACGGAACAAGTGAGGACGAGAAGGACGCGGCAAGGCAGGCACTGACCGCGGGTGTCGACATCGATATGATGACCGGCTGCTATGCGGCAAACCTTGCGGAGCTGGTGAAGGAAGGAAAGGTTTCGGAGAAGCTGATCGACGAGGCGGTGATGCGCATTCTCCGGCTTAAGAATAAGCTCGGGCTTTTTGAGAATCCGTTCCGCGGAGCAGACCCGGAGAAGGAAGCGAAGCTCCAGCTCACACCGGAAAACCGCGCGCTTGCAGAAAAACAGGCAGAGGAGTCGTTTGTGCTTCTCAAGAACAACGGAATCCTGCCGCTCGGCGCCGGACCGCAGAAGATAGCGTTTATCGGGCCGTACTGCGACAACCGGAACATGATCAGCAGCTGGGCGGTGACCGGAAGGGCGGACGATACGGTAACCATCCGCGAAGCGGCAGAGAAGGCGTTCGAAAAGGGCGCGGAGCTTCGCTTCGAATACGGCGTGCCGACGCTTGGAAAAGACCAGAATTACAAGGGATTTGAAGAAAGGAACGAGGCGGACCGGATTTTCGCGGATGTGGAGAAGAACCCGCAGAAGCATATGGACGCAGCGGTAAAACTTGCGTCGTGGGCAGACACAGTCGTGCTGTGCATCGGCGAGCATTACCTTCAGTCCGGTGAGGCGACGAGCCGTACGGACATCACGCTTCCGAAGAGACAGAAGGAGCTCCTCTCCCGCGTGACCGAAGTGAACAAAAATGTTGTGGTCGTTCTTTTCAGCGGCCGTCCGCTTGTCATCCGCGATATCGCGGAGAATCCTGCGGTGCAGGCCATTCTTGAAGTATGGATGCCCGGAACAGAAGGCGGAAGCGCAATTGTCAATGTCCTGACCGGAAAGGCGGAGCCCGGCGGAAGAGTGCCGATGAGCTTCCCGTACTGTATTGGCCAGATCCCGGTCTACTACAACCATTTCTCGACCGGAAGGCCGGCAGAAGGACATGAAGAGGAGCGGTTCTTCTCCGAGTACCGTGATGCGCCGAATGATCCGCTCTATGAGTTTGGCTTCGGACTCACCTATTCGGATTTTGAAGTGTCGGAGGAAAAACTGTCCGGAACGGAGCTTACAGAGAATGGAACAATCACGGCTCTGGCAAAGGTCCGCAATATCGGAAGCCGTGAGGGAACGGCCGTTGTCCAGCTGTATATCCAGGATGTTGTCGGCTCGCAGGCAAGACCGGTGAAGGAACTGAAGGGCTTCAGGCGTGTGACACTCGCATCGGGAGAAGAGAAGGAAATCTGCTTTGCCGTTGATGAGCCGATGCTGCGTTTTTACGATGGAGAAGGCAATTTCCGGAGTGAAGCCGGAGAATTCCGTGCTTTTATCGGGCTCTCGAGCAGGGTGAAGAAGTCGGCCGCATTCCGTCTTATCAGATAAGATCTGAATCAGAGGCCAGGATCAGATGTCCTGAAGGATGGCAGATAAAATTTCAGATACGATGTGATACAAAAGCTGCCCCGGCATTTGCCGGGGCAGCTTTTATATAGGCAGGTTTGCAGTAAGGATACAGGCGGCCGTGCTCAGAATATAGGCAGCCATGTTTATCGGACACCTGTAATGAAGGCCGTTTATTGCGGTTATCTGTCATTCAGACAGGAATTTACAGCAGGTCCGCGCTTTCCGGAACCGGAATATCGTTTTCGCTGTGCTTTGCGTCCTTCAGATAGTCGCGGACGAAATTGACAAAAGTCAGGGCTGCGCCGCGCGGAGGTGTGTCGAGATTCCAGACAAGCACGTATTCAGCATATTTTGCCGGATCGACGATCACTTTTGAAGCGACCCCGGCCAGCTGGTTGTGCCATGTCATCGGGAAGATGCAGATCGCCGTGTTGTTTGCGGCGAGAGCGGCGGCATCAATGTAGTTCGAGAGAGAGCCGATGATGTGCGGCTCGCAGCCCACCGACGCAAACCAGCGCTGGATTGCCGTCTGACGGGAGGCGCGGGTTGGAACAAGAAGCGGAACACCGCTCAGCTTGCGGAGCGGAATCGTGCTGCCGGGCTCCTTGGCGAGAGGGTGTGATACAGGCATGATGGCTGCCCAGGGTTCCCTTCCGACGGTGATTCCCTCAAGGTGTTCGTGATCGTAGGGGCGGGCGATGACGGCAATGTCGATCAGGCCGCGGGACAGGAGCGAGAGGATGTGGTCGCCGTCGCTGTTCTGCAGGTCGTACTGTACCTGCGGATATTCATGGGAAAATTCGCGGATCCATTCCGCGACATACAGCGGTGCACGTCCTTCAACCATTCCGATGCTGATCTGACCGGTGAGCTCATTGCCCAGAGATTCGAGGTCCAGCCGTGTCTTATCGGAGAGCTCAAGAATCTGCCTGGAGCGCCGCAGCAGAAGCTCGCCGGCTTCCGTCAGGGTGAGCCGTCTCTTGCCGCGGATGAACAGCTGTACGCCCAAATCATCCTCGAGCTGCTTGATGCTGTTGCTCAGGGGCGGCTGGCTCATTTGGAGCTTCTCGGCCGCACGCGTGAAGTTCAGCTCTTCCGCAACCGTGACAAAATATTGTAGTGTCCGAAAATCCATTTATATACCTCGCTGAGGCAAAATCCGCGGATGCGGTTTTGCC
>ONGY01000042.1:19996-24252 GCA_900317475.1 uncultured Lachnospiraceae bacterium | reverse complement strand
CGGATACAATCGAAATCTGTGCCGGGGGAAGATGGAGAAACTTTCTCGAGAAACTCTCGCTCTACACCTTTCAGTACGAGTGCAGAGAGCTGCAGGAAATCAGCGCGCAGATTATCCCGGAAGCTTCCGGAATGAGGATGCCGCAGGCTTCGGCAGGCAGCAGGGACAGCGCAGAAGCTTCGGATGGAAAAGGAAATTCCTGGCTTCGCATCTTAATCAGTGAAAACCTGTGTAATGACCGGAAAACCGCCGGGTATCACGCCGTATTTTCTTCTCTGAAGGCGATCGTGAGTCTTTTGATGAATTTTGACTGGGAAGCGGACAAGGCAGGTGTCTACCGCCTCTTTCAGGCAAATGCAAAATCCCAGATACCGCAGGACAAGATTGAATTTGCTTCTCCTGCAAATGGCACTTTCGCGGAGAATTCCTTTGTTCATCTCTGCACCCCGAGCCGCGTCCGCAGCGGCACCCGCGCGGGAGGGGTGTATCGAAACCCCGGGGCGGGCACAAAGGGCAGTCAGACCTGCGCGCAGGGAGGCGCACATGAAACGGCCCGGGTGAACGGTGAAGGTAAAAACACCGCAGCTGAGCTTGAAGAATTCATCCGGAATCGGGGCGGGTACCCGGCCGGAGAGTATGTTATTCTCACAAACCGTCTGATTCAGCTGCTCTTCGGCAGAGAGTGGATTGAGGGGAAAGAGGAGTTCCCGGGGCTTGCGTGTGCGCCGGTCGTTGTGTATCAGAACAATTCTGACCGGTATGAGATCGGCATTCCGAAGGCTGATAAAGTAGACCGGATATCGCTTTCATCGGAACTCTTCAGGGAAAAATTCGCGCTGTCTTCAAAGTATGATTATCTGGTTTTTAACCGATTCTCCGATTCAAGAATCTTCCTCGATGTGGAAAAGTCCGATTACCAGGACTTTGGAAGAGTGAAGGATAAAGCCGGCAATCCCAATGCAAAGAAGGTCATGATGCCGAGATACTACCGTCTGATGATGGGGTATCTGGACAAACCTTTTAAGACGGTCCGGGCAGAAGAATACAGGACGATTCTGCAGGACATATCGCGCGATGCCTCTGATAACGCTGTTCAGGACGGAACGCAGGAGACCCTGCAGGGCGGGAAGCAGAATATTTCGGCGGATGATTTCCGCCGCTGTTATGAGAAGATGCCCGGACAGGCATACTATCAGTTAATCGAAGAAGACAGCGTCCCGGAGGAAGACAGAAAAGCATATTCAGCGTCAAAACTCAGGGTCACGAAATACCTTGAATCCATTGGCGCCTACAGCAGCGTTGACCTCATCAGGCAACCCAAAAGAGTAAAGCCAAAGGAAAGTTTTTTCAGCAGGCGCAGAGGCTTCCGAAAAAAGCTGTGGCTGAAGATTCTCGGAAAAGCAATCGGATATTCCGAGTATATTCTGAAGACAAGCTGGGCCGGGGAGACCGATGACAAGAACAGCGTTGCAAGACTCAACAGCAACATGATGAGCCTCCTCGGCGTGTCGGAAAATGATAAGATTCTGATTCGTTTTGGCGACAGCACGATCACGCTCAGAGTACTGCCGAAGGATGATCTGACGGATTATGAGATCGGCATCCCGTCCTCCGGCCGTCTTGCCCTGAAGATGAACAGTATCAATGATATTGTCACGGTTCACAGGGATATGGAGTATGCCTTTAAGAGGCACTCGCAGGAACAGACAATCGCGATCCTCGGTACCGTCCTGGCAGTGGCCCAGGTGCTCACGGTGTTCCCCGTATTTACCTCTTCGTGGAAAGGAGTCGCCGCAGCCATCGCGGTCTGCGTCATTGCGATCGCTCTGATGCTGTACTTTGCATTGAGCGAGGAACGTGTGAAGGTAAAGTGATAAGAGATGGGGTCTGGAGATTTAAAGGGTTATCTGATTGAAAAATATAACAACATGTCCGGCGCATATACCTGCAGGCGTCTTTTGGAAGAAGCGGGAAAACTGGGCATGGACCTCAGGATCGTCGGGATAAACGACACAGAGGCGCGTCCGGAGGGAATCTTCAACGCGGGAGAGAAACTTGAGCCGGTCGATTTTGTCATTAACCGGTACAAGTGGGGAAAACTGAAAGACGCGATTAACGGTCTCGCCGGAAGGACCTATAACCCACTTCCTGCGTATAACCTCTATATCAACAAATATGAGCAGGTCCGGCGGCTTACATCCGATGCATTTCTCAAGCCGAAGTATATCCTCGGGACCGCGGCGCTTCCCTTCGGGCAGATCACCGCGGAGCTCGGAAGCCCCGTCGTGGCAAAGGGACTTGAAAGCTCGATGGGCAGGGAGATTTTTCTTGTCCACAATGATTCGGAATTAAAGAAGATGGCAGCCGGGTACAGTCCTGAAAAAGAATGGCTGTTTGAAGAATATATCGCATCAAGCTATGGCCGTGATATGCGCTTTTACAGCATCCGGGGAAATGTGGCTGCCTGCATGCAAAGAAAGTCGGCCGGCGATTTCCGCGCAAACGTCGCCCTCGGTGCTTCGGTCGAGCCCCTGGAAATTACAGATGAAATCCGGACGATCGCGAAGGATATTTATGACCAGACGGGGCTCGATTTTCTCGGAATCGACCTGCTCTTTGGAAAGGACAGGCCCTATTTTTGTGAGATCAATGTGATGCCTGGAATTGAAGGAATCGAGAAAGCCTCCGGTAAAAATATCGCCCGCGAAATCTGCGGGACTATTAAAGGAGATTTCGATCCGGAAGCGTTTTGACGCCGGACGGTCTGGATGCGGAAACACTCCGATTGATGCTGAAACCTCATGAGGACGGCTCAGAAATCAACAGGAAATCAAAAGCTGGAATCAACTCTTTTTTATCTGTCAGAAATATGAATAGAGAAGAAGCGGAAAATTTTGTTTATCAGTCCTATCTCAGGGCGGAGAAACACCAGGATTACAATGAGAAAGATGCGGCGAAGCGAAGGCCCGACCTCACGCGGGAAATTATCCGTAAGAAAGCGGGAACGCCCGCGGCCGTGATCACCGGCAGCAAGGGCAAGGGTTCCGCCGCCAATATGATCTCGCAGATCCTGCAGACGAAATACAAAGTCGGCCTGATGACAAGCCCTCATCTCACCCGCTTTAATGAGAGGTTCAAGATCAACGGGGCCGATATCAGCGATGAGGATTTTGTAAAATACATGTCGCTCATCCGGCCGGAAATTGAGCAGATCGGCCGCACGATTCCGGAGAACGTCTGCATCAGCCCCATGGGAATTCAGGCAGACCTTGCACTCACCTATTTCAGGGCAAATCACACGGACTTTAATGTTTTTGAGTGCGGAAAAGGCGCAAAGTATGACGATGTAAATAATGTTGTGCATGAATATGCGGTCATCAACAGTATTTTCCTCGAGCATACGCGGGAGCTGGGAAGTACGGTCGAGGCAATCGCCGAAGACAAGTGTGATAACCGGCGGGCAGAAGTGCGTCTATACGGCAGCGCAGAAGCCATCGGTTCTGAAGGTGATTGAGGACCGGGCAGCGGAATTTGGCACGCCGCTCAAGGTATATGGCCGAGATTTCCGTGCGGATAATATCCGATATTCCAATGCCGGCATGTGTTTTAATGCCGTCATTGGAAATGTGGTTTTCAGGGATATTTCCATTCCCCTGATGGGAGAGCATCAGGCCAGGAACTGCGCGCTTGCCATGGCACTTTCACTCGATGCCCTGGGCGGCCTGGGCGGATTTCGGACAGAGGATGTAAAGCAGAGGCTTCTTGCCCTCAATTGGCCCGGGCGGATGGAAGTGATTCATGAGAAGCCTTTCATGATGCTCGACGCGTGCATCAATGCGGCAAGCTGCGGGAACGTTAAAGATGTGATGCGGCACCTGAATATCGAAAAAGCCGCTGTGATCATCGGCATTCCGGATGATAAGGATTACGCAGGCGTCATCCGGGAAATGAACCCTGCGGCGGAGAGGATTATCCTCACAAAATCGCAGAATCCGCATTATATCTTTACGGATGCGCAGTGTAAGAAAATGCTTGAATATGGAATTGCGACTGTTTTTACGGATTCTGTATCAGAAGCAATCGAGCAGGCCAAAACGACAGGAAAGCCGATTATTATTCTTGGAACGACCTCTCTTGTATCAGAAGTCAAGCAGCTGCAGCTTTCAGACAGACTTTAGCCTCCGGCCGCAGTCGGAACTTTCTGCCGAAACCTTCAGCCGTAACCTTCAGCCGGTACCCGCAGTCTGCGGCGGTTA
>ONGY01000042.1:1093-19991 GCA_900317475.1 uncultured Lachnospiraceae bacterium | reverse complement strand
CCGTCTGCTGCAGAACCAAAGACCTCCGTTCTGCAGAACACAGGTATCGCCACTTTCCGGGCGCAGCGGTTTGATTTCAAATCAAAATTTACCTGTGAGTGAGGGTTAACATGAAGAAGACAAAAACAATCGTAACCGTCGGCATGATGGCAGCAGTTCTGGCCATCCTTTCCATCGTTCAGATTCCCGGGCCCACCGGTGTGCCTTTCACGCTGCAGGTCTTCGCGGTCGCGCTCTGCGGCTACGTGCTTGGATGGAAGCTGGGCGCACTCGCCGTCATCATCTACGTCCTTCTCGGCACTGTCGGCGTTCCGGTCTTTGCAGGAATGACAGCCGGCCCCGGTGTGCTGGTCAGTGTTGCCGGCGGTTTTATCTGGGGCTTCATTCTGCAGGCAATTGGATGCGGCCTGTTTGTGCACAAAAAGTTTGGAAATAAAATTCTCCGGATCGTGTGCCTTGCAGTCGGCGGTGCGGTCGGTGCGGCCCTCTGCGAGATTCTCGGGGCGGTCACAATGTGCACGGCGGGAGGAATGACATACGGAGCCGCTCTCGTGTACAATTTTGCGGCTTTCTATCCGCTCGACCTCGTCAAAACGATGCTCGCCCTTGCTGTATCGCTTCCGATCCGCGCGGGACTCCGCAAGGCATCCCTGTTTGACTGACAGACCGCACGAAGCGGGTCCGGACAATATCTTTTCGGATCCAGGATAAGCAGAAAATCCACCCTGATGCACCGGAAATTCCGGCGGCGTCAGGGTTTTTGTTTTCCGTTATTCGGATGCGTTGTACTATACTGGAAAAAGAAATTTCATTTTATTCTGAGGTAAAACGGATGTCGGAAGAAGAGAAGTTCTCTCTGCCGGGAGGGTTTGCAACAAGGATGCGGTCTCTCCTCGGCGAAAGTGAATATGCAGAATTGGAAGCGTCCTATGACCGCGATTCGGAGGGCTCCATCAAAGCACTCCGTGTCAATACGCTGAAACTGACGCCGGAGAAGTTCAGGGAACTGTCCTCAAAGGCATTCGGCATTTCGGATCTGGAGCCGGTTCCCTGGGAAAGTACCGGATTGTATTATTCGGATTCCATGCGCCCGGGACGGCATCCTTATCACGCGGCCGGCCTATATTACATCCAGGAGCCGTCTGCGATGGCGGCTGCTGCACTGTCGGGCGTAAAGCGCGGCGAGCGTGTGCTTGACCTGTGTGCTGCGCCGGGCGGGAAAACAACGCAGCTTGCGGCAATGATGCAGGGCGAGGGGCTGCTCCTTGCCAATGAAATCAATACGCAGCGCGCGAAGATTCTTTCCGAAAATGTCGAGCGCTGCGGGGTCAGAAATGCCATTGTGACCAACATGGATTCGGGGGCGCTCCGGGACCGCTTCACATCCTGGTTCGACCGGATTCTCGTCGATGCACCCTGTTCCGGGGAAGGCATGTTCCGCAAGGAAGAAGCGGCGCGGACCGGCTGGAGTATGGACAACATAAGGCTCTGCGCAGCAAGACAGGACGAGATTATGGACAATGCGGCCGCAATGCTCTCCGAGGGAGGAACCCTCGTGTATTCGACCTGCACATTTGCCCCGGAGGAGGATGAAGGAACAGTATGCCGGTTCCTCGAAAGACACCCTGATTTTTCCGTCATAGCGCTGCCGGCAGAACACGGTTTCGAGCATGGAAGGCCGGAATGGGCCGCAGTATCCGGGATGGGAGAAGACTCCTCCGGCAGAAAAGAGAATTCCGGCCGCAGCGAAGAAACGGCCGGCGCGGTCCGTCTCTGGCCGCACAGGGTAAGAGGCGAAGGACATTTTATCGCCATGCTCCGTAAGGACGGAGAGAACGCCGTCAAAACCTGTACGGACCGTGTCCGCGCTGCAGACCGTTCTTCCCTTGCCTGCTGGAAAGAATTCGCACAGGAAGAGATTACAGGTTTTGACGCTCCCGAGGAGCGCATCGTGAAATTCGGAGACGAGCTATATCTGCTGCCCGCAATGATTGATCTTACAGGTCTTAAAGTGATGCGGGCGGGAATTGATCTCGGTTCGGTCCGGAAAGGCCGTTTTGAGCCGGCCCATGCGCTCGCGCTCGCACTGAAGAAGGAGAACTTCCGACAGAGTATTAACCTTTCGCTGCCGTCGGATCTGCAGGATGCCCTCAATTATCTGAAAGGAATGACGCTTCCTGCGGATCCGGGAGTGAAGGGATGGACCGTTCTTATGACGGACGGCTTCCCGATTGGCTGGACGAAGGCGGCAGGCGGGGTATTGAAAAACCATTATCCGAAGGGACTGCGCTGGCTTTCCTGAAGTACAGCTTCAGGCAAGCCGGGTTATGGGATCACAGGATATGGAGACGGCGAAAATTGTCCGCACCAGAGAGTTTTGGCGCCGGATCAGGCCGGGATGCCTGTCCGGTCCATGGAGAGCAGGGTATTTATAAACAGATGACGGAAGAGAAAAAGAAAATATATCTCGACAATGCCGCGACGGAACCGATGCGGCGGGAAGCGCTCGATGCAATGGAAAGCGCGATGGAAGAGACGTGGGGCAACGCAAGCGCATTTTATCAGACGGCACAGCAGGCGAAGGCTCTTCTCGAGAAGTCGCGCGATGAGCTCGCGGAAACCATCGGGGCACAGCCGCGGGAGATTTACTTTACGTCCGGCGGCACAGAAGGGGACAACTGGGCTCTTACCGGGGCTTTTGAGATGGCCCGCGCGGGCGGGAAAAAGCTGCGGATCGTCACTACACCCATCGAGCATCACGCAGTCCTCCGGACCGCGGAGCACCTGAAACAGTACGGATGCGAAATTGAGTATCTTCCGGTGGACAGCAGCGGTTTTATCTCCTTTAAAGACCTTTGCAGGATTCCGGCGGAAGGAACCGCGCTCCTGTCCGTGATGACTGCAAATAATGAAATCGGGACGATCGAGCCGATCGGGGATGCGGCAAAAGCCGCGGGAGGAAAGAAGATTCTTCTTCATACGGATGCGGTACAGGCCTACGGGAAAATTCCTCTGGATGTCCGGAAGATTCCGGTCGATCTCCTCTCCGTGAGTGCACACAAGATCGGAGGACCCAAGGGAATCGGCTTTCTCTATATCCGTCAGGGCACGAAAATCGGCGCCTTTATCCACGGCGGTATGCAGGAGAGAGGGAGAAGAGCGGGAACGGAGAATGTGCCTGCAGCGGCAGGATTTGCCGCGGCAGCGAAAGCAGCAATGAAGGGGATGGAAGAAACGGCCGGCCGCGAGAGGAAAATGCAGGAGATGTTTTTTGCAGAGATCCGCAGCAGGATTCCACAGGTTCATCTCAACGGACCGGAATTCGGAGAGCGCCGTCTCCCGGGCAACGTAAATATCTGCATTCCCGGCGTGAGCGCAGAGGCGGTTCTTATGGCCCTTGATTTTGAAGGAATCGCAGCGTCCGCCGGCTCTGCATGCACGACCGGGTCCCATGTTCTTGCAGCCATCGGAAGAACAAGGGAAGAGGCGAAAAGCTCACTTCGTTTTTCCTTCGGACCGGAAACAACCACCGAAGATCTGCACAGAACAGCGGAAGCACTCGGAAGAATTTACGAACGCATGCAGGCACACTGACAGGCCGCGTCACGTTTATGTACGCATTTCGTTTACAAAACTGGCATCTTGTGTACAAAAGTGGCGTTTCGTTTACAAATATATACTTTTCAATTTACAAACAAGCATCTCGCCTTACAAACTGGCGTCTCGGATTACAACTCAGCCCTACAACTCAGCCAGCTTTCGTCTGCAGTCACGCAAAACAGCAAAAATATATCGAAAAACGATAAATAATTATTGACATATCGAAAAACGATAAATAATTATTGACATTCGATCCAGAGCCCTTTATAGTGAGATCATCCGGATGAGACAGTGTGAAGATCATTCGGGTCCGGTCCGGGCAGGGTCCACGTGGGGTCCGGGCCGGGGTCAGAATGGAGTGCTGAATGGAAATCCGGACCGCAGTCCGTTTCACACTGCAGCGGAGGATAGGAGAGGAGCAGAAGATGGAGAAAAACATCAAAATTACAAAAGCAGCGATCGTGATACTGTTTGCGGTCTGCGTTCTGATGGATATCTGCGGGCCGAAGATTGTGGCGTACGTGCTGCAGCGGGAATCGCCGCTTCTCACGGGAGACGTCCGGACGGTCTTGTGTCTGGCGGGCGGATATATCCTCTCGGTATGCGCGTTTCTGTGCCTTTATCATCTCTACCGGCTTGTCGAGAGAATCGGTGAAGGAGAAGTTTTTACGGAGACGAATGTCCGCGAACTGAACCGGATTGACATGGATGTCACCGCCGCAGCGGTGATCACACTTATTATCGGAGTGACCTGTGTGCTCATGCTCATTGCAGTGACAGCCATGGCGGTTCTGATGGCGCTGATCATCCGGGTTGTGCGGGATGCCTTCAGCAGGGCAGCAGCGATGAAAGATGAGCTCGACTATACAATCTGACGGAGGACTGCGATGATTCAGGTCAATTTGGATGTCTGCATGGCGAAAAAACATATCAGTGCGGGAACACTCGCGGCGAAGGTCGACATCACCCCTGCCAATCTTTCCATCCTGAAGAACAACAAGGCACGGGCCATCCGTTTCTCCACACTGGAGGCTCTGTGCAGGGAGTTAGACTGCCAGCCGGGCGATATTCTCGAGTATATTCCAGAAAAGGAAGAAGAAAATGATGAATGACAATGCCACTTCGGACAATAGAGAAACATACATTAAAAGCACAATGAACCAGGGCGATATTCGTTCCGGAAATATTGTCCCGGGGAATATGAATCCTGTAAATGTGGACCCAAGAAAGAGGAGACTCTTCCGCATCGCAGCTCTGTTGAGTTTTGTCTTCTCCTATCTATATGTGAGATTTCTGCTGACATCGGACTGGGGGAAGGAGAGTTTCGGCGTCAGAGCACTGATTCTCACAGTCCTTATGGTTGTACTGTCTGAATGGTTTGCAGACGCAGACGGGCGGTCATACCGTAAAATGAAAGAAAAAGAACAGTCGGAGTCTGTACTTGAATCTTATCTGATAGCAGCTGCTGCTATGGTGGAAGCCGTCGGCTTTATGGTTGGTGGTCCGTTTGCGGAAGACGAGTTCTTTTCGGCTCACGTTTTTATGTGGCATATGACCATCATTTATTTTGTACTGGCAAGAACCGGGATGCTTGCGGCGGGCCGGACGGGCATTCTTTTCCCGCTCGACATGATAGAAGGGATATTTTACCTTCCGTTTTCGAACTTCCTGCTCCGCGCAAAGTCTCTGTATGCCCGGAGTCCGCGGGGAGAATCCGCAAAAACGGATGAAGGCGGAATGCATCCGGCGGTCTCGCCGGAAGAAATCCGGGAAGACCGCGCACAAGGCGCAGATGCACCGGATGCGGGCGGACTTTCCGCCGGCGCACGGAATGCCGTCATTGCTGTCGTTACGGTCCTTGCAGCAGTGATCGTTGTCGTCATCGCTGTCACAGAGCTTTCCGGGGTTTCGGATGCTTTTGCGGGACTCGGGAATACAATATCCGATTTTTTCCGCCGCATCATGAATTACCGGAACTTCGGCGAATGGTTCAGCATGACTTTCCTGCCGGCATTCTTTCTCTCCATCCCTGTCGGTGCCTGGCTGTTCGGTCTGGTCGGAGGTTCACTTTCGCGCAAGGCAGCGCCGCTGACGTATCAGGATGTCAGCAGGGGACTTCGGGGCGCCCATGTTTTTCCGAAGATCTCAGCCTTCATCATCGTCGGTTCACTCCTTGCAGTCTACGCGGTATTTTTCATTTCTTCCGCGGGAGAGCTTGCCGGGATGATGGATCTCTCCGCGCTTTCCGCGCCGCAGGCTTCCGATCTGGCAGTCCGCGGATTCTGGCAGCTCGTCCGGGTAGCCGTCCTTAATTTCTGTGTACTTGCTCTCTTCACGGTCTTTTCCGATGTCCCGCTCTGGGAGCGCAGGAGCACGCGGATTATGACTGCCCTTATGATGACGGCGGCGCTTCTTTTCGCACTGCTGGCGGCCTGGAAGCTGTTCGTACTGTACATCGGGATGTTCGGGCCCACACCGCGCAGAATCCTGTCCGGATGGACGGTCACCGTGCTGATCGTCTGGTGTGTTCTTGTCATTGTGCGGCTCTGGAGAAAGATTCCCGCTGCCCGCATCGGTATCTACTATGCACTCCTGAGTTTTGCCGCGATCTGCCTCATCAATTATCCGGCCCTGTGCCAAAACGGATGAAGTTCGGCTCCTGGGTTGGAAAAGGTCCGGTATCCGCGATAGGGTGGCGGAGAAGGCAGGAATTTTCTCTTCACGCCGCATGTGCCGGCAGGCAGAAGCAGCTGGCAGCATTTTAGCGGGCTGGAAGCATAATAAAAGGGCTGTGCCATTCTGTCTGGCATAGCCCTTTTATTATTAAGGCGGTGCATGTCTTATTTATTATGGAGAATCAGACTCTCCAAAGACCGCGGCCGCCCTGCCGATGCTGGGTGAAGGATCAGCCCTTTTCAAGTGCGAGTGTTCTTGTGGTCAGATCGCATACATCGGACGGTCCGTAATACTGGATTGCGCCCGGGTAGGTGTAGCAGGTCTTGACTGCCCACTCTGCTCTGTGTGCCGCGAAATACTGGAACGGTTTGCCGTTCAGATCGACAAGAGCTTTGCGGATGACAGGCTTGTCCTCGCCGTTTCTGCGCTCCATGTTCATCATCTTCGTGATCGGCATGCCGCCTGCAACCCACTCTTCAGCGGGCTTTGACAGGTTGGAGATCTTGGAAAGATATCCGGTGTAGCCATACTGGATCAGCATGAATGCGTTATAGCCGAGGCTGTAGCAGTAGTCCGCGTCAAAATTCGACGGGAATGCGCATCTTCCTTCATAGCCGAAGAAATGGAACTGGGTCTTGAAGCTGCCCTTGTAGGTTCCGGCCTTCTTGCGCTCATCCAGCTTATTCTTTACGAGTTCCGCGAAGAGCTTCTCGGATTCGATCAGCGAGACCTGTACGTTGCCGTGCGGATCTCTCTCGAGGAAGAGCTGCTTCTGGATGGACTCCGGAAGAATAGCGAATACCTTGTAGGATTCAGCGGAGAGACCCTTGCGGATGAATTCTTTCTTGGAATCCCAGTCAGGAAGAGCATTGAACTCCTCCGTCTTTGATCCGGCAAGCATATCGCTGATCTCGCGGATCAGGGTGCCGAACTCCGGAACGAACTCAACGATGCCCTCGGGGATAATCACGACGCCGAAATTGCCCTCGGTCTTTGATCTTTCCTCGACGGAATCTGCGATCTGATCTGCGATCTGGGACAGAGACATCTTCTTCTCTGCAACCTCTTCACCGATCAGGCAGATGTTCGGCTGGGTCTCCAGTGCGCACTCAAGTGCGACATGGGAGGCGCTGCGGCCCATTACCTTGACGAAATGCCAGTACTTCTTTGCAGAATTTGCGTCTCTCTCGATATTGCCGATGAGCTCGGAATAGGTCTTGGTTGCCGTGTCGAAGCCGAAGGAGCACTCGATATCGTCGTTCTTGAGATCGCCGTCGATGGTCTTCGGGCATCCGATTACCTGTACGCCGAGATGATTCGCGGCAAAATACTCAGCGAGCACCGCGGCATTGGTGTTGGAATCATCGCCGCCGATGATGACGACTGCGGTAAGACCGTGCTTCTTTGCGGTTCTGGCAGCTGCCTCGAACTGCTCCGGAGTCTCGATCTTGGTTCTTCCGGATCCGATGATATCGAATCCGCCGGTGTTGCGGTATGCGTCGATGAATGCGTCATCGAACTCTACATAATCATCGTCAACAAGTCCGCTCGGACCGCCCTTGAATCCGATCAGGACATTCTCTTTGTCCGTTGCCTTCAGGGCATCATAGAGTCCGGAGATGACATTGTGGCCGCCGGGCGCCTGTCCGCCGGAGAGAATAACGCCGACAACCTGTTTCTTAGGTGTGGAGGTATTGGCTCCCTTTTCAAATGTGATTTCCTTTTTGCCGTACGTGTTCGGGAACAGGGCCTTGATCTTGTCCTGATCAGCGACACTTTCCGTGGGCTCGCCCTCTTTCACGCAGATGTCGGAAATGCCGTGTCTGAGCATTCCGGGCAGTTTTGGCTGATATTTCAGTCTTTCTTTCTGAAGCGGTGATATTTCCATCAGTGACAGCTCCTTTCCATGCGTGCGGGTGAGTTTATCTGCACGAAAAAACGAACAGCCGCGGCCCCGGTCAGAATGTTATCCGTTCCGCCGCAGGGCCCGCCTTCTCATCCGCCTGATACCGCTATTTCTGTGTCGAACTGATCTTAAAACATTTTGAGGAAGTTGCCTAGTCCGAGACGCGTTTTTTCGTGGTCTGACCGATGTCCGATGTCTGCCGGTGTTTCCGGCCGGGCCACTGTCAATGTTCTCCACTGCAATTCGCCGGCAAAATTTTGTATACTGTAACCCGTCAAAACGCAGACAGCACAGCAGACGCTCCGGAAATTTTCTGCAGTGCTCCGCGGCAGCAGGAAGATATTCGGAGCAACGATATGACGGATTTTTTGTCGATGCGGTGCCCCGCGGCAGCAGGAAGATATACAGAGGAGATATTAATGGGTAAATTCATCACAGTTCTTTATGATCTCGATGGAACGCTCTGGGAGTCGGGACCCGGAATAACAAAAGCCGTGCAGACCGCTCTCAGGGCGTGCGGAATTGATGAGCCGGATCCGGACAATCTCACGAGCTTCATCGGACCGCCTCTCAATGTCGAATTCAAGAGAAGGTATCATTTTGATGATGAGGAGACGGCAAAAGCAATCGCCGTCTTCCGCAGCTACTATGACGAGAAGGGAATCTACGAAAACAGACTCTATCCCGGTGTGAAAAAGATGCTGAAAGACCTGAAGGAAGCCGGCATCTGCATCGGAGCGGCGTCGAGCAAACCGCAGCCGCTGGTGGACAGACTGATGGATTACTTTGAGATCCGGCAGTACTTTGACGTTCTCGTCGGGAGTGATCCGCAGGATGAATTAAAAAACAGAAGCGGGTCGGACAGCAAGTCGGCCATCGTGGCGACAGCGCTTGCGAAGGCAGGGAACCCGGACCGGAAGCACACGGCCATGGTCGGGGACCGTTTTTACGACATGGAAGGGGCTGCAGCCAATGGCTGTGTTCCCGTAGGTGCAGGCTACGGGTATGCGAAGGAAGGCGAGCTTGCCGCCGCCGGAGCAGTTTTCACGGCAAAGGATGTGCCGGAGCTGGAGAATTTTCTTCTCAGCTGAAAAAGTCTGAAGAGGCGCCGGGGTGCTGACTGCAAACCGCAGCCGCGTCTTCCGCACCCCGGCGCTTCTGGCGCCGGAAGAGATCGCTCTTCAGCAAAACCACAGCAGAGGATTTTGCCTCTGCGGGGCATAGAAATGAAAACAGATTAACATCCAAATTCCTCAGAAATCCCGGAAGTCTGCCGTGGGTACACGCGGACTGCCGGGATTTTGTATCCCGGAATTTTTATTCTGCCACCGGTTGACAAACAGGAGAAGGGGATGTACCATTCGATTTGGAAAACGATTTCCGATAGTAAATATGCCACTGGTATCGTTTCCGGAAAACAGGATGCAGGGGAAGGACCTGCTTTGCCGTATTGAATTATCAGATGTTTACAAGATGAAAGGGAAAGGCACATGACTTCGATCCGTGATGTCGCCCGGGAGGCCGGTGTAGCAATTTCGACCGTCTCCAAGGTTCTCAATAATTATCCGAACGTCTCGCAGGAGACAAAGGACAAAGTCGAAGATGCCGTCCGGAAACTTCATTTTGTTCCCAATGCGGCGGCGTCCACCCTTTCGTCCAAGCAGCCCGACCGGGTCGCTGTCATCATCAATTCGTCGGAAACCAGCCGGCTCCGCGATGAAATCAACATGCAGTATATTTCCGGTGCGATCACGAGTGCGAGGAGTCTCGGGACCGATGTGTGTGTGCTGTTCTCGTACATGGCGGAGAGCCGGAGCCTTGAGGAGATGATTCAGTATCTCCGGACGCAGAACATCGGAGGCATCGTGGTCTGTACACTGGATCGGACACAGCTGAAACTCATGGCGCTGATCGAGTCCGGGACCTTTCCGACGGTTGTCATTGACGCACCTTTCACCGGAGAGCGGATTTCATCCATCAGCATCGACAACCGGCAGGCGCAGTACGATGTTGCATCCAAGATGATCGCCGGAACATCCCGCCGGAGCATTCTGTACATTGCCGGCGGCGACGAAGGGTATGTGACGGAGGACAGGCTCAATGGAATCCGGGCACTTGCCAGGGAAAAGAAACTTCGCCTCATGGTCCGGAACGGTCACTTTTCCGAGAAGCAGGCACGGACGATCACCAAGAAGTATGCACCCGATTATGATGCGATTGTGTGTGCTTCCGATATGATGGCCATCGGCGCGATGCGGGAACTGATTGAGATGGACATCTTCCGCCCGGTCAGCGGTTTTGACGGACTGTCCGTCATGGGCTATGCGGGCAAGCAGATGTTCACGGTGAAGCAGGACTTTTCCGGGATCGCCGCGGAGGCGATGCGTGAGGAGAAGCGTCTCATGAGCGGCGCGCACGGAAGGAAGATTGTGATGCCTTACCGGCTTGCGCGGATTACCTACGAAGACGTCATCGAGTAGGTGAGGGCAGGAGCCCTTCCGCAGAACGATTATGTGTACCATCTGTCAGGACGCATTTTTGTCATGACAGAGCAAATATAGCTGATGCAGTACCGGAATCAGGGGGTTCCGGAGGCTTTATGCAGGAGGATTGCAAAATGATGAGTAATGTAACAAACATGAAACAGGATGTGCTTGTGCTCAATCTGGAACAGGAAATGGAAGACACTGCGAAGAGACTGTGCGGCAAGACGGTTGCGCAGTGTTCGGACAGGGAGCTCTATTTTGTGCTTCTCAGTCTTACGAAAAAACTGCTTGCGGTAACAGAGCGCAACAACGGTGAGAAGATGGTCTACTACATTTCCGCTGAGTTCCTCATCGGAAAGCTTCTCTCCAACAACCTGATCAATCTGCGGATTTATGACCGTGTGAGGGAAATCCTCGACAAGAACGGCAAGAGCCTTGCCGCGATCGAAGAGTACGAGCCGGAACCGTCTCTTGGAAACGGCGGACTTGGAAGACTTGCTGCATGCTTCCTTGATTCCATTGCGACACTCGGTCTTCCGGGAGAAGGCATCGGCCTCAACTATCATTACGGACTGTTCCGTCAGAAGTTTGTTGATAATCTCCAGGTTGCGGAGAAGGATCCGTGGCTGGACAGACAGTCCTGGGAGACTCCGACGGATATTACCTTTGATGTTTACTTCGGAGACCGCAAGGTGACCAGCCGCCTCTATGACATTGACGTTGTCGGCTATGACAGCGGTGTCAACAAGCTGCGCCTGTTTGATATTGAGACGGTTGATGACAGCATCGTAAAGGATGGCATCAATTTTGACCAGGATGACATCGAGAAGAATCTGACGCTGTTCCTGTATCCGGATGATTCCACGGAAAAGGGCCGCCTGCTCCGCATTTATCAGCAGTATTTCATGGTCAGCAATGCAGCGCAGCTGATCCTCCACGAAATGAAGGAGCGCCAGTATGATCTCCGGAAACTCTATGATCATGCTGTCATCCAGATCAACGATACCCATCCGACCATGATCATCCCTGAGCTCATCCGTATCCTTGTGGAAGAAAAAGCTTTCACGATGGATGAGGCAATCGAAGTCGTATCGAAGACCTGCGCATATACGAACCACACGATTCTCGCCGAGGCACTGGAGACCTGGCCGCTTGAATATCTCGAGAAGGTCGTCCCGCAGCTTGTGCCGTACATCAAAGAGCTCGACCGCAGAGTACGCGAGAAGTTTGATGACGAGTCTGTCTACATCATCGACAAACAGAACAAGGTTCACATGGCATTCATCGACATTCATTACGGATTCTCGGTGAACGGCGTTGCGGCGATTCACACGCAGATTCTGGAGCAGACAGAGCTCAACAACTTCTACAAGCTGTATCCCGGCAAGTTCAACAACAAGACGAACGGCATCACATTCCGCAGATGGCTTCTTTGCTGCAACCGCGAGCTGGCGGACTTCATCTCCTCGAAGATCGGCGATGGATATAAGAAGGATGCAGACCGTCTGGAAGGCCTCCTTGAGTACCGCGATGACGAGGAGACGCTGGAAAAACTCGGCGAAATCAAGCAGCACCGCAAAAACGAGCTCACCGACTATATTGCGCGCCACGAGGAAGTGAATCTTGATCCGAACGGCATTTTCGATATTCAGGTCAAGCGTCTTCACGAGTACAAGCGTCAGCAGATGAACGCACTGTACATCATTCACAAGTATCTGGAGATCAAGAGGGGCATCGTCCCGAAGCGGCCGATTAACTTTATTTTCGGCGCGAAGGCGGCTCCGGCCTACATCATTGCGCAGGATATCATCCATGTGATCAAGTGCCTGCAGGAAATCATCGACAATGATCCGGATGTCAATAAGTACATTCACCTCGTGATGGTGACAAACTACAACGTCACCTACGCCGAGAAGCTGATTCCGGCGGCGGATGTATCCGAGCAGATCTCGCTTGCGTCAAAGGAAGCATCCGGCACATCCAACATGAAGTTCATGCTGAACGGTGCGGTCACACTCGGCACGAGCGACGGCGCGAACGTGGAGATTCATGATCTTGTCGGCGATGACAACATCTATATGTTCGGCATCGATTCCGAGACGGTCATCAATCACTACAAGAATCACGATTATGTCTCCCGCGATTACTACGAGAAGAGTCCGGTCATCCGGGAAGCGGTCGATTTTCTTGTTGGTCCGGAGATGATGAAGGTCGGCAGGAAAGAGAACCTCGAGCGTCTTTACAACGATATCCTCAATAAGGACTGGTTCATGGCTCTCATCGATCTCGAGGACTATATCCGCGTGAAGGATAAGATGTTCGCCGATTATGAGGACCGCCGCAGATGGGAGCAGATGTGCCTCACCAACATCGCAAAGTCCGGCTTCTTCAGCAGTGACCGCACGATCCGTGAGTACAACCGCGATATCTGGCACCTCGACAACAGTCCGGCACCGTATGTAAAGTAAGTTCCCGAACCGGCAGGGGAGCGTCCTTTCAGGGGCCTTTCAGAGAGCCCTCGGGCAATCCATAAAACTTTCATAAACCATTATGGATATTGAGAAACTGATCAGCGAGATGACGCTGGAAGAGAAGGCGGGACTTCTCTCCGGCAGCGATTTCTGGCACACCAAGTCGGTGGAGCGTCTCGGCATTCCGAAGATTATGGTCAGCGACGGCCCTCACGGCCTTCGCAAGCAGGATGAGAGCGCAGACCATCTCGGAGTCAACGACAGTATCGAGGCGGTCTGCTTCCCGGCAGCGAGTGCGACGGCCTGCTCCTTTGATCCGGACATGATGGAAAAAGTCGGCGAGGCGATCGGCGACTCCTGCCAGCATGAGAAGCTGGCTGTGGACCTCGGACCCGCCGTGAACATCAAACGTTCTCCGCTCTGCGGAAGAAACTTCGAGTATCAGTCTGAGGACCCGCTTCTTGCCGGTAAGATGGCAGCGGCGGAAGTGCGCGGCCTGCAGAGCAGAAACGTCGGCGCGAGTGTCAAGCATTTTGCCGCAAACGATCAGGAACACCGCCGCATGACGAGTGATTCTGTCGTCGATGAGAGGACGCTCCGCGAGATTTATCTCCGCGCGTTTGAAATCATCGTGAAGGAATCGCAGCCTTACACGATCATGTGCTCCTATAACCGCCTCAATGGCACGCAGGTATCCGAGAATCACTGGCTGCTGACGGATGTTCTCCGCGGCGAGTGGGGATTCAAAGGCCTTGTTGTATCCGACTGGGGCGCTGTGCGCGACCGCGCAAAGGGTGTCCACGCCGGACTGGACCTCGAGATGCCGTCAAGCGGCGGTATCAATGACAAGAAGATCGTCGAGGCGGTGAAGAACGGAACGCTCTCGGAAGAAGAAGTGAACACGAGCGTGCGCAGAGTTTTGACGCTCGTAGATCATTACGAACAGACGAAAAAGCCGGAGACGCCGTGGGATATGGAGGCACAGCATAAGATGGCCGCCGATGTTGCGGCGGAAAGTGCTGTTCTTCTCAAGAACGAGATCATGCAGGACCCGGCCACGGTCGGAGATGTGCCGGAACCGGACCCGCTGTTTGATATCACCGGACATCCGAGAACGGGCGATGTAAAGTTCAACCGCATGATCCTCCCGCTGAATAAGAACGAGAAGGTCGTCTTCATCGGTGAGTTTGCCGAAAAGCCCCGCTATCAGGGCGGCGGATCCTCCCACATCCACAGTTTCCGGGTTGAGTCGGCCATCGACGCGGCAAGAGCGGACGGCATTCCGTTTGAGTATGTTCAGGGCTACAGGGCAGACGAAGAATCTACAGACGAGAATCTCCTCGGTGAGGCAGTTGCCGCGGCTATGGATGCGGAAGTTGCCGTTGTATTTGCAGGTCTCCCGGAGAGTTCTGAATCCGAGGGCTATGACCGCACGACCATGGCGATGCCGGAGAATCAGGTTTCTCTCATCAATGCCGTAGCAAGCGTGTGCCCGAATGTTGTTGTCGTGCTTCATCACGGCTCTCCGATCGAAATGGACTGGGCGGATGACAAAAATGTCCGCGGAATCCTCGACATGTATCTCGGAGGCCAGGCAGTAGGCCGGGCGACGATCGACCTGCTGTACGGAAAGAAGAATCCGAGCGGACATCTCGCAGAGACGATTCCGATGCGGCTTGAGGATAATCCTTCGTATCTGTGGTACGGCGGAGAGGGCGACCGCACGGAATACCGCGAGGGCGTGTTTGTCGGTTATCGTTATTATGACAAGGTAAACAGAAAGGTCCGCTATCCGTTCGGCTACGGTCTGTCCTATTCGAACTTCAGCTTCAGCAAAATGTCGCTGGAGGGACCGGACGGAACGAAGGTTGATATCTCGGATTCCGATACGGGCGAGACCTTTATCCCGACCGGAAAGTCCGGGGTAGACGGAAATCTCTCTGAGGCGGAGAAGAAAAAAGCAGAAGCCAGAGCTTCGGCTCCGCAGGTGAAGCTTTCCATTAAGGACACCGACACGCTGACAGTCACCGTGAATGTCACCAATACATCCGCCCGGGAGGGAAAGCAGGCTGTACAGCTCTATGTGAGCAAACCGGAAACAATGATCATCCGTCCGGTCCGCGAGCTTCGGGCATTTGCGAAGGTAGATTTAAAGCCGTTCGAGACGAAGACAGTCACCTTCAAGCTGGACAAAAACGCGTTCGCATACTGGAATACGGAAATTCATGACTGGTATGTCGAGCCCGGCGAATATGTCATTGAGATCGGCGATTCCTCAAGAGACATCAGGAAGAGTGCATCGGTCACTGTAAAGCCGGTGAAGAAACTGCCACGTCACTTCAGTGCGGATACAACGTTTGGCGATCTCATGAGAGATGAGGACGCAAGGAAGATCCTTGAGCCGTATAATGCGATGCGCTTACAGGCAGCAGGAACTGCGCAGGAGGATGCGTCGGACAATCCGGACAGTGTCGACAACAACAAAGAAATGATGATGAAGATGATGGAATACATGCCTCTTCGTCAGGTAGTGAGTTTCATGCCGGATCCGAAGATGGTGGCCATGGCGCAGCAGATTATCAATGAAGTTGAAAAACTGAAGTGATAATCTGCAGGGCATCCCCGGCGCGGATAGATAATAGAGATCCGGATTTTGTGGTAAAATAGCTTCGGTTTTAAGACCTCACGCGGAGTTCCGCGTGAGGTCTTGATAAAAGGTCATTTGTGAAACACACGGAAAGACATGTTCAAGTGAGGAGTGATTATGGCTTCGAATGCGGAAAAGGCACTGGAACTTCACGCACAATGGAAAGGCAAGATCAGCACCGAACCGAAGTGCACGCTGAAGACGAGGGAAGATCTCGCTCTGGCATATACGCCGGGCGTTGCAGAACCCTGTAAGGAGATCCACGCAGACGTCACAAAGGCGTACACCTATACGTTAAAACAAAATACGATCGCGGTTGTATCGGACGGGTCCGCGGTCCTCGGTCTTGGCAACATCGGGCCGGAGGCGGCCATGCCTGTCATGGAGGGAAAATGCGCACTGTTCAAGACGTTTGGCGGTGTCAATGCTTTCCCCATTTGCCTGAAAACGCAGGACACCGATGAAATCGTGCGGACAGTCCAGATGCTCGAGCCGACCTTCGGCGGCATCAACCTTGAGGATATCAGTGCACCGCGGTGCTTCGAAATCGAGCGGCGCCTCAAGGAAACGATGCATATCCCGGTCTTCCACGATGACCAGCACGGCACGGCGGTCATTGTTCTTGCCGGCATCATAAACTCTCTGAAAATTATCGGAAAGAAAAAAGAGGACTGCCGAATTGTCATCAACGGCTCGGGAGCTGCCGGCATTGCGATTGCAAAGCTGCTTCTGAATTATGGCTTCCGGCACATCCTTCTGTGCGATTCAAAGGGCATTGTCTCGAGCAGATCCGAACGTCTCAACTGGATCAAGAAGGAAATGCTGAAGGTTACGAATGAAAATGATATTTCCGGAACCCTCGCGGATGCACTTGTGGGCGCGGATATTTTCATCGGCGTCTCGGCACCGCACGTGGTGACGCAGGATATGGTCCGCAGCATGAACAGCGATGCCATTCTTTTCGCAATGGCCAATCCAGTTCCTGAAATTATGCCGGATGAAGCGAAGGCGGCGGGTGCGCGCATCGTGGGTACAGGCCGCAGTGATTTCCCGAATCAAGTCAACAATGTGCTTATTTTCCCGGGCATCTTCAAGGGTGCACTCGAAGGCCATGCGGCGCAGATCACCGAAGAGATGAAACTCGCGGCGGCAGCGGCGCTCGCGGGGCTTGTGGACGATAAAGAGCTTAATGAGGATCACATCCTTCCGGAAGCACTGGATCCGCGCGTGGCGGATGTTGTTGCAAAGGCAGTGAAGGATCATATCACGGAAACAGTTTTCTGAAGAATGCGTTTTGGCGGCTGCGATCGATGACTTCACCCATTACGGTCTACAAGTTAATAGTGCTTTACATGCTCGACCGGACAGGGGACGCGATCGCAAAAACGACGATCTCGGATTTTCTGCTGGATCAGAGTGTGACGAACAATTACCTGTCGGTTCAGCAGGCGATCTCACAGATGGAAGAGAGCGGGCTCATCACGAGCGAGACCATGGGCAGCCGGACGATGATCCGCATCACGAAAGAAGGGCAGGAGACGCTCCGGTTCTTCGAGAATGAACTCAATCCCGAGATCCGCAGACAGTGCGCGGAGTTTTTGCGGAGAAACGGAATGGAGATCCGCGACGAGGCGAAGACGAGCGCGAAATATTATAAAAAGGTCACCGGTGATTATGAAGTGGACCTTACTGTGAATGAGCGCGATACAACGCTGTGTGCGCTGCGGCTGGATGTGCCGGATGAGTCCATTGCAAAGACGGTCACGCAGAACTGGCTTGAGAAAAATGAGGATATCTATCAGTACCTCGTGAAGGAACTGTTTTAAAAGTTCAGAAAAACACTTTGAAAGAACGGCAGGGGGAGCCATTCGCCTTGCCGCTCTTTCGTTTCAGAAGATTTGAGAAAATACAGGAGAGGGTATGGAAGAAGTGAACGGAGCAGCAAAACTCCTGAAGAAAATCGGATGGAAGAAAGAAGCAAAGGTATGTCTCGGAGAGATCGTCGGCAGCCTGCTGGTGGCGTTCGGAACATATAATTTTGCGGCAAGTCTCAACGTGCCGCTCACAGGCGTTTCCGGAGTTGCATTTATCGTGTACAGGCTTTTTCACGTGCCCATGGGATGGATGACTGTTCTCCTCAACATCCCTCTGATTATTCTCTGTCTTCGGAGGATGGGAAAGCGATTCCTCATGCGCTCCTTCCGCTGTATGCTGATCGGGTCTCTCCTGCTCGATTATTTCGCGCCGCTGTTTCCTGCTTACCATGGGGAGAGAATTCTGGCGGCCCTCTGCGCAGGTGCACTGACAGGGCTCGGCTATGGGATCATCTACCGTGTGAATTCTTCCACCGGCGGAACGGATTTCCTCACGGTCGCAGTGAAGAGCCGCTGGCCGCATATCTCGATGGGGTTCCTGGAGTTCATGGTCGCATTTGTTGTCCTCGCCGTGTATGCTCTGATTTTTCATGATTTCGACGGAATTATGTACGGCCTTATCATCAGCTTTGTCTCGTCGAATGTCATCAACCGGATTCTCGTCGGCGCAAATGAAGGAACAGTGAGTCTCATCGTCACCGATCATCCGAGGGAAATCTGCAGATGCATTGATGAGACCATTGGCCGCGGAAGCACGGTCATGCAGGGAAAAGGCGGATATCAGGGAGACGAACGCTCTGTTGTCATGTGCGTCATGGGGCAGAAGGAAGTTGCTCCGCTTCAGGAAGCGGTTTCGGAGCTCGACCCGGCTTCCTTCACGGTTACGATGCCGTGCAGTGAGATTCACGGCGAGGGCTTCCGGTATCTGACTGTCGGTAAGATTGAGTAATCCGGCAAACTGTAATATTGTAGTAGTTATTATGATGGAAGATAAGGATAAGAAAATACCCGAAGTTGATACGGAGTTCTCCGCCGCGGATGATGAAAAGCTTCGCGCAAGCCTCGAAGAAGAAGAGCGTCTGCGTGCGGCTTCCGTGCAGGAAGAAATGCGTGAGATGGAAGAGGAGAGCAGGAATGCGCCGGAAGTTCACGATTACCGTGAGGTAGTCGATGATGAGCCGGCGGGCCCGTCTGCGCCCCGGAATACCCGGAACACTTCACAGTCTGATGCATTCGGA
>ONGY01000042.1:0-1077 GCA_900317475.1 uncultured Lachnospiraceae bacterium | reverse complement strand
AACTGGCGGCAGGGACTATTCTTCCGGGCAGGATGAACAGCGCAGACAAAACAGCGCAGGCCGCGCGGGGAACATGGACGGCAGCCGCCGCGGTGAACAGTACGGAAAAAACAGCCGGGGTGAAGACGCAGTCTCTTCACGCGGGGACAGAAATGCCGCTGCGAGGAAGGAACGAGAGGAAGCCGAGAGAGATCTGGAGAGGGCAAAGAAAGCCCGCAGGAAGGCGGAGAAAGAGTACCGGAAGGCCGAGCAGCTCGACCGCCGGAGAGAACGCCTCGAGGATGAATCGGACGGTCCGGACGAAGAGGAGGATTATCCGGACGCGGAGGAGCGCTCCGGGCGGAGAAGACGCGGGGATGAATGGGCGGACGATGACGAAAATACAACCCGCCTCAGTGATACCGCGCGGATTGCCCGCACAGGAGGAAAGCGCCGCAGAAAATCGGAGGCGGAAGAAGAGGAGCACTATAAGAAAGTATATTACGGCGACGATTACGAGGAATATGAGCGCAATGGAAAGCGGAGAAAGAAAAAGAAGGCAGGGCCGTTCCGGATATTCCTGCGGGTGCTGCTGATCATTCTCCTCATCCTGATTCTTCTTGCCGCGTTCGTTTATTATCGTATTCACGGCGGAAGCGGGGATTTTATCAAAAAGGTTAACGAGGCAATCCCTGAAAACGTCACGAATGACACGTCCATGGACGGCTATACCAATATAGCCCTGTTCGGTGTCGATTCCATCACGCAGAGTCTGTCCTCCGGCAATAACCGGAGTGATGTCAACATTATTCTCTCCATCAATGACAAGACGAAGGAATGTAAGCTTGTATCGGTTTATCGGGACACCTATCTCGACATCGGAGATGCGACGTATACAAAGTGCAATGCGGCGTATGCCTACGGCGGGCCTTCCCAGGCGGTCGCAATGCTGAATCAGAACTTCGATCTCAATATTCAGGATTATGCGACCATCGGTTTTGGCGGGGTCACGGATATTATCGACGCCGTCGGCGGCGTAGAGATTGATGTGCAGGAAAATGAGATTTCGTTTCTCAATGATTATCAGTCGACGATGGC
>ONGY01000026.1 GCA_900317475.1 uncultured Lachnospiraceae bacterium | reverse complement strand
TCTCTATGTAGACAGGATTGAAGTCGAATGACCTGCCCTGGTGGGTTTTGACGGCAGAAAAGAAAGTCGTCAGGCCTGCGTGAGAGCGGGTTTTGACGGCAACGAAGACGGCCGGAAAAACGGCCGGTGAAAGAGGAGTGGATTCTGATGAAGAAGTTCAGTGCATGGCTTTCCACCTTTATCCTTTGCTTCTGTTTCTGGGAACTTCTTGTGTGGTCGGTGAACCCGAGAGAGGTCATCCTCGGAATCATCATCGCAGCGGTATCTTCCGCGTTCGGTTCGAAGTTCCTCATCCACAGCAAAGCCTGGTACCTGTACAATCCGATCCGGGTCATATGCCTTCTCGTGTATGCGCTTTTCATTTTCATGTGGGAGCTCATCAAGGCAAATGTCTCGATGGCAGAGATCGTCCTGAGCCCTAATCTGAAAAACTGCAGGAGCGGCGTCATCCGGATCCCCGGAAGCGATAAGATCCGGAGCAACTACGGACTGGCCATGGTCGCCAATTCCATCACCCTTACGCCCGGCACCATCACGATGAATGTGGCGGAGGATGAAAGCGGAAAGAATTACTACTATATTCAGTGGATTGATGTAGCGGAAAAGGACCGCGGGAAGGCCGGCGAGATCATCAAGGGACGCATGGAACGGGCCATCGCGCGGATCTGGAAATAGGAGGAACGGAGAGTATGAGCACCATTCTTATTATCGGAGCTATCTGCTATGCGGTCCTTGGCTGTATGCTGGTGTACCGAATCGCAAAGGGACCTACGGCGGCGGACCGTCTGTGCGCGTCGGATTCCCTCGATCTTCTCACGTCGACGGCTCTCGTTCTTTACTCACTGTATACCGGGCGCATGATCTTCCTTGATATTGCGATGATCGTCGCTATTCTCGGTTTCATTTCGCAATTGCAATACTGCTGATCATTGGTGTTTTCTTTGCATTCATAGGCGTTCTCGGAATTCTCCGCATGCCGGATGTGTTCGGACGGCTGCAGGCATCAACCTGTATCGCGACTCTGTCCACGCTCTGCGTGAACATCGCCGGCATCCTTTATATTATTCAGAATGGTCTGTCTGCAGGCAGTGCTGTAAAGCTCGGACTGCTTGCATTGTTTGTCCTCGGCACGAATCCGGTTTCAAACCATGCGCTCTGCAGGGCGGCATACCGGATTGGATGCAAGCCGGCAAAACCTTTTGTCATCGACGATTACAAGGATGACTTCGGGGACAGCGCGCAGGTTGAGGACAATGCCGACAAGCCGGACTATGAGTTCGACGAGCCGCAGAAAGAAGACACAGAGGAGGAAGACGTATGAGCGGCACTCTCGTAACGGTTCTCAATACGTTCGTGATCATCGGCGCCGTCGCGTCGGCCATCACGGCAGTTCATGCCGAGCGCCTTATAAGCTCGGTGCTGGCCCTTGCGGCAACGGGTTCGTTCATCGGGCTTGAATTCATTATGCTTCAGGCACCGGATGTCGGAATCGCCGAGGTTTCCGTCGGCGCAATCCTTTCCACTATTCTCTATATCATCGCACTCCGCAAGTGCCGTGAAGTTGAGCGTCAGATGAAAACCGATGAATACCTGAAATCCGACTTGGCGGATTCGGATAAGACACAAACTCCGGTGAAGAAGGACGCCTCCGATAAGAAAGACTGAAATTCACGAAAGCTGCCGGCTGCAGCCTAAGGGAGCAGGCATGAACAGGAAAACAAGAATCAGAAAAATTGAATTATTTGTTTCGCTCGCCGTGATTCTCATCATCGGAGTTGTCGGTGCGGCGAGAATGGCCGGGAGTGCACCGACCTACGATGGAAGCAGGACGGATGTCGTCGGACTATATGAGAACCCGGCCAATTACGATACGGCAGATGCGGATGGCGTCTCAGATATCATCGTAAAGGAAAACAACCAGTATACAGCGGCGCTCAATACGGTCTACAGTGTGACCTTCAACTTCCGCGGCTACGATACACTGGGCGAATCTTTCATTCTTGTCGGCGCTATAGCAGGTACCATGGCCATCCTGCGCAAGAAGGGAAACAAGGCCTCCGCGCAGGCGGTCGGCACCGATGCCGGGACGGTGGTAAAGCCGATGAAGGTCGTTGATTATCGTGGCGGAGCAAAGAAGAAAGGGAAAACCTACCGGCAGAAGCCGGTCATTATGCAGAGCTGTGCGAATATTCTTCTTCCGTTTACGCTTGTCTACGGCTGGTACATTGTGCTGCACGGCGCGATGAGCCCCGGTGGAGGCTTTCAGGGCGGTGTTATTTCTGCGGGAATCGTTCTTCTTGTTTACCTTGCGTTCGGTCTTACCGGTCTGCGCAAGACGTTCCATCCCGGATTCCTTCACAGCTCGGAAACGATTGCCGAGATTTTTTACATCTGCGTGGGATTAGCAGGCGTTTTCGCAGGAATGAATTTCTGCTTCAACTTCGTCTTCATCAATAACGGCACGTTCCGTGAAGAGAGTGCGATGCTGATGAACGATGCGGTCGGATATCATGTGTGTGCCGGTATCTGCTGTCTGCTCATCATGATGCTCGAAGCACTGGATATCGATATGGGCGCTTCGGATGAAGAAGAGAGCGGCATTGCAAAGAAGGCAGCTCTTTCCGTGAATGCACAGGAATTAACATACAGGGAGGCCGACATATGATTCTCGAAAATTTTGTCGCTTCATTTTTCCTGATCGCCCTTGGACTTTACTGTATGGCGACCAAGAAGAACCTCATCAAGATACTGATCGGCATGGGACTTTGCGATTACGGCGCAAATCTGCTGATTGTTTCGGTCGGATTCAACCCCGGCGGAACGGCCCCGATCTTCACCATCTCGGAGCTTTCAAGAGACAGCTTTTTCGTTGACCCGGTTCCGCAGGCTCTGACGCTGACATCGATCGTCATCGGCGCCTGCACGACAGCCATGGTCCTGGGCCTTGTCATCCGGATCAAGGCAAAGTATGGGACGCTCGACAGTACGAAGATCAGAAAATTGAGAGGCTGAAAAAGTCTCCGGAAGACTTTTCTTTCGGCAGCGGGGTATAAAAATGAGTGCAGCAGTGTCAAATTTTCCTATCATTGCGATCATCACGTTCTTTCTCGGCGCCTTTCTTATAGCGCTGATCGGAAGACTGAACAAGGTGCTCCGAAATGTTCTCGTATTCATTTCTGTGACAGTTCCACTTGTTCTTATGTGTCTTCTGATAAAGCCGGTGATGACAGACGGACAGATTGTCGCCTATTGGATGGGCAACTGGGCGCCAGTCTCTGACTGGGCGATTGGCATCGGAATTGAGGTCGATGCGCTCGGCCTGTTTTTCGGACTGATTGTAACGCTGGCAGCATTTGTCTCGGCTCTTTACAGTTTTACCTATATGAACCGGGACGACAGCCTTGAGAATTATTACACGCTGTTTCTCATGTTGAGTGGTGCGCTTCTCGGCCTTACTCAGTCAGGCGATCTTTTCAATATTTTTGTCATGATCGAGATCATGACCATGACGATTGTCGCTCTCACTGCATTTCGTGTTGACTATGACGGAGCTCTTGAGGGAGGTCTCAAGTACATGGTTGTCGGATCCATCGGCTCGACCTGCCTTTTGGTAGGCATAGCGATGACGTACCGGCAGCTGCATACTCTGAACCTTGCGCAGATCGCGTCAAAACTTCCTGGAAACATGAATGCGGTCACGATTGCGGCCTTCGCGTTCCTGCTCGTAGGCTTCATCACCAAGGCTTCGCTCTTTCCGTTCCATCCGATTGAGGCGGACGCGCAGACGGTTGCTCCGGCATCCATCTCGCTTATGATCTCCGGCGTTATTACCAAGTGCGGCGTCTACGGGCTCATTCGCGTCTGCTACAATCTCTTTCAGAATATCGACGCGCCGTCGGTTGAGATTCTTATCACCGGTTTTGGCGCTCTTTCCTGCTTCATCTGCGTCACGATGGCATTCAATCAGCACAACTTCAAGCGGCTGCTTGCATTCCATTCGATTTCTCAGGTTGGATACGTCATCGCGGCAGCTGGTCTCGGCACAGCTCTCGGACTGAATGCCGGACTGTATCATGCCATGAACCATCTGCTCTTCAAGGGACTCCTTTTCCTGTGTGCCGGTGCTGTCGAATATGCTGCCGGGACACTTGACCTTGACAGACTGGGCGGTCTTTCAAAGAAGATGCCGAAGACCTGTGCTCTGTTTCTGATCGGAGCGGCCTCCATCAGCGGCCTTCCGCCGTTCAACGGATTTGCATCGAAGTGGCTGATTTACCAGGCATCCTTTGAGAAGGGTGTTTCGAGCGGAAACTTCTATTTTGTTGTGATCTGTGTTATCTGCCTCATCAGCTCGGTTCTCACCCTTGCTTCGTTCGTCAAAGTTTCGCAGAGCGTGTTCTTCGGCCAGCTGAATCCTGAATTTGAGGATACAAAAGAAGTTCCGGCCGCTATGCGCATTCCGATGTGGATCCTCGCGGTCCTCTGCATTGTAACCGGACTTTTCCCGAATCAGGTGATGAAATACGTCACCGGACCTGCCGCAAATGCGGCAATCAATGTCGGAACCTACATCGATACGATGCTGGGTCAGAACACGGCGGCTGAGTACGGCATTGCGTCACAGGCCACAACGGAAATCGGAAAGATCGGTATCTGGAGCCCTGTTTCCTGGCTGCTTCTTCTCCTGATCATCACATGCGCGGTATGCCTTGTTTCGGTCATTGAGGATCCGAAGAAGACCACGGAAGAAGAGCGCTTCGAGTACAACAAGTCGAAGGGACGCATCGCAAAGTTTTCCCGCGATGGCTTCAAAGCTGCCGGAAAAGAGCTTCCGGAAGCAGAAAATGCACCTGCAGAAGAATATGATAAGCCGGGTCATCACCGCAATCCGGTTCTGTCCGGCTCTACAATGACGTTTACCGGTGAGCGCGATCCGAAGTATGAAGTATTCTTCTCCGGTGAAATGCCGGAATACAGTCAGGTCGGAGGTTCTGATCTGTTCTGGGGCTTCAAGCATTCATGGCGCCGCTATTTCAGCTACTGGCGCAAATGGCACAGCGGTATCGTGAACGACTATGTTCTCTATGGTGTGGCTGCGCTGGCATTCGTTCTGCTCTATGCGGTTCTGTTCGTATAAATAGCTTCACAAGGGAGGCTATGTAGATTATGCAGGTTTTATTGGTTGCTTTTCACATCCTGGTGTTTCCGGGACTTCTCTTTGAGATTCTCATGGGAATTCTTCTCCTGGGAACGTGCAACAAGCTGGTGGCGCGGATGCAGAACCGGGTAGGTCCGCCGATCATCCAGCCATGGTACGATTTTCTGAAATGCTGCGGCAAGGAGACGATCGTTCCGAGGGCGGCAAATAGAAATATCTATCTTGGCATCCCGTATGTGGGTCTCGGAATTATCCTGTCAACGGCACTGTTCATCCCGTTCGCGGGAATGAAACTTGTCTTCGGACAGTCTGACCTGATTGTCATCCTGTATCTTCTCACATTTGTGAGTGTCTGCATGATCATCGGAGCGGCGGCATCGTCCTCTCCATGGGCTGGCGTGGGTCTTTCCCGTGAAATGGTCGCGATGATCTCATACGAGCTTCCGTTTGTGTTCGTTATTCTTGCGGTTGCTAGGGAAGCGGGCAGGGGCACAGAGGCCGGAATGACATTCTCACTGGCCGACATTGTGGCATATCAGCAGACGAACGGCAGCTTCTTCCTGCATCCGGCCCTGATTCCGGCATGGATTGCGATGCTGTTTGTCATTCCGTGTGAGATCGGAATGCATCCTTTCGATGTGGCGGAAGCGGAAACGGAAATCTGTGAGGGAACACTGGCGGAGTACAGCGGAAAACCGCTTGCAGCCTTTAAACTCACACACTGTGTCAAGCTCTTCGTGATGACTTCGCTCTTTGCGGCCATGTTCTGCGGCGGCATAAACACCGGAATTCCTGTCCTGAACGTGCTGATCGTCATCCTCATATGCTTTGCAGTTATGTTTGTTTCGATGGCACTGCCGCACGGTGCCTGCGCACGCTTCAAGACGGAGCAGGTGTTCAGGTTTTACTGGACATTTGTCTCGGGAATTGCTCTGGTCGGCCTCATCCTTGTGTGGTGCGGCTTCTGATCACCAGGTTCAGGCAAATCTGCGGACATTCCTTATGTAAATCCGCGCGGAGAGGAAAACCGGATTTTTTTGGACGCGGAGACGGATCCCGGTCATTGACTGACCCCGGGCCATGGAGGAAATATGTTTCAGAATCTCATTGATAAAAGCATGAAGAAGAGCCCGTGGCTCTTTCACATCAATGCCGGATCCTGCAATGGATGCGATATTGAACTTGTTTCGGTTCTCACACCGAGATATGACGCGGAACGTTTTGGCTTTCATCTGACCGGTACTCCGAGACAGGCAGATATTGTTGTCGTCAGCGGACCGATCACGATGCAGTCGAGAGACCGCCTCATTCGTACGCTTGCGCAGGTGCCGGAACCGAAATGCGTCGTAAGCCTCGGCTCCTGCCCGCGGTCCGGAAATGTGTTCAAGGGCAGTTTTGCAATCGACGGGCCTCTTGAGAAGTATACGCATGTAGATGTCTCGATCGGCGGCTGCACACCGAAGCCGGAAGCAATTGTCGCGGGGCTTGCAAAGGCAGCTTCCATTCTTGAAGAGAAGAGAAAGGCAATGCGGAAGGGCGGCATTGAGGCAGTCCGGAAGATGGAGGCCGAAGCAGAGAAGCCGGACGCAGAGACTTCCGGGAGCACCGCAGATGCACCGGCAGGAGAAAAAGCAGTGAAGGAGGCAAAATAAATGATCCTTCCATATCTCGGCAGAGCTTTCACCAATCTTTTCAGAAAGCCCGCAACAGAAAAATTCCCGCTCGAGGATGCGCCGAAGGCACAGCCGAATTACCGCGGGCGGATCGCGTATGACCCGAATCTTTGCATTAACTGCGGACTCTGTTCCAGAGTCTGCGCGCCGCAGGCGATCACGCGCACAATCAAACCGCTTCCGAACGGAGACAGTGAGATCACACTTACGTTTGATATGACGAGCTGCACATTCTGCGGTACCTGCGCAGATTTCTGCGTAAAGCACGCTATCAAAATGACGGATGACTATATGATCGTCGGCACGAAGCCGGAGGATTTCCTTGTCTCCGGCACCTTCATCAAGAAGAAGCCGGCACCGCCGAAGTTCACGCCGGAGCAGATCGCCGCAATGAAGGCAGCGGCGGAAAAGAAGCGCCAGGCGGCGCAGAATGCAGCGGCGGGAGCGCAGCCGGCGGGCGATGCAGCAAAGGCAGCACCTGCATCTTCTGAAGCGACAAAACCTGCAGCACCGGCCGACAAACCGGCTGAAGCTGCGGCGAAGAAACCGGAGTCAGCACCGGCGGATAAGAAGGAGTAACCCGATATGCCGAATACAGAAATTATTCCCATTACAAAGGATCAGGTTCATCCGACCGCGGAGAAAATGAAGTCGGAAGGACATGCACTGGTCATGATTCACGCATACCTTGAAAAAGACGGAACGCCGGTGGTAACATACGACTATGATTTCGGCCCGACCATAAAAGAATGCGAAGTGAAGGGAGAACATGAACTCCCCACGATCTCCGATATCTTTTCCACTGCAGCACAATGGCCGGAGCGTGAGATCATGGAACTCATGGATATAACGTTCGACGGGGTCGACACTTCGCAGCGGCTGTTCATGCCGAACAATCTGCTCGAAGGGCAGGGCCAGATTCTTGTGACGCCGTTAGACGAGCTCAATAAGAAGAACAAACCGGATGAGAATTGAATTAAAGGACGGCCGGGATTTTGATCCCGGTCTCATCGACGGCAGCGGACAGTGCTTTCGATGGAAAAAGCTGGGAGAGGCGGATTACCGGATCATTTCCGGGAACCAGTCTCTGCGCATAACAGCGGATAACGGAACGGAGGCCGGAAACGACCGCCGTTCTTTTTTTACTGTGGACTGCAGCAAGTCAGAATGGGACAGTTATTGGAGAAACTATTTCGACCTTGATACCGACTACGCCGCCATCCGCGGCATGATCTCCGAAGAGAAAGACCCCTATCTGTACAGGGCTGCTCTTGCGGGAAGAGGCATACGGATTCTGCGTCAGGACCCCTGGGAGACGCTCATCACGTTCATCATCAGCCAGCGCAAAAACATCCCCGCCATCCGGGACTGTGTTGAAAAGCTCTGCCGGGCAGCCGGAGGCGGGGAGAGCAGCAGAAGCAGCTCTTCGGAAGAACGGTGCGGCACCAGGCCGGAAAGCGGGAAAGAAGCATCCGATCACAGCTATTATGCCTTCCCGACTCCGGAAGAACTGGCCGCCCTTTCCATGGAAGATCTTCTCGCCTGCTCGCTCGGGTACCGGGCAAAGTATATCGCCTCCGTGGCACGGGAAGCCGCAGAGGGGAAAATCGATTTTGAGAAGCTCGGCAGACTTCCCGACGATGAGCTCGTAAGAAGCCTCATGGAACTTTCCGGTGTGGGAATCAAAGTCGCAAGCTGCACGGCGCTTTTCGGCTTTCACAGGCTGAATGTGTTTCCGGAGGATGTCTGGATTCTCCGGACGCTTGAGGAATATTATCCGGATGGCTTCCCCTTTGCTGTATACTATCCTTACTGCGGAGTAATGCAGCAGTATCTTTTCAATTACGCAAGACTCTGCGGCAGAAAGGGCTGAGGCAGAGTCTTCCGCGCAGCCTGGAATATAGAGGTTTGGAACATGGGAGAAGAAAAAAAACTTGCTGTTCTGTTTCCGGGGATCGGATACAATTTTGACCGTCCGCTGATGCGTTTCAGCGCAGAAATGGCCAGGCAGTTTGGTTATGAGGTGCTGAATGTCGGCTATACCGGATTTCCGAAGAAGATCATCGGGAATGCGGAAAGGCTCCGGGAATCATTCGACATTGCGGCAGCTCAGACAGAGAAAATACTGAAGGATGTACAGTTTCACGATTATTCGGACGTCGTTTTCTTCTCGAAAAGTATCGGCACGATCGTAGCTGCAGAGTATGCGTTAAAACACGGAATAAGAGCCGGGCAGGTGCTGTTCACGCCGTTTCCGGAGACGTTCTCGGTGCCTATGAGCGGGAAGGCCGTCGCCTTCCATGGCACGGCTGATCCCTGGATGGACGGAAAGGCCGTGGAGAAGGCAGCGGCGGATGCTGATGTACCGATGTACCTTTACCCGGATGGAAACCATTCACTCGAGACAGGGGATGCACTCCGCGACATCCGGACACTGGAAGACGTGTTCGGAAAAGTGAAGGACTTTTTGGAACAGGTCTAAGCCTTCATGGAAGGTAGCAGACCGGGCGGAGGAGAGAGCCGCACGGATGAGAGAGGGGCGGAAAAGAAGCCGGAATAGGCAAAGATACCGGAAAGCCGCCCCTCGCGGGTACGGAAGGCTTATGGAACATCAAAAATATGACGCATATCAATATTGGAATTCTGGCCCATGTAGATGCGGGCAAGACAACTTTATCGGAGGCAATTCTCTATCGCACCGGAATGATCCGGAAGACAGGGAGAGTCGACAGCGGGGACGCCTATCTTGACACGGATGCGATGGAGAAGGAGCGCGGCATCACTATTTTCTCGAAGCCGGCGGAGATCGTTCTTCCGGGCGGAGTGCCGGTGACGCTTCTTGATACGCCCGGACACGCGGATTTCTCACCTGAGATGGAACGCACTCTTTCTGTTATGGATTATGCGATTCTCGTCGTCTCGGCGCTTGACGGCGTCGACGGAAGACTTCCTGTCCTGTGGAGACTGCTTTCCGAATGGCATGTCCCCACATTTTTCTTTGTGAATAAAATGGACCGCCCGGGAATGCGGAAAGAAGAGCTTCTTTCGGAAATCGTGCACCAGTTCGGAAACGGCTGTATGGATCTTGGCGGGATATTTCGGGAAGAATCCGGAACGGGCAAAACTGGCCGCGATTCGGATACTGTCAGCCCCGAGATAAATCTGGCAGATCCCGATATGAAACTTCCCCAAGGACTTCAGGAGGATATCGCGGTTCTTGATGAAAAGCTTCTCCAATCCTATCTCGAGGGCGAACATCCGGTGACGATAAAGGATGTGCGGAGACTGATCCGGGAGCGAAAACTGTTCCCGGTGAGCTTTGGCTCTGCACTGAAAATACAGGGAATTGATGAATTTCTGCGTGTTCTGTCCGTCTGCGCTGAAGCGCCGGAATATAAACCGGAATTCGGAGCCCGGGTTTTCAAGATCGCCCGCGACGGCGGCACGCGCCTGACCTGGATCAAGGTGACTGGGGGAATACTTGCCGCAAAGTCGGTGCTGGATATTCCTTCGGGGACGATTCCCGGAGCGGGCGAAGGCACTCCGGAGAATGCGGCGGGAGAAGGCGGAGCAAGGAGTGGAGATATTCCGGCCGTACAGGAAAAAGTGAATGAAATCCGCCGGTATTCAGGACCGAAATTCAAACTTCTTTCTGAGGCGGAAGCGGGCGACATTGTCGCACTCACGGGCCTTACCGGAACAAAGGCGGGTATGGGACTGGGAAATCTTGCCGGGAGCGGAGCGCCGCAGGAGCTTCTGCAGCCGATTCTTTCGAGCACGATTCTTCTGCCGGACGGAACGGATGTGTACAATGCGTTCCGGGATCTCCGGACGCTCGAGGAAGAAGAGCCGATGCTTCACATCGTCTATGACGCCGGCAGAAAACAGATTTCGGCGCAGATCATGGGCGATGTGCAGACCGAGATCCTCAGACGCCTGGCGCATGAGCGCTTCGGGCTTCGCATCGAATTCGGCCCCGGCCGGATTCTTTACCGTGAGACCATCCGGAACAGGGCAGAGGGTGTCGGTCACTTTGAGCCTCTGCGCCACTATGCGGAAGTACATGTGATGCTCGAGCCGATGCCGGCGGGCAGCGGCATCGTATTTGACAATGTCTGCCGGACGGATGACCTTCCCGTGAATTATCAAAAGCAGATTCTGTCCGACCTGGAGTCGATGAAGTTCGTGGGTGTCCTGACCGGTGCGGAGCTCACCGATGTGAAGATCACCCTTCTTGCGGGAAAGGCATCGCCAAAACACACGGAGGGCGGCGATTTTCGCGAGGCGGCGGGCCGTGCCGTCCGCCAGGGACTTATGATGGCGGAGAACATCCTGCTGGAGCCGATGGTCGCGTATCGGCTGACGGTTCCTTCGGAGTCGGTGGGACGGGCGATGAATGACATGAGTGTCCGCGGGGCATCGTGTGAAGCGGCAAAGACGGAAGATGGGCGGACGACACTCACAGGGCGTGTCACCGCTGAGCAGCTCGGAAATTATGCGGCCGAAGTGCCGGCCTACACAGGGGGCCGCGGCAGCATCAGCGTGAGTTTTGACGGCTACGAGCCATGTCACAACACGGAAGAAGTGATTGAGAAAAGCGGCTATATCGCGGAGCTCGACACCGAGCACCCTGCCTCCTCGGTGTTCTGTTCGCACGGCGTCGGCACGATTATCCCGTGGGACGAGGTGCGCAGCTACATGCATATTGATACCGGCTGGCGGCCGGAAGGAGAGTCCGCAGGCGGTGCGGAGGGCAGTTCCGCGGGTCATGGCAGTGACGGTTCCGATCTGGACGCCGATGCGGACGGGTACAATGCGGAGCGTGCATATCACGCAAGAAAGGCGGGCATCGACCCGGAAACACTTTCCTTCGAGGAACGGGAAAGCGCCCGGACTGCACTGGATAATGAACTGAAGGATATTTTTGAAAAAACCTATGGCGCCGTGAAGAAGCACCGCAGCGATGAAGAGGCGCAGGTCTACGGCGCGGGAAAAGAAAAACAGCGGAACACGCCGGACGGAGGAAGCACCGGCTATGGGAAAACCTCCTCGGGAAATCCGCACCGGAGGCGTCAGGAGGAGGGAGAAGAATTTCTGCTCGTCGACGGCTACAACATTATATGGGCGTGGCCGGAGCTCCGCGCGTTGGCACAGGGGGACATCAAGGCGGCACGCGACCGGCTGACCGATATTCTCATGAATTACGGCGGATACGTGCGGGCACACGTCATACTTGTCTTTGATGCATACAAAGTGCGCGGCGGCACGGGCGAGGTGAATCATCTTCCGAATCTGGATGTGATCTACACAAAAGAGGCGGAGACCGCGGACCTGTATATCGAGAAGGCGGCGCATGAACTGGCGAAGAAAAGCCGCCGCGTGACGGTCGCGACCAGTGACGCAGTCGAACAGGTTATTATCTGCGGCGCGGGCGCGGCGCGAATGTCGGCGGATGGATTCCTTGAAGAAGTAAAGAGAACCGAGCAGGAAATCAGAGAAAGAATCATAAGATAAAAATTGTATAAACAGGAACCCGGCAGTGAAAATTCGTTTTTTTGTATGGTAAGATGCAAAGGTCAGGTCCGGCAGTCATCCGATCGATACCGGGCCGGCTGACGCTGTTTATAGACGTTCCATGAGAGGTTGTTATGGCAGGTAAGAGAGAAGGCAGTCCGAAGAAGTCGGTCTTTAAGAGAGTTTTGCCGTTTATTCTGGTTGGCGCTGCGGCAGCAGGAGTAGGGGCCGGTATCACGATTGCGTCAGGAGCCGGCAGTGCTGCGGTTCGGAGCGGAGGAATCGGCGGCAGCGGGACCCCGGGTTATCAGGAGACCACGGTTGTAAAGGGGAATATTCAGAAGAGCCGCAGTTTCACCGGAACCATCGCTCCCGTGACAGAGAGGAGTGTTATCCCGGATGTCACCGGCATCAAGATCACGGAGGTGTCGGCCAAAAAGGGAGATGAAGTAAAGCAGGGCGATACGATCGCGCTGCTCGATTCGGATTCGATCAACGAGCAGATCAAAGAGCTCGAGGCGACGATGTCGGCCACCGAAAAGAACAACGCGCTTCAGATCCAGAGTGCCCGCGAGAAATACGATAATTACAAGTCCAATCTCGACAATGGCCAGGATTCCCAGGTCCTGTCGGCACAGCAGGCGATAGACTCCGCATTTTCGGCTCTAGCGCCCAGCAGGCGTACAACACCGAGGTGAAGCTCAATAATCAGCAGCTCTCGCAGACGATCCTCACTGCGATGAACAATGTGGACTCGAGTTATGAGAAGGTAAAAGCGGCAGAGCTGAGTCTGAATCAGGCAGAGGACAGAAAAGATACGTACGGAGACTCGCAGAACGTGGGCGGATATGATCCGAACCAGGCTTCGGTCGACAGCGGGCAGCTTTCTCTCGAGAGCGCCTGGTCGAATTACAACTACGCAGTAAAAAGCTATGATGCCGCCAAAGTCAGCGAGGAGAGCAATCTTACCAACCTTTTCGATCAGTACATCAATGCCCAGGTTTCCTATCTGAATGCGCTGGACAATTATAATTCCACCGTTACACAGTCCCGGCAGACACTGCAGTCCTACAGCACTTCGGTCCAGCAGGCAGAAGCCAGTGCGGATGACAGCGTGAATGAGCTGAAGCTTTCGAATCTTTACAGTCAGCTCGATGACTGCACCGTGAAGTCTCCGATTTCCGGCGTCATCACTGAGCTTGATGCAACAGTCGGCGATATGGCCGGCACCACATCTCTTGCGACCGTCACGAGTTTTGACGAAATGAAGGTCGAGATCAAAATTAATGAGTACGATATCGAAGGGGTTGATGTGGGAGACAAGGTCAATCTCACCATTGACGCGACCGGCGATCAGTACGAGGGAACGATCACGTATATTTCGCGCGAGGCGACGGTAAGCAATGGTGTTTCCTATTTCAGCGCGGATGTCGAGTTTGACGGAGATGACAAGGCACGCGGCGGCATGAGTGTCGAAGCGAAGCTGATCGTCACCGATCTCAAGGATATTCTGCTGATTCCGAAGGATGCTGTGCGGACGGCAGCCGACGGGTCGGCCTATGTCCTCGTGCCTTCGACCGATGCAAAGGGGAAGGAAACGACGGCGCAGCAGACGATTGAAATCGGCGCAACGGACGGAAAAAATGTCGAAGTGACAAGCGGTCTTTCAGAGGGAGATACGATCCTCTACACACCTTCCAGTTCTCAGGATGCATTGGAATTCGGCATGGAAGGCCCATCGGATGAACAGGGACAGCCTGCACCGGACGAAGGCGGATCGGAACAGTAACGGGGAGCTCTGCCCCGGCGGACAGCAGAAATTTCAGCTTATTCAAGCGAAAACATATGTTTGGAAAGAAAAAAGAGAAAGCACAATCAGACAAGAGCCGGATGGACGATTTTCTCGATGCGGCAGCTGAAGTCAGTGCGGAGCCGGATACGGGAACAAATGCCGGTGCCGGCAGGATGGGGGCAGAGAGAGATTCAGCTGAGGAACCGGCTGCCGTCGCAGGCGCAGATTCTGGGACTGGTGCGGGCACAGCTGCAGGCTCCGAAACCGGTGCGCAGCCTGGCGAAAATATCCTCAAAATGCGTGGCATAACGAAAGACTACATCATGGGCGATGAGGTTTCGCATGTCCTCAAGGGAATCGATCTTGATGTGGCTCGCGGTGAATTTCTTGCGGTTCTGGGGCCTTCCGGTTCCGGAAAGTCGACCCTGATGAATATTATAGGCTGTCTCGATACGCCTACCAGCGGTGATTACTGGCTGTCAGGCGTTCACATCGCAGATCAGAACGAGCGGCAGCTCGCCCGTATCCGCAACCGGCAGGTCGGGTTTGTCTTCCAGTCCTTCCAGCTGCTGCAGAAGCAGACAGCCAGGGAAAATGTAGAACTTCCGCTGATTTATGCGAACATTCCGGAGAAGAAGCGGCGGGAACGGGTGGAAGAAGTCATCGAAAAGGTCGGGCTGAAGGATCGGATTGATTATTATCCGAATCAGCTGTCCGGCGGACAGCAGCAGCGGATCGCCATCGCCCGGGCAATCGCCGTGAATCCGACGATCCTGCTGGCGGATGAGCCGACCGGAGCACTTGATCAGCAGACAGGAAAGCAGGTCATGGAGCTCTTCCATGAACTGAACCGGGAAGGCCGGACCATGTATTTGTTCAGGACGCAGGATGAGAGCAGATCAGTAAAGGCTGGTATTTATGGGTGGATTATTCGGACAGAGCTTCAAAATGTCCATAAAGAACATACGGTCGAACAAGATGCGGTCGTTCCTCACCATGCTCGGCATTATCATCGGTGTGGGAGCGGTCATCGCCCTGATCACGATCGTTCAGGGAGTCACGGACTCCATTATGAATGAATTCACCGGGCTCGGCGCCGGAACCATTTCCGTGAGCGCTCCGGGAACAGCGCTGAAGTCCGGACTCACCGAGGCGGATCTGGAGACGCTCAAAAACGTTCCGGGCGTGAAGGCGGTCAATCCGACGGTGTCGGTTATGACCTCCGCGGTCGCGGACGGCGAGGTGTATGACAAGGTTTCCATTGACGGCGAGAGCGCAGTTTATTTCCAGAACAACGATGTGATCGAGAGCGGGCAGGCGCTGAGTGCGGCGGATATGAGCGGCGATTCCTATGTCTGCATTGTGGACCACTCCTTCATCGACAATTGCCTGTGGGGAAAGAAGGTCCTCGGATCGACTATTCTTCTCGACGGCTACGAGTACACAGTCATTGGAGTCCGCAAGAAAGACGATTCGGTCATGGGTGCGATGACGGATACGAGTTCTTATGACGGAACAGTCATTGTCCCGTACCGGAATGCGCTGAAAATGAGCGGAGCCCGCAACATCACCGGGGTCGATGTTTACAGCGAGGAAGGCGCTTCCTCCGATGCTGTGGTGAGCAATCTCCGCGATGCACTGGATTCGATTTACAATGACGCGGACAACGCATACAGCGTTTTCAGCATGGACAGCCTGCTTTCCACGATGAACACCGTTAAAACTATGCTTCAAACGATGCTCGGAGGCATCGCCTCGATTTCGCTTGTTGTAGGCGGAATCGGAATTATGAATATGATGCTGGTGTCAGTTTCAGAGCGGACGAAGGAAATCGGACTGCGGAAAGCACTGGGCGCCGAACCGATGCGCATTCAGATGCAGTTCCTCATCGAGGCGGTCGTCCTCTCGGTTTTTGGCGGAATCATCGGCGTTATCATCGGAGAAATCGTCGCATACGTCGGTGCGGTGATGCTGAAGACAACCTATTCTGCTTCTGTATCGGCTATCATGCTTGGTCTCGGTTTCTCGCTCGCGGTCGGTATTGTTTTCGGCTGGGCACCGGCGCGGCGCGCGAGCAGACTGAATCCGATCGATGCGCTGAGGGCAGAGTGACAGAGCACTGCCGCATCCGGCAAAACCGCATCCTCGGAATTTGCCTCAGCGGTGAAGAACATTGATCCATGACAGGGGCTGCGTCTGTCCTGTGAGTTACTGAAAAGCAGCAGGAAAGGATATGGTCAGGGGAATATGAAAAAAGTTTTTACGAAACGACTTGCAGCAGCGGTTCTGTCAGCATCGCTCGGTGCGGCGGCTTTCTTTGCACCGGCCGCGGGCATGGAGGCTTCGGCTGCGCCCGCGTACAAATCGCATTTCACGCAGACCTTCTCCTGGGAGGATACAATCGAGCCGGAGCTGCTCGTCGAGACCGATGAGAATATGATTTACCGGCAGCTGCGGCTGTGCATGCTGTACCGCGTGATTCCGGAGGGGGACATCTGGGATCTCAATCAGGCACGCACGGTGAAGATGCCGCTGACTGTCATGACAAGACTCTATAACGAAGGCCTGATCTCAGGCTATCTGTACAAGAAGTTCTCGGGTGAGATCTGGAATGCGGAGGACCTCTCCGCGGTTTTCGATCCCGTCTATTATTACAACGCACAGAAGGGACGCCTCGCGGGGGTCATCGACCCGGGCGACGTGAACGCACTCACGATTGACTTCATCGTGAACGGCATGCCGAACGGATATCAGGGGAGCGCATCCTTCGACCCGCATTTTTACCGGAGCAATTATAAGGACCTCGACACCAGGTACGGTGATAACTGGTTTTTATACTATAACCATTATATTCTGTATGGGATGTATGAGATGAGGGACCCGGCCGCAAAGGCAGAGTGACCGGAAGTCTCCGGGTTCTTATATGCTCTTGCCCGTGCGTTCGGACTGCCGGGTACCGGAGATAAGGCCGGAAATCCGGGAAGACAATTCTTATCAGAGAAAGGCTGTATTACCGATGGACCGAGATGCACTTGAAAAACTGCTTAAAAGTGTCGCAGACGGGACGGTAAGTCCTGCCGAGGCGGAGCACCTGCTGAGAAAGGCGCCGTATGAGGATATCGGATATGCCAAGATCGACCTTCATCGCGGAATCCGTGAAGGTGCGGCGGAGGTGATTTACGGTGCCGGGAAAACTGCGGAACAGATCGCAGGCATCATTAAGGCTATGTATGGAGAAGGGGAAAAATCCATTCTCATCACCCGTCTTGATGCTGACAAGAAAGCGAAAACAGAGGAGATCCTTGGCGGTTCGGTTCCTCTCCATTATTATACAGATGCCAGAATTGCAATCGCAGGCAGCATTCCCGAAAAGACATCAAAAGGTACGATCCTTGTAGCCACGGGCGGAACGAGTGATCAGCCTGTCGCGGAGGAGGCAGCCATTACGGCGGAATTTCTCGGGAATCATGTGATGCGTCTCTATGATGTAGGTGTCTCCGGACTTCACCGGCTTTTATCACACATCGATGATATTCTGGACGCGCGGGTCATTGTGGTCGCGGCCGGAATGGAGGGAGCGCTTGCCAGCGTGGTCGGCGGGCTCGCAGACTGCCCGGTCATTGCGGTGCCGACTTCGGTCGGATATGGGGCGTCCCTGGGGGGACTTTCGGCACTTCTTTCCATGCTCAATTCCTGCGCAAGCGGCGTCAGCGTCGTCAATATCGACAATGGTTTTGGCGCCGGATACCAGGCGGCTATGATCAACCGGATCGGGGAGCGTAGACCGGAGGATAAGGACAAGGGAGAAAAGCAATGAGAACACTTTATATTGAATGCAACATGGGGCTTGCAGGTGACATGCTGAATGCTGCCCTGTACGAGCTTCTCCCGGAAGAGAAGAAGCAGGAGTATATAAGTACAATGAATTCGCTCGGCCTTCCGGGGGTGAAGGTCGAAGCTGTGCCTGCGGAGAAATGCGGGGTGCACGGTACACATATGAAGGTCACGGTCGGCGGAGAAGAGGAACTCTCCATAGACGTGAATCCCGGTGAAGAGACAGAGGCACAGGAGAAAGCTGCGGGAAGCGACGTGCTGACCGAACATCACCACGGCGATGATGACCACGATCACGAACATCATCATGATCACCACCACCATCACCACACGTCCATGGCCGAGATCACTGACATGATAAAGGAATTTGATCTGCCCCCGGATGTGAAGGAGAGGGCTGCCGGGGTCTATGAGGTCATCGCGGAGGCGGAGAGCGAGGTTCACGGGATGACACTTGCCGAGGTCCACTTCCACGAGGTGGGATCGATGGATGCGGTAGCGGATGTGGTGGGAGCAAGTCTTCTTATTTCTCTCATCGCACCGGAGAAGACGGTTATCTCGCCGATCTGCACCGGTTTTGGAAAAGTCCGGTGTGCGCACGGGATTCTGCCTGTGCCGGCGCCTGCGACAGCCAAAATTCTTTCCGCGAACCATATTCCGTTCTATGCGGGAAATATCCGCGGGGAACTGCTTACTCCGACCGGCGCTGCACTTGCGGCGGTTCTGGCCGATGAATTCGGAAATCAGCCGGCGATGACTGCAGATAAAATCGGCGTCGGATGCGGAAATAAGGATTTTGAGGCAGCCAACATCGTCCGCGCGATGCTCGGCGAGAGTTCGGACGGGTCTCTTGCAAACGATGAGATCTGCGAACTTGCCTGCAATCTTGATGACATGACGCCGGAGGAAATTGGCTTTACGACCGGAAAGCTCATGGAGGACGGCGCTCTTGATGTGTACACGACGAATATCGGCATGAAGAAGAACAGGCCGGGCATCATTCTCACGTGTATGTGCCGCAGCGGCGACAGGGAGCGGTTCGTGAAGGAGATGTTCCGTCTCACGACGACACTCGGGATCCGGGAGTATACCTGCAGGCGTTATCGTATGGAACGCGCTGTCCAGGATGAGCGGAGTTTTGACGGAGTGACGGTACACCGCAAGGTGAGCCGGGGATTCGGAGCATCTCAGGAAAAACTGGAATATGAGGATATAGCTGCCGTCGCGAGGAAGGAGAACATCTCGCTCCGGGAGGCGCGGGAGAAAATCTCGTCCGGTAAAGAGACAGACAAGAAGAATCAGTAACGCTTTGAAACGGAAGGAATTGGGGCTTTTCTGCTGCGGAGGCGGATATGAAGATCGAGTTTATCGGTGCAGATCATGAGGTGACCGGAAGCTGTCATTATATCAGAGTCGGGGCGGTCAATCTCCTCGTCGATTATGGGATGGAGCAGGGCGTGAATGTGTTTGAAAATGCCGAACTGCCCGTTCAGCCATCCAAAATTCAGTATGTGTTCCTGACCCATGCGCATATCGATCACTCCGGTATGCTCCCGAAGCTCTACCACGACGGGTTCCGCGGGAAAATCATCACGACTGAGTCAACGAAGGCACTGTGCGACATCATGCTGCGTGACAGTGCGCATATTCAGCAGCAGGAAGCGGAATGGAAGAACAAAAAGGGTGCCCGCACCGGCGTCTGGCAGAAGGTTGAGCCAGCCTACACGATGGAGGATACTCTCGCCTGCCTGCGGCTGTTTGAGGGGTATCGCTACGGGAAGAAATATCAGCTGTGCAACGGAGTGGAGTTCCGTTTCACGGATATCGGACACCTGCTCGGGTCCGCGAGCATCGAGCTCTGGCTTACAGAGAATGCAGACGGTACTGCGGCGGGCTGCCCGGTCGGCGCGCCGGAAGGCACGATCACGAAGAAAATCGTATTCTCCGGTGATATCGGAAACAAAAATCAGCCGCTTCTGAAGGATCCGGAGTACACGGACGCGGCAGACTATGTGGTCATGGAGTCGACCTACGGCGACCGGCTGCATGAACCGCCGAAGGGCAATTACGAGGAAGACCTCGCCGCAATTATCAAGAAAACACTCCTTCGCGGAGGAAACCTGATTATACCGAGTTTTGCCGTAGGCAGGACACAGGAAATGCTGTACTTCATCCGTAAGATCAAGGAAGAGAACCTGATCCCGGAGCTGCCGGATTTCCCGGTGTATGTTGATTCCCCGCTTGCCGTTGAGGCGACGGAGGTCTTCAGTAAAGAGGGTGCGCAGTGCTATGATGACGAGGCAATGGAATTTGTCAGAAAGGGCATCAATCCTCTGCAGTTCGACCGTCTGTATCTGACGGTCACGTCGGATGAGTCGAAGGCAATCAATACGGATGACGAGCCGAAGGTCATCATCGCGGCATCCGGCATGTGTGATGCGGGCCGCATCAAGCATCACCTGAAATACAACCTGTGGCGTCCGGAGTGCACCGTTCTTTTTGTCGGCTACCAGTCGGTCGGAACACCCGGCCGGAGAATTGTCGACGGCACCGATGAAATCCGGATTTTCGGGGAGCCCGTCGCGGTCCGTGCCGAGATCGAGGTCCTGCAGGGCCTCTCGGGTCATGCTGACAAGGCAGGGCTCATCGACTGGATCGAGGGCTTTACTGCCCAAAAACCTTCGAAGGTGTTCATTGTTCACGGCGAGGATGAGGCGGCCATGTCCTTTGCAAAATGCCTCCGCGAAGAACATGGTTTTGACGCGGACGCGCCGTACTCGGGGACAGTCTTCAACCTTGCCGAAGGTGAATACGAGAAGGTAACGGAAGGTGTCCGCATCCACAGGAAGGGCGAGGGCGGCTATGTCGATGACATGCCCGAATCCGGGAAGAAGCGCCAGGCATCTTCGTCCTACACGCAGGTGCGCATTGCCGAGAAGGAGCTCTCGAAGGTTATTGAGGAAGGCACGGGTCTTCCGAACAGGGAACTCGAGGAACTGGCCGGAGAACTGCGCGCGCTGGCAAAGAAGTACCGGATCACGGGGTATAAACATGAGTAAAGCAGATCTGATATTCAGAGATATGTGTGAGGATATCCTTACGAACGGAACCGATACGCGCGGGCAGAAGGTGCGTCCGCACTGGGAAGACGGCACACCGGCTTATACGATCAAGAAGTTCGGCGTCGTGAACCGCTACGACCTCTCGAAGGAATTTCCGCTGCTCACGTTCCGGCGCACGGCGCTCAAGAGCGCAACGGATGAGGTCCTGTGGATCTGGCAGGAAAAATCAAATAATATTCACGATCTGCACAGCCACATCTGGGATGAATGGGCCGATGAAGACGGTTCCATCGGCAAGGCCTACGGCTACCAGATGTCCGTAAAGCATGCCTACAGGGACGTCACGGAGGAGGGACTTGGCAATTTTGCAAAAGCGGCCGCCTCCGAGGCGGAGAAGATTCATATCGATCCGGTGACCGGGATCACCATGATGGATCAGGTTGACCGTGTTCTTTATGATCTTACGAACAATCCGTTCAGCCGCCGCATTATGACGAACATTTACGTTCACGCCGACCTAATGGAGATGAATCTCTACCCCTGCGCGTACAGTATGACGTTCAATGTCACGCAGAAGCCGGGTCATGATAAACTGACGCTGAATGCAGTCCTGAATCAGCGCTCCCAGGATGTGCTGGCGGCGAATAACTGGAACGTAGTGCAGTATTCAGTACTGCTGTGTATGATCGCGCAGTGCGTCGATATGGAGCCGGGCGAGCTCGTGCACGTCATTGCCGATGCACATATCTATGACCGGCATGTGGACATCATCCGGGAACTGATTGCAAGAGAGCCGTATCCGGCGCCGCAGTTCATACTGAATCCGGAAGTTCACGATTTTTATAAGTTTACACGCGAGGATGTAAGGGCGGAGAACTACCAGACGGGAGAACAGATCCGGAATATTCCGATTGCGATCTGAAAGCCCGGGCCATTATACAGCGCGCAGTTCCGTGCCGTTCATGACGAGCGGCCGGTTTCATGGAAGAGGTATTCGTTTGAAAGCGGCGCTGATACGCCGCTTTCAAACTGCCTCAGCGAGGTATAGAAATGAAAATCATCGTTGCAGTGGATTCAAACTGGGCGATCGGGAATAAGGGAGACCTTCTCGTGAGCATTCCGGAAGATCACAAGCGCTTCCGGAAGGAAACCGTGGGAAAAGTCGTTGTGTATGGAAGAAAGACACTGGAGACGTTCCCGATGAAACAGCCCCTGGACAAGAGGACAAACATCATCCTGTCCGGAAATCCCAATCTGTCGGTGCGGGGCGCTGAGGTCTGCCACAGCATCGATGAGCTTCTTGGCAGGATAAAGGAATTCAACCCGGACGATGTATATATCATCGGCGGTGCGAGCGTCTATCGTCAGATGCTCCCCTACACGGACACCTGCATCGTGACAAAACTTGACCGCGCCTATGCGGCGGATGCCTACTTCCCGAACCTCGATGAGGACCCGGACTGGGAAATCACGGAGGAGAGCGATGAGCAGGTCTATTTTGACACTACGTACGAATTTGTTACCTATAAGAGAAAATAAATCCGTGATAAGATAAATCGTCCTGATCAAAGCGGCCGGGAGAAACCGGCTCTGGAAAAGCAGACTGATTCCGACGCCGGAGGGACTCAGGCGGCAGAAAATCCGAATAAGAAAGATTGGAGCTGCAAGGCAGAATGAAATTTACAGACATGCCCTATGAAAGGGTTGATTTTGAAAAGCTGAAGAAGGATTTTGCGGACCTTACGAGGGATCTTGACCGCGCACAGAGCGGAGAGGAGCAGTTTGCCGTTCATGAGCGCTATTACAGCATCACAGATCATGCAATGACGCAGATGACCATTGTCGAAATCCGCCACGACGTGGATATGACGGACGAGTATTATGCCGAAGAGCAGAAATACATCGATCAGAATCGTCCGGTTTATGAAAACCTCGTCTCGGATTATCTCGGAAAGATTTACGATTCGCCGTACAGAGAATACCTGGAGAAAAAGATCGGCCCGGTGGCCTTTAAAAACATCGAACTGCGGCGAAAGAGCGTGGATCCCCGCATTCTCGGCCTCATGACAGAGGAAAACCGTCTCATGGATGATTACAATAAGATCCTTGCGACGGCAGCCATCGACTGGAACGGAGAGACGCTCAATCTCTCTCTCCTCGAGCCGTACCTCCGGAATGTCGACCGCGCTGTCCGCATCGAAGCTTATAAAAAGCGCGATGCCTTCTTCCTATCCCACGCAGAGGAATTCGATGATCTCTATGATAAACTGGTAAAGAACCGCACGAAGCAGGCTGAGACCCTCGGATACAGGAATTACCTCACCCTCGGTGATTGCCGCATGATGCGCAACTGCTGGGGACGAAGCGACCTTAAGCAGTTCCGCAGACAGATCCGCGATGACTTTGTTCCCTATGCGGAGGAACTGCAGGAGCGCCGCCGTCAGAACCTGAAGCTTGACCGGCTGCGTTTTTACGATGAGGATGTGTACTTCCCCGACGGAAATCCGAAGCCCATCGGCACGCCGGATGAAATTCTCGAGGCAGGACGCCGGCTTTATCACAATCTTTCGAAGGAAACCGGCGAGTTCATGGACCTCATGTGCGAAGACGGACTTTTCGACGTGTACGGGCGCAAGACGAAGAAGACTGGGGGATACATGACAGAGCTTCCGGATTATAAAGTCCCGTTCATCTTTGCAAACTTCAACGGAACGACGTCCGACGCCGATGTCATCACGCATGAGTGCGGCCATGCATTCCAGTATTGGCTCGTTGCGGATGATCCGATCCGCGAGCATGAAGATATTACGATGGAGACGGCTGAAACCCACTCGATGTCGATGGAATTCTTCACCGAGCCCGGCATGGACCTGCTGTTCGGCAAACGAGCCGGGGATTACCGGGATATGCATTTCCTGGATGCGATCAACTTCATCCCATACGGAACGATGGTTGATGAATTCCAGGAAATCGCCTACGAGAATCCGGGACTTACGCCGGCTCAGCGCAATGATGTCTGGATGGATCTTGAGCGTCAGTACCGCCCGCATATGAACTATGAAGGCGACGAATTCCTTTCAGGCGGCCGGGCATGGCAGATGAAGCACCATATCTATGACTGCCCGCTGTATTACATCGATTATTGCATTGCGGGCACGAATGCCCTTGAATACAAAATCAGGATGTCGAAGGACTTTGACGAAGCGTGGAAGAGTTATCTCACCTTCTGCAGGGCCGCAGCATCCGATTTCTTCTTCGGACTTGAGGACAGGGCGGGGCTTATCAATCCCTTCGAAGACGGCTGCCTGAAGTATGTTGTGAAGGAACTGCGGAAGCTGACGGACTGATGAAGCGGTCCGCGGAGCAGATTCAGTAAAGAGAAGGAAACAAAAGGAGTAATTTTAATTTATGACTGGAAATCAATATGACGTAATTATCATCGGTGCAGGCCCGGGAGGCGCATTCTGTGCATACGAGCTGAAGGAGAGAACGCCGGACATCAAGGTCCTCATCATCGAGAAGGGCCGTTCCATCGAGAAGCGTGTCTGCCCGAAGCGGACAAACGGCGGCAAGTGCCTTCACTGCAAGCCCTGCTCGATCACGACCGGATTCTCCGGCGCGGGCGCATTTTCCGACGGCAAGCTGTCGCTGTCTCCGGATGTCGGCGGCAATCTTCCGGAAATCCTGGGCTATGAGGAAGCGTCAAAACTGATCCACGAGTCCGATCAGATATATCTGAAGTTCGGCGCGGATACGCATGTCTGGGGCGTCGACAAACCGGAAGCCATCCGCGAGATCCGCACGCGCGCGATTCAGGCAAACCTGAAGCTGGTCGAGTGCCCGATCCGCCATCTCGGCACCGAGAAGGGCTACGAGATCTACGAGCGCATGCAGAATTATCTCCTGGAGAAGGGCGTGGAGATGATCTTTAATACGTCCGTGTCCGATATCATGATCGAAAAGGATGCAGACGGCGGCGAGCACGTCGTCGGTGTCACGACCGACAAGGGGGATGTATATTATGCCCCGAAGGTTGTCTGTGCAGTCGGCCGCGAGGGCGCCGACTGGCTGCATGCGCAGTGTGAGAAGTTCGGCATCGAGTCGGTTCCGGGTACGGTCGATATCGGCGTCCGCGTCGAGGTCCGCGATGAGATTATGCAGTACCTCAACGATAACCTCTACGAGGCAAAGCTGATCTATCATACCCCGACCTTCGACGATAAAGTCCGCACGTTCTGCACGAATCCGCACGGTGAAGTTGCCACCGAGCTTTATGACGGCGGCCTGGCGGTTGTCAACGGACATGCCTATTCCGGCGCCGAGTACCGCACGAACAATACGAACTTTGCGATTCTTGTCTCGAAGAACTTCACAAAGCCTTTCAAGACTCCGATTGAGTACGGCCGCAAAATTGCGGAACTCTCCAACATGCTCTGCGGAAACAAGATTCTTGTTCAGACTTTCGGCGATTTCAAGCGCGGACGCCGTTCCACGGATGAGCGCATGAGCCGCAACAACCTGGTCCAGACGCTGAAGGATGCAGTCCCGGGCGATCTGTCTCTGGTCTTCCCGCACCGCATCATGGTCGACATCGAAGAGATGATTTACGCGCTCGACAAGGTTACGCCCGGCATTGCCTCGGATGAGACTCTGCTTTACGGTGTAGAGGTCAAGTTCTATTCGAATCGGCTTGTCGTCGACAAAACTTTTGAGACATCGGTTCCCGGACTGTATGCAATCGGCGACGGCGCAGGCATAACCAGAGGTCTGCAGCAGGCATCCGCGAACGGCCTCAAGGTGGCGCGTTCGATCCTTGGCGTCGGCGACCCGGAGTGAAGGTCTGACTCAGCGTCTTCGTGAAGAGCTGACGCATGGGGGTGCGATGATTTTTATACGCAGGAAGAAAATTGATTTTACACAAACGCTTTAAAATGAATAAACGGGCAGCGGCAGGTGCGCTCTTTGCACTTGCTGCGGCCTTTGTCATATCGGGATGCGGCGCGGCATCTCCGGCCGCCGGCAGCGGAAGCGGCAGTGACGGCCGCCGCAGAGTTGTGCTTACCTCCGGCTTTGCAGACGATGATCTGTTCACCGAGAGCTCGGATACGAAAACCCTGCATGCATCCGCTCTTGAGGTGCGCGTTTTCATTGATGACCTTGCTGGCGAATACCGCTCTATTCTCGGAGATGACGTCTACAGCGGAGAAGACGGGGATGAAGTAAAATCCCGCATCCGCGAAGAGGCACTGTCCCGCCTCTCCCGCGTCAAAACGCTGAACCTCTATGCCGCGGATGAGAATATCGCGCTGACAGACGATGAAATTTCGGCGGCAGACTCCCTTGCAGAGCAGTATATTGCAGGGCTCACCGAAGCACAGAAATCGTATTTGCTCGGGGACGGAGGAGAGGGGAAGGATTCCGAAAGCGGCAAAAACAATTCCGGCTCTTCAGACACATTCGATTCGGATATCCGCTTTTCTTTCGAGCAGTACGCACTTTCGGACAAAGTCTACGAACAGACGATTTCTTCCGTGAACACGGAAATCAGCGACGATGAGGCGAGAATCCTCACAGCGGATTCAATTCTTTTCAGCACGACGAATTCGGACGGCTCTGCGATGACGGAGGATGAGAAGAAAGCAGTTTACGCGAAGGCACAGGAGTGCATGAACCGGATCAAAACCGGCGACGGCACGACCTTTGACGCACTGATCAGTGAGTACAGCGATTCGGACGTGAATCATTTCAAAATCTGCCGGAACGGCACCGAGAAGGACTCCTATCTCGTAAACGGAGAGGTCTCCGACGGCGACACAACGCCGCTCGCCGAGACTGCCTACAATCTGGCGGAGAATGAGAAGAGCGATATCATTGAGACGTCGGCCGGATACCGCATCGTCAAGTGCATCAGCACCTTTGACCGCGCGGAAACGGAGGCCAACAAGGCTGCAATCGTGGCGGAGAGACAGGCGGAGACATTCGATGAAGCAATTGCCTCTTTCGAGAAGAACCTCGAGACGGACATGAACGACGAACTCTGGGAAACAATCTCCCTGCCGGACTATACCGATGCGGGAGAAGGCTTTTTCACGGTGTATAATGCAGGCGGACTGCAATTTGAGATTAAATAGCTGCAGAGCTGCCTGCCTGGCCGGCTGAAGCGGAGTGCGGCAAAATTTCCGAAATCTTCTGCAGGCGCTGTGCAGAGATGCGGGGGAGCAGAAGGAAAGTCATAAGAGTCACGGTTATAGAGACAGGGCGTAAAAGTCAGGGCGCAATAGTCATGGCATTCAGGTCAGGACCAAGAAGAAGGACAGCTGGTTTTGGAAAAGAAAAAGATCAGAACAGAACAAAGGTATTATGCCGGGAAAAGTACAGGACGGATCTTCTTCGTTGCCGTTTTTATGGCAATTCAGGTCTGGATTCTTACATCTGCTATCACCGGTCTTTTGGGCTATTACACCTATTTTGACGCTGCCATGAAAGCAGCTGCGGTCGTGATGGCACTGCGGATCAGCGGCCGTCACACAAATGCAGCCAATAAGATTCCGTGGATCATTGTGATTCTTGTTTTTCCGATATTCGGAATCGTTCTCTATCTTCTGACCACCGGATCCCTCACGCTTGTTCCGAAAAGACGCCATTTTCACGCCTACGAATCGGAACTCCCCGAGCTTCTTCCGCAGGACCGGAATGCATACCATGATTTGCGATGCACGGAAGACCGGGTTTTTACGCAGGCACGCTATCTCTTCAACAATGCCTATTATCCTGTGTATCAGAATACGAAGGCAGTGTATTTTCCGGAGGCGGAGGAAGGCCGCAGAGCGCAGATCAGGGCGCTGAGGAGTGCGAAGAAATTCATTTTCATGGAATATTTCTCCGTCGAGGATAAGGAATGCTTTGCCGAAATCAAGGAAATTCTGTATGCAAAGGCGGAAGAGGGCGTGGACGTACGCCTGATGTATGACGATGTCGGCTCTGCAAAATTCCTTTCCTTCCGTTTTGTGAAGGAGATGGAAAGCCACGGCATCAAGTGCCAGGACTTCAACCCGATCAGCGCTTTCTTCGATATTTTCATGAACAACCGCGATCACCGCAAGATCACCGTCATCGACGGGAAAATCGCTTTTACCGGCGGATATAATCTTGCCAATGAGTATTTTGGCATGGAGCATCCGGAGCCGTACGGGCACTGGAAGGACACAGGCGTGATGCTGGAAGGCGACGCCGCGCACAGCTTCACGATCATGTTCCTCGAGATGTGGAACGCGATCCGGCGCGAAGACTGGTCCGAAGACCTTGCGGACCGGACAAATCTCTTAACGGAAGGCGTGAAGAAAGAAGAGAAGAAAAGAAGCACATCGGGGATATCGTCTTGAAAACCGAAGCATCGTCGCAGAAAAATGTTCTGAATCAGGACATGCAGGAGGACGATGCAAAGATGCCTGTCCGGGATTTTGAAGGGGACCGGAATCAGCTTCTGAGGAACCTTCCGGAAGGCAAATCGTTTGTACAGCCCTTCGGCGAGTCACCGCTCGATGAAGAATATACAAGCGAAAACGTGATCATGAACATGCTCGGCTCGGCGCAGAAGTATTTCTGGATTTCCACGCCGTACCTTATTCTGGACGACGAGATGACAAGATGTCTATCTCTCGCCGCGAAGAGAGGCGTGGACGTGCGGGTGCTGACCCCCGGCATCCCGGACAAGAAATTCATCTACATGGTAACGCGCTCTTACTACGGACAGCTTGTCAAAGGCGGTGTGCGGATTTTCGAATACACACCGGGATTCAATCACGGCAAGATGTGTGTATCAGACGATATCGTAGCCCAGGTCGGCAGCGTCAATCTTGACTATCGTTCCCTTTATCTGCATTTTGAGGATGCAGTGGTTTTCTACGGCGGCAGCATCATCGGCGACATCAAGAAGGACTTTGACAGCCTTTGGCCGGTCAGTAAGGAAGTCACCGAACAATACAAAAAACGCAGGACACCGATGAGAATCACACAGTGCATCGTGCGGCTTTTTGCACCGCTGTTCTGAAAAAGACTGTGTTCCGCTCCGTCTTGTGCGGCCTGTCCTGCGGACATCGGTTTTCACTGCGGGACATTCATAAGCTGCTTTATTCTGCAGCGAATAAAAACATGCTTCTTCTTTACCTATACAGCTCATCGGATGCATGATCTTCTCCTTAGACAACTGTTCATGAAAATTTAATAATCTCCGCGGCAGCGCCATTTTTCAGACATTGTTAGCACTCATGTAAAATGAGTGCTAAATTTTCGTTGACATTGATGAACGACGCTATTAAAGTATCTTTTGTTGGGATCGAACCGGATTTTATACCGGTGCGGACACATCACAATATAATTCCATCACGGCCTGCCCCGGCTGTTCCGGTATCCGGACGCACCCGGCAGACCGCGTGATTATCATAAGATCGCAGGAGGTTATTTCACATGTCTGAACAGGGAAATTTATCCATTAACAGTGAGAATATGTTCCCCATCATAAAGAAGTGGCTGTATTCGGACCACGACATTTTCGTCCGTGAGCTTGTATCGAACGGCTGCGATGCAATCACGAAGCTGAAAAAACTCAATTCGATGGGTGAATTTGAATATCCGGAAGGCTACAAACCGCGCATCGATGTCCGTGTAAATTCCAAGGAGAAGACGATGACGTTTACGGATAACGGCATCGGTATGACCGCGGATGAAGTCAAGGAGTACATCAACAACATCGCTTTCTCCGGCGCAGCGGACTTCCTTTCGAAGTATAAGGACAAGGCAAATGACCAGATCATCGGTCATTTCGGACTTGGTTTTTACTCTGCATTCATGGTCTCGGAGCTTGTCGAGATCGATACCCTGAGCTACCAGAAAGATGCAAAGCCAGTTCATTGGGAGTGTGACGGCAGCTCAACCTATTCGATGGAGGATGGGGAGCGTAAAAACTTCGGCACGACGATTACGCTGCATCTGTCGGATGATTCTCTCGAATTCGCCAATTACTACAAGGCAAAGGATGTTCTTGAGAAGTACTGCGGCTTCATGCCGACGGAAATCTATCTCACGGACGAGAACAGCACCGATACCACGACCATCAGGGAATCGGAGAGAAGACCCGATGATATCGTGATCGAGGAGCTTCCGCCGGAAGAGAAGAAGCCGGAGGCAAAGACCGGCGAGGCCATTCCCAATGATGATCCGAATAAGAAGGACGGCGAGGCGGAAGCCGAGAAGAAGGCAGAGCCCGCGGAGAAGCGCTTCAAGATCCGCAAGCGCCCGGAGCTCGTC
>ONGY01000043.1 GCA_900317475.1 uncultured Lachnospiraceae bacterium | reverse complement strand
ACGTGAACGGTGTGCCCAAATTGATCAACCGGAGCAGCCTTTGTGAGCTCATATCCGCTTCCGCAGAGTTTCTTCAGATCACGGGCAAGGGTCGCAGGATCACAGCTTACATAAACTATGCGTGCAGGCGAAAGATCCAGCATAGTATTAATGGTCACATCATCAAGTCCCTTACGCGGCGGATCAACAACGATAACATCAACAGGATTCTTTCTTCCCTCCGCTTTTCTGCGGTCCGCAAATGCAGGCAGTACCTCTTCCGCACGGCCCGGCTCAAAGAGCACATTCTCAATGCCGTTGCTTTCTGCGTTGATTTTTGCGTCACGCACTGCCTCGGGTACTACTTCGATACCATAAACCTCACGTGCCTTTTGCGCCATAAAGAGAGATATTGTGCCGATTCCGCAGTAAAGATCAAGCACATATTCCGATCCGGTCAGTCCCGCATACGAGAGCGCGATGCTGTAAAGTTTCTCCGTCTGTTTGGGATTCACCTGGTAGAAGGAAAGCGGAGAAATGCGGAACAGGATCTGCTTTCCCGTCGGAAGGAACGAAAGGCGTGGACCGTGTACCTCGTTTTGAAGTTCCTCCGCGGTCTCCTGAAGTTTTGACTCCTTATCTTTGCTCCGCTCTGACTTGTTATTTTCTGACGTTTCTGCGCCGTCATCCGCAGATATCCCTGCGGCAGCGCTTAAGGCAGCCTGCTCGTCAGTCTGCTCCGGCTCTTCCTTCACTTCCAGCACATGCAGGCTGTCCTCAATGGAGTCCTCGCCCCAGAGGGTGCGCAGTTTCTTTCCGAGGACCACGTTCGTCTGTGCCGTGTTTGTGTTGAGAATGATACTCGAAACACCCGGAATCACACGGAGAAGTTCGACGAGCTTGTCCTCCTCTGGCAGTTTCGTTCCGTTTACGACGAGAACCACCATGGTCTCCCGGCTGTAAATGCCGTTCCGGATGAGCACATGGCGAAGCAGTCCCTCGCCTGTTTTTTCGTCGTAGGACGATACCTCATAGAGCTTCATATAATCCAGGATCGCTTCGAGAATTTTGCGGTTGTCCTCGGCTCCGATTTCGCAGTCTGTCATCGGAATAATATCGTGCGTGCGTCCCGCGTAAAAACCGCAGACCGGATTGCCGTCTTTGTCGGTTCCGATCGGCACCTGTTCCTTGTTGCGGTAATGGAATGGATCGTCCATCCCGACGATCGGACTCATCACAGCGTCCACCGTGTCCGCGTCAAAACCCCCGATGCGGATGAGGTCATTTCTCACTTTATCCTGTTTGAATTTCAGCTGACGCTCGTAGCCGAGTGTCTGAATCTGGCAGCCGCCGCATTTATTAGCGATGTCGCATTTCGGTTCGATTCGGTACGGCGATGCCTTGTCAACGGTCACAAGTTTTGCAAACGCATACTTCGGCTCTGCCTTCATGATCTTCGCCGTGACCTGATCGCCGATGACTGTATCCTTGATGAAGAGCGTATAGCCCTCCTTCGTGTGGCCAATCCCCTGACCGTCCTGATCCATGTCCGTGATTTCCACGTTCAATACATCATTTTTGTGATATGGAGTTCCTACTTTTCCAGCCAAAACTATCACCCTTTCTTAAAAAACGGCCCGGCCGCGTATCTGCCATTATCCGTCATTATCAGCCTTTTCGGCCTTATCTGACCTCATCTTCCCTGATTCGTTTTTTCCGGATTTACCCGTTTTTCCGCCCTGTCCGGCACTTTTCGATCTTATCCGATCTACTCCAGATCCGTCCTGCGGACATTGGACTCGACCTTCGACTGGTATCCTGCCCAGGCATCGAGGTTGCTGCCTGCCAGGATTTCCTTGAACATCTCAAGATGTGCGTCCGTGTTATCGGCAAAATTCAATGCTGCCGCTTCCATGAGAGCCGGAACCTTCGGGCTTCCGAACTCAAGCTTTCCGTGATGGGCAAGAATGCAGTGCTCCAATTCTTCCTTCAGCACCACCGGGAAACCGTCGATCCCCTTGATCTTTTCATCAATCATCATGCATCCGATCACGATGTGGCCGAGAAGCTGTCCCTCGTCCGTATAATCGTTGCGCGGAAACGGCGAGAGCTCACGGGTTTTTCCGATGTCATGCAGCATCGCTGCCGGAACGAGCAGATCCCTCTTGAGCGTCGGATACAGCCGGCAGTAAGCATAGCACAGCTTGGTGACGTTGAGAGAATGCTCGAGCAGGCCGCCGACATAACCGTGGTGCATTGTTTTGGCGGCCGAGGAATTCTTAAATGTCTGGATGAAGTCCGGATCATCGACAAAGAAAGATTCGAGAAGCGCCTTCATGTGCGGCTCTTCGATCTTGCCAATATAGTTTGAAAACTCTACTCGCCTTCGCCGCAGCGGCGGATTCTGCGCACATTGAGCTGCAGGCTGCCCTGGAACGAAGTGATGTCACCGGTGACATCGACATAATCGAGATTATCGAAATCGCCGATTCCCATGTCGCCCGGATTCCAGATTTTGGCGTCCAGCGTGCCTGTTTTGTCCTGCAGGGTGAGACTGTCATAAGCCTTGCCTGCCTTGGTTTTAAGCTCCTGTTTTTTCTTGCATAAATAAATGCTGTGAATCGAATCGCCTTCGCGAAGATCTTCGATGAACTGCATGTGACCGGTTTTCCCTCCTGCATTATTTCGGTTATCTGCCGATGTGTACGCGCGTCCAGCCGTTCCCGCGTCCCCGCCCTGCGCCTTCGCGCGCTTCGGATCGTAGGGGTGCTTCCGGACATCGTGCTTCTCAATGCCGTTTTCCGCAAGTTTGTCAAATACCTCCGACGGAATATCCAATGCCTGTATCCTTCTTTCTATAGTAATAGGTTTATTCTGAAATATGGTTCTGCGCCGATCATGAGTCCGGCTCCTCGCTGAGCGCAGCGGTGAGCGTCATCTCCTCGTACTCGCCGCCGGATGCACTCCGCTGAACCCGGATCTTCACTTCCTCTCCCGGATTCTTCCCAAACAGTGCCGTGAGCAGGTCACTGTAGCTTCCGATCTCCTCACCGTCAAAACCGGTGATGACATCGCCGCTCTGGATGCCGGCGTCCATCGCGGGAGAATCCACTTCCACGCGGCGCACATACGCGCCCTGTGGGACTCCCTGGTCCGATGTGATATTCGCGGGGACATCGGCGCCGTAAATACCGAGATACGGCTTCGATCCGCCGTTTGACAGTTTCTCGATCAAGGGCTTCAGGTCGGTAATGCCGATCGCCGAAATCATATTCGGGAGATCACTTGAATTGTAGTCCATATTCAGGATCCCGATGACCTGTCCGTTCAGATTAAACAGCGCCCCGGTTGCGTTCCGGCTCCCGTAGCTGTCCGTGGTGATGAGCTTGCACGAGGAATCGACGATATCCGGCGACTGCGTTGTGCTTGTGACAATCCCGTATGCGACCGAACCGGCGGTCCCCATCGGAGACCCGAGCGCGATGACCGGCACGCCGGTGAGGTTCGACTGTTTCGAGCTTCCAAGCTCTGCTACGTCAAAACATGTTCTCACAGAATCCGTGATATCGGAATCCCTGACTGCGACCACCGCATAGCCGCTCACGGCATCCATCGCCTTGAGCTCTGCATCGGCACCGGAGCCGTCCGGAAATGTCACCTTGATGGAATCCGCATTCTTCAAGTCATCATACTGCGTGAATATCAGAAGCTCTGTTCCGTTATCCGCCACGATGAGGCCGCTCGAACGGTCCGCATCCTCATAAGCTTCGTTAAACCACGTATAGTCGGACGTCACTCCCGTGACCACGACCATCGAGCGGGAAGCCGTCTGGGCGATACCGTCGAGCATGCTGTAGATCTTTTGATAATCCGACGATGTGATCTCATAATTGTCCAGGGCATCCTCCACTTCCTTGGAGACTGCCTGTTCAATCTGTGTGCTGCTGCCGGAAACAGCCGCCTGCGCGGCCTCCTGAGCCGCCTTGGACGCCGCTTCATTCGCAGCCTTGGACGCCGCACTCGATGCCAGCTCCGAATCATTCTCGATCATGCTCTCCGGAGGTATCTCTTCCGTCTGCATCTGATCGATCTGCTCATCGAAGGTGACCTCCTGTGAGGAATTCTCCGTTGTCACCGCCTTGCTGAAAACAGGTTCGAGGAAAATGAAGACAAGGCAGGCAACCGTTCCGAACAGGACGGCAAGACCGGCCGTCGTGAGCGTTGTTTTCAGGATCTTCCTGCGGTTCACCGGGCGCTGTTTGATCTTTTCTTTCATGAACTCGGTGTCAACTGTGCCGGGTTCCTGCTCTGCTCTTTCTTTTCCGGAAAGTCGGCGGTGCTTTTCGGTCTCTTTCTCGATGATTCTCTCGTTTACGATCTTCTCCGGGTCACTGCTGCCGGCTGTCCCTTCCTGTGATGCCGGTTTGCCGTCTGCTTCCCTGTTTTCTTTATCGATGTCTTTACTTATTTTATTCGTTTCGTCCCTGTCCATAACCGATGAGGCCGCCATGCGGCTGCCATGTGTATGATATAATGATTGCACTGCACAGCAGTGGAAAATTACTGCGGTACTGTGCACATATTGTACCATATCCGGTGTTTTTATTACCCGGCTGCATTGCTCCCCGTGATGAACAGCCGCCGCAGATTCTGCAGCAATCTGCAGCAAATAAAGGTCACCATCACGAACGATCTATTTTAGGGCGCAGTCATAAACGACAAATTTACGATGCAGTCATAAACAGCAAAACAAAGATCACAATTAATAAAGACCACAATTATGAACGATAAAGTTTTACGCATTCTTGAATACAATAAAATCATCGAACGTCTCTGCGATCACGCGACCTCGGAGCCCGGCAGGAAGCTCTGCCGGGAACTTTCGCCCATGACGAAAATCTCCGACATCAGTCTCGCACAGGATGAGACGGAGGATGCTCTCTCCTATATTTTCCGCAAGGGGAGCATTAATTTCGGCGACAACCGCGATTTCACGGACGTGTTCCGCGCCCTGATGATCGGCCAGAGCATGACGGCCCCGGAGCTTCTTCACCTCGCAGCATTTCTCGAAAACGTTGCGCGGGTGCGTTCCTACGGCAAATCCGAGGGCAAGGATCCGGTGACTGGTGCGGCGGCCGTCTCGAACCGGGACAACGGCGGGCGCGATACGCTCTATGACCTCTTCGACTGCCTCGTCCCGCTCACCCGGCTCTCCTCCGAAATAAGACGCTGCATCCTGGCGGAGGATGTGATCGCGGATGACGCAAGCCCTGCGCTCCGCTCCATCCGCCGCCGCAAACTGCAGGCAAACGAGCGCATTCACACGCAGCTGCAGAAGATGGTGAACGGCGCCGCATCCCAATATCTCATGGATACCATCATCACGACCCGTGACGACCGCTACTGTCTCCCCGTAAAAGCGGAGTACAAATCGCAGGTTCCCGGCATCGTGCATGATTCGTCCTCAACCGGAAGCACGCTCTTCATCGAGCCCGCCGCCGTCGTCGAGGAGAACAACGCCCTGCGCGCGCTCGAGGCCGAGGAGAAGAAGGAAATTGAAAACATCCTCGCAGACCTTGCATCACAGGCACATGAGCACCTGACGGAGCTGAAGGACGACGCCGCCAATATGACGAGGCTCGACTTTGTTTTCGCGAAAGCAGAGCTTGCCGTCGATATGGATGCAACGCGGCCCGTCTTCAATGAAGATCATTACATCGAACTCCACAAGGCGCGCCATCCGATGATCGACAAGAAAAAGGTCGTTCCGATCGATTTCCGGATCGGAGCGGATTTTGACATGGTCGTCATCACCGGGCCGAACACCGGCGGCAAGACAGTCACCCTCAAAACCGTCGGTCTCCTCGAGCTCATGGGCCTGTCCGGCCTTCACATCCCGGCCGGAAGCATGAGCGAACTCAGCACATTCCGCGAGGTTTTTGCGGACATCGGCGATGAACAGAGCATCGAGCAGAATCTCTCGACGTTCTCCGCGCACATGACAAATATTGTGAACATCTGCAAGCGCGCCGACAAGGACTGCCTGTGCCTGATCGATGAGCTTGGAGCCGGCACCGACCCGAGCGAAGGCGCGGCACTTGCGATTTCCATCCTCGATTTCTTCCACACGCGCGGGATCCGCACGCTTGCGACCACACACTACAGTGAGCTCAAGGTCTATGCGATGCGCACCGGGGGCGTAATGAACGCGAGCTGCGAGTTTGACGTCGAGACTCTTCAGCCGACATATCATCTGATCATGGGAATTGCCGGCAAGTCCAACGCCTTTGCGATCGCGTCAAAACTCGGTCTTCCGAACTATATCATTGAAACCGCAAGGCAGCAGATGACCTCGGAGACACGAAGTTTTGAGGATCTTCTCACCGAACTTGACGCGGAGCGGTCGAAGGCCGAGAAGGAGAAGCAGGAGGCGGAAAAGCTGCGTGCCGAACTGGATGCGCGGGAAAAGCAGCTGGACACAAGGGAAAAGCAGCTTGCCGAGCGGCGCCAGGAAATCCTGCGCCGGGCAAATGAGGGCGCACGCGACATTCTTGCAAATGCAAAGAAGGAGGCGGACGATGCCATTTCCGAGATGCGGAAGGCCGCCGCAGTTTCCCGTGCCGGCGGAAATGTGGCGGACACCTCTGAAATGGAGCGGATCCGCTCCGGACTGCGCGGCAAAGTGCAGAAACGCGACCAGAAGCTCTCCTATCATCCTTCGGAGGCCGCTGCCGCGAAGGGCAAGGTGAAGGCTGCGGATCTGAAAATCGGTGATACCGTCCGTATTCTCTCGATGGGGCTCACCGGAACCGTCGAAAAGCTTCCGGACAAAAAGGGAAATGTGGGCGTTCTCTGCGGAATCATCCACACAGCCGCAAAGGTGAGCGACCTCGTCTGGGACGACGCCCCGAAGGGAAAGACGGAAGGCGATTACAGACGAGAGGCAAAACAGAAATACATGGACCGCGCGATGGCCGCCGCCGGGAGAAGCGCAGATGTCGACATGGATTTCTCCCGCGTGCAGTCCATTTCTCCCGAGTGCAATCTGCTCGGCCAGACAACGGATGAAGCAATTTATAATCTCGACAAATATCTCGACGATGCCCGCCTGTCTCATCTGGAGACCGTCCGCATCGTCCACGGCAAGGGGACCGGTGCGCTGCGGAAGGCAGTGCAGGAATATCTGCGGAAGCAGGACTTCGTGAAGTCCTTCCGCGCCGGTGAATTCGGCGAGGGCGACGCCGGGGTGACTATTGTGACTTTAAAGAAATAAGAGGAAAGACATGCCTGCTTCGAAACAGAAAATTTTGATTGTCGATGATGACGCCAACATTGCGGAACTCATCGCTCTTTATCTCACAAAGGAATGTTTTGACACGAAAACCGTCGGAGACGGCGAGTCTGCGCTGCAGGCCTTCCGGACTTATAATCCCGATCTCATTCTTCTTGACATCATGCTGCCGGGCATCGACGGATATCAGGTGTGCCGGGAGATCCGCACGGCCAGTCAGGTTCCGATCATCATGCTGAGCGCAAAGGGCGAGGTTTTCGACAAGGTCCTGGGACTCGAACTCGGCGCCGACGACTACATGGAGAAGCCTTTTGACTCGAAAGAACTTGTCGCCCGCGTGAAGGCGGTCCTTCGCCGCACAAAGCCGCAGACTCCGGTCAGGGAGAGCAGCGACGAGAAGGTTGTGGAATATCCGGGACTTACCATCAACCTCACGAATTATTCCGTCATCTACAATGGGAAACCGGTCGATATGCCGCCGAAGGAGCTGGAACTTCTTTACTTCCTTGCGGCGTCCCCGGGACGCGTTTTTACGAGGGAACAGCTCCTCGACCAGATCTGGGGATACGAATATATCGGCGACACCCGCACGGTCGACGTCCATATCAAGCGCATCCGCGAGAAAATTCCCGGCGGGCAGGACTGGAAAATCACGACCATCTGGGGCATCGGATATAAATTCGAAGTCACCTGAGGGCGGAAGGCAGATTCCATGCACAAGACTCTCTATCTCAAATTCATTCTCGCTTACATTCTCTTCGGCGTGTTCGGATTCATCGTCGTCGCGACTTTTATCTCGAACATGACGGTCGATCAATGCAGCAAAAACCGCGCCGACAGCCTCTACAGCGAGGCGACGCTCATCGCCAACACCTATGCGAGCGACCTTTACAACAGCGAGGTCTCCCTCGATTCGGTCCAAAAGCAGCTGGCAGCGCTCGGCACGTTTATGAGTGCTGACATCTATATCGTGAACCCGTCCGGACGGATGGTCGTAAACAATAAGGACGCCGCGAACACAGATTCCGAAGTATATGTCGCCGATTTTGATCCGGGACTCGCCGGAAACGGAAAGAACTATTTCACCGACAATTTCTTCGGAATGTACGAGGATATGCGCCTTTCCGTCATCGCACCCATCACCGGCGATTATGTCATCCGCGGCTATGTCTGCATCACGGCACCTTATTCCGCCGTGCTCTCCGAGGCCAATTCGGAACTGAATATCTCCTACCTCGAGCTCATCGTTCTGTTTCTTCTCTCGATGATCATTCTCATTTTCTTCACGGAGACCGTCTATGTTCCGCTCCGCCGCATCACCACGGCAACCGAGCAGTACGCGGTCGGCAACATGAAATACCGCCTGAGCGTCGACTCCGATGATGAAATGGGCTACCTGGCCGCTTCCCTGAACTACATGGCAAGCGAAGTCGACCGCAAGGAGGATGACCAGAAGAAATTCGTTGCAAACATCTCCCACGATCTGCGCTCACCGCTCACCTCCATCAAGGGCTTTCTCGAAGCCATCCTCGACGGCACGATTCCTCCGGAACAGCAGTCCAAATACCTCGGGGTTGTCCTCAGCGAGACAAACCGCCTGACCAAGCTTGCGAACGGCCTTCTCACCCTGGGCAACGTCGGGTCCACCGGCATGATCCTGCACCGCACGGATTTTGACATCAATGAGGTCATCCGCTCCGTTGCAGCTTCGTTCGAGCAGACCTGCCGCAACAAGAAGGTAGCCATTGAGCTCGTGCTCACCGGCGAGCATCTTCACGTAAACGCAGACCGAGAACGGATCGAACAGGTTCTCTACAATCTCGTCGACAATGCAATCAAATTCAGCCACAGCGATTCCGTCGTCCGCATCGAGACAACCGAACGGCACAGTAAAGTTTTTACGTCGGTGAAGGATTCCGGCATCGGTATCCCGAAGAACGAACAGAAGCTCATCTTTGACCGCTTCTACAAGACCGATCTCTCCCGCGGCAAGGACAAGAACGGCACCGGGCTCGGTCTGTCCATCGTCCGGGAGATTCTGCGCGCACACGGCGAGAATATCAATGTTGTCTCAACCGAAGGGGTTGGCAGCGAGTTTATTTTCTCCCTGCCGCTGTCGCAGGAAGATCAGTAATCCTGTCCTGCAATGGTATTGAAGAGCAATGACTGTTCCCCGAAACGGTATTAACAGGTCAACGACTGTTCCCTGCAGTGCAGGCGCACGGAACACCTGCAGAATTGCCTCCGGAGACAGTCAGCCCGAAGTCAGTTTTGCAACCAACGGATGCAAAAATTTTTCAAAGCAAAAAAGGAAATCGGGCCTCCGCGGCGAATATTAATTATACCGACGCCTGAGAAACCTGTTCCGAAATCTGTTTCGAAGAGCAGGGAAAAGGCGCATTCACGGAGGTATATATGGACGAAACAGAATTCAGAGAAAAGCTCGCAAGTCTCATCAGGGCCGCCAAGGCAAACAACGACACGATTTCCCAGAACGATATCGACGCCGCATTCCGCAGTGCCGACCTCTCAGACGAGAAGAAAGATGAGATCTCAGCATATTTTGAGAGCGAGGGAATTGACGTTTACACGGAAGAGGATTCCGCAGGCGATTCCGATGACATGGACGACGACGATGACGATCTCGAAAGCGACGATGATTCTGACAGGGAGGACATCGACACCGAAAAGGAAGAGGTCGAGGCCAAAATCGACTATGACAATCTTTCCGCCGAGGTGAACATCGAGGATCCCGTCAAACTGTACCTCAAGGAAATCGGATCGATTCCGCTGCTCACGGCCGATCAGGAAGTCGCAATCGCACGCCGCATCGAAAACGGACGCATTGCCGACAATATCATGAAGAAAAAACTCCTTCCGGACGGCGGTACCGTCACGCAGGAGATGGTCGATAAAAGCTTCTCCCTTCCAATGGGCGATGATGAATTCGAAGAAGCACAGGCAGATGCAGACGCTCCTACCATGCAGGACAAGATCGACAGCGAGATGCAGGAGAAGTATGAAATCTTCGTCGGCAAAAACCTGAATGACCTGAAATCTATTTCGGCCGACGGCAACACCGCCAAGAAAGAGCTCTCGGAGGCAAACCTTCGTCTGGTCGTCTCCATCGCGAAGAAATACGTGGGCCACGGCATGTCCTTCCTCGATTTGATTCAGGAAGGCAACATGGGACTTCTCAAGGCGGTCGACAAGTTTGCATACCGCAAGGGATTCAAGTTCTCAACCTATGCGACCTGGTGGATCCGCCAGTCCATCACCCGCGCAATTTCCGACCAGGCGCGCACGATCCGCATTCCTGTCCACATGGTCGAGACGATGAACAAATACACCCGCACGAAGCGCCAGCTGACCACCGAGCTCGGCCGTGAACCGCAGCCCGCGGAAATTGCGAAGGCTATGGATATTCCGGTTGAAAAGGTCAACGAGATCGTCAAAATTTCCCAGGAGCCGGTCTCTCTGGAGACCCCGGTCGGCGAAGAGGACGATTCGAGCATCGGCGATTTCGTTCCGGATGACAAGCAGGAAGCTCCGGAGCAGGCTGTCACCAGCATGCACCTCAAGGAACAGCTGAATGAGGTCCTCGGGACCCTGACCGACCGCGAGCAGAAGGTTCTCCGTCTGCGCTACGGCCTCGACGACGGGAAGCCGAGAACCCTTGAGGAAGTCGGGCGCGAATTCGGCGTTACCCGCGAGCGCATCCGCCAGATTGAGGCGAAGGCAATGCGCAAACTCTCCCACAGCGCATCCAAGAGCAAGAAGCTCCGCGACTACCTTGACGAGTAATAATCGTTAAGCCTGCACCATAGAAAAAGAATCAGGCAGGAGACGGTGATCAGACACCGGCCGCACATAGTAAAAGGGCTGCATTTCTCTACAGAAAATGCGGCCCTCCTTTTATTTTCTTCACTCTTCCCCTGCAGTGTCCTTCAGCGCGCCTCTCTGCGGTACTCGCGGGAGAAATGCCCGAATGAGCTTTCTATTGGCTCTTCCTTGCTGTAGGCTCTTCCTTTCTATTGGCTCTCTTCAGGAATCTTTTTCTTTCCACTTCAGGTGATGCAGATTTCCGTATTCTTCAAGCCCGTGAAACCCCTGCTGCCGCAGCGCCTCGTAAAGGACGATTGCCACCGAGTTTGCCAGGTTCAGGGACCGTATGTCCGGTCCCATCGGGATTCGGATGCAGTGATCCTCATTCTCGACGAGAATGTCTTCCGGAATGCCGGCGCTCTCTTTTCCAAACATGATGAAATCATGCAGTCCGTAATGAACATCGGTATAGCACTGATGCGCCTTGGTCGTCGCATACCATACAGTCGCTCCGGGGTTTCTTGCGAGGAAATCTTCATAATTAATATATCGTGTAAGCCGCAGATGATCCCAATAGTCCATTCCCGCGCGCCTGAGATATTTGTCACTCGATGATATGAAGGCCGCTTCCCGTTGCGACGCAGGTGCGTCCGATGTTTCCTGTATTGCTCGGTATCTCCGGCTGATGAAGAACAATTTCCATGATAAAAAATAAACTCCTGTTTCAGTGTATGCTGGAGCCCGCCCATAAAAATCTGCTCCCGCCGCAAAAACTAGAAGCCGACCGGAGTATTCTTATGAGCAATGCTCCGCTTAGGCTCTGCACGCACCCATTCATGCAGACGGACCATATTCTGTCAAAGTCGCATCGAGTCTGCTTCCTATCCATAACACTATATCAGAATTTTCCTCAACGAATCCGCCTGCGGCCGGTCGAGGAAACGCATCTCGTCTCCATTCCGGATGATTTTCTGATTTGTGTCATTCAATGTTCCGATTACGGCGGCTGGTATATTGCTCTCCGCAAGCCCCGTCAAAACTTCTTCTGCCTTTCCCGCCGGAATGGCCGCAAGAAGACTTCCGGCTGATTCCATCCAGTAGGGATCAATATCAA
>ONGY01000132.1 GCA_900317475.1 uncultured Lachnospiraceae bacterium | reverse complement strand
CCAGAGCGATCCGGAAGAAGCAGACGAATAGGGATAAAAACTCCTACTCAATATCCCTTTGAATCTTGCTTGAGTAGGAGTTTTATAGGAAGTTCAGACAGACCTTTCAGCGTAAACTGGGATTGACAGGATGAGATTTGAATCTTTATACTCAGATTAGTTAGATATAACGCAGGAAAGAGCAACACAAATAGCGGAGGGGAAGAATATGTCTTTTTTTCAGAACACAAGAAAGCCTGTCGGTTTTGGCGGCAGGCTGATGGTGAAGGGAATGAACAGCGGTTCTCATGCTAAACTGGCAGAATGGGGGCTCAGCCATATCACAATTGCGGAGAACGCAAGGATTCTGGATGCAGGCTGCGGTGGCGGTGCCAATGTGATGAGGCTGCTTGCAAAATTCCCGAAGGGGCACGTGACGGGACTGGACTATTCGGAAGTAAGTGTGGCAGAGTCTGAAAAGGTAAATCAGAAGGCGATTGCGGATGGCCGCTGCGAGATCATACAGGGTGATGTCAGTGCTCTTCCGTTTCCGGCAGAAACTTTTGATCTTGTCACGGCGTTTGAAACCGTTTATTTCTGGCCGGATCCCGCGAAGATCTTTCAGGGGATCTCTCGAGTTTTGAAGACCGGCGGTACGTTCTTCATCTGCAATGAGTCGAACGGTCATGACAGGGAAGCCGTGAAATTCTCAAAGATCATCGATGGAATGGAGCTGTATGACGCGGGTCAGCTTTGCAATCTGCTGCAACGGGCCGGGTTTAAAGATATTGAGACCGATGCAAAAGGTATCTGGCTTTGCGTAAGGGCAGTGAAGTGAAGGCCGCTGTATTAATAATTCATGTCGGAATCAGGTAAGGCCTGCGACACATACCTGATTCCGATACTGATTTTGGGTAGTTATTGACAATCTGGATTTGCGAACGCATGACATCGGATCATCTCCATGTCCTGTGCATTGTTTTCGCGGGGCATGACGGATTTTTCAGGAAATATCCAGTTTGGGCGGCTCATCCAGATGGTCAGAGACGTATTTCCCGTTCTTTTTCCGCTGCCTTACGCACTCGGTCAGGAGATATTCAATCTGTCCGTTGACTGACCGAAAATCGTCCTCCGCCCAGGCGGCAATTGCATCGTATAGTTTTTCGTCAAGCCGAAGCGGCACCTGTTTCTTTGCCATTTCCCGTCCTTATCTTTTATTCATTCGATTCTCAGTACAGACTTCCGGAATTCACGATGGGCTGCGCATCGTGGCTGCCGCACAGCACCACCAGAAGATTAGAGACCATCGCAGCCTTGCGCTCTTCGTCAAGGCTCACCACGCCGTCCTTTTCCAGTGCGGTAAGCGCCATCTCCACCATTCCCACGGCACCGTCTACAATCATTTTTCTTGCGTCAATGACGGCAGAAGCCTGCTGGCGCTGCAGCATGACGGCTGCAATTTCCGGAGCGTAGGCGAGATAGGTGATCCTTGCCTCCTCGATGGAGAGGCCGGCCGAAGCCACCTTCTTTTGGATCGTATCGCGGATCCGTTCTGCCACCACAGTGGTGGAGCCCCGAAGACTTCCGTCATCCGCTTTTCCATCTCCGGTTGTATCCACTCCGGGAGCAATGTCATAGGGATAGATCTTTACAATATCGCGTACTGCGGCATCTGCCTGCAGGGAGAGGTATTCTTTGTAGTTGTCCACATCAAATACTGCCTTTGCAGTATCCTCAACGTGCCATATGATGGCGACGGATATCTCTACCGGATTTCCGAGAACGTCATTCACCTTCTGCTTTGCATTGCTCAGAGTCATGGCCTTCAGGGAAATTTTTTTGGATCCGTCCTTCCGAGTGCCGCCTTCTCCTGATTTCAGCAGTATGCGGGCTCCGTCATCCACGTCTCCGCTCTGCCCGAGTCTCGTCCCTGCAGCCGGATTGACAGCAACACAGAAGGGATTCACATAGTAAAAACCCTCACCTTTGAGTGTACCGATGTATCTGCCGAAAAGTGTTAGAACGAGTGCTTCCTGGGGCTTCAGAACCTTAAACCCGGGGAGCAGAATCCATCCGCCCATGATCCAGATCATGGCAGGTATAAAGGGCGGAAGATAAGGCTCCTCTGCACTGCCCATGTATATGGAGATGACAAGCAGAATCACTGCCAGTGCAGTGACAGCGATCCAGAAAATCAGAACTGCCATACCGTATTTTTTTCCTTCCAATATTTTTTCTTTCATCCCGGTTTCCTTTCCGGAGCTCTCGGCCCCGCATCTGACTGATTGCTACATCAATATGATATCATTATGATATCAATTTCGTCAATGGTTCGTTTGCAGTTTTGCCGGGAATGGTTTGCCCAAAAGCGGAGGCAGGTGCAGCCATGTGCAGCTTATATTCATAATAAAATAAGTGCAGTGAGAGACAATTAACCTCTGACTGCACTCTGGAGAGAACTTTGGAAATTCAGAAATATTGTTCATCCGGAGGTATCGCATCCCCGGGTGCCGGACACATTTCCCGGCGAAGAAACAGGCCGGATCAACGCCCTTTCTGTTACGATTCCTTCCACACGTCGCGTGCAATGTCACGGACGAGTCGGAGCTTGGCCCACTCCTGCTCCTCGGTGAGTTTGTTCCCGATCTCGCAGGAAGCAAATCCGCACTGCGGCGACAGGCAGAGCCTGTCCAGAGGAATCAGCGCCGAAGCCTTGCGGATTCCCGAGAACGACTTTCTTGCCCTCCGGAACCAGTGCGAGAGGATCAAAACTACCGGAACGCTCGTCGTCATACTCGAGATAGAAGGCGTCAACGTTCTCCTTTGCGAAGAGGTATGCGGCAATGTTGTTGTATGCACCGCGGCTTGCGAAGGTCGAGTGATAATTGCCGCGGCACACATGGGTTGTAACCGTGAGATCGGAAGGCCTTCCCTCGAGCGCGGCATTGTTTACCTCAAGATACAGTTCCTTTACTTTATCCAGTCCTGCCGCATCAGTTCCGAAGAAGGAGAGAGCATTCGGATCGACCAGCATGCCCCATGTGCAGTCGTCAAACTGCAGGTTCCGGCAGCCCGCATCGTAGAATTCCCGGATGACTTTTCGGTATCCCTCCGCGATATCCCGGGCCAGTGCCTCGGGGGTGTCATAGTATTTCTGTGTGTTTTCCCATGCAAACGGCATTGCCATCTGTGCGAGGAACTGGGCCGGCGCAGGGATCGTCTGCTTTGCAACAGTATTTTCATCTTCAAACTGCTGTACGAAACGGAAATGATCCACAAACGGGTGATGCCCGACACTGATTTTCCCGGTGAGGTAGGTGTCGTCAATCATCGCCTGCTCGCCTGCGAACGGCAGTCCGGTGCGGGTCGGCTGGTGTCCCACGCCGTCAAAACCCCACATGAAATCGAGGTGCCATGCCTGCCGCCGGAATTCACCGTCCGTGATTACATGATATCCTGCCGCCTTCTGTTTACCCACCAGTTCTTCAATGGCACTGTTTTCCACGGCAGTGAGTTCATCACGGCTGATTGTTCCGGCCGCAAAAGAAGCTCTCGCTTCCTTCAGTTTCTGCGGGCGAAGAAAGCTTCCAACGTAATCATAGCGAAAAGGTGCATGCAGATTTCCCATATCCATCTCCGTTCTGTCAAATCCTACTTAATAACTCGGAAATACCAACTGCGGTTATTATAGAGAATGAAACAGCCATCGTAAAATATAGAAAGTTTTGACTTATTCATAGATTCAGCCTATGGAAAGAAGTACAATGAAGACCACTATAGATGCGGTGAATTGCTGTCATTAATCGATGCTGCGGACGGACACGTTCATTTATGCAGTTCCCGGATACGAAGAAACAGGATCTGAGATATAAGAGCACAGCATAAATGTGTTTTGACGAGGTGAGCCTTGACTTTAAAACAATTATCCTATATTGATGAAATTGCAAGAAGAGGAACGATAACCGACGCGGCCAGAGCTTTGTTTATTTCACAGCCGAGCCTGACGAGTGCTGTGCATGCGCTGGAAAAGGAGATCGGAATCACCATTTTCAGCCGCTCCAGGGATGGTGTGACGCTCACGCCCGAGGGAGACCGTTTTCTCGGCATGGCAAGGCAACTTCTTGAGCAGGCCGAATTGATGGAAGAGATGTACGCGGGAGAGAAGAAGGGGCGGAGAAGATTCAGCGTATCCTCGCAGCACTATTCTTTTGCGGTGGAGGCGTTTGTGCGCCTGCTCAAAGAGTACGGCGGAGATGAGTATGAATTTCATATGAGGGAGACGCAGACGTATGATATTATCGATGACGTGTCGCACCTTCGAAGCGAGATCGGGATTTTATATCTAAATCCGTTCAATGAAACCGTCATACGCAAAACGCTTCATGAGAACGGGCTGAAGTTTGAACCCCTGTTTCGGGCCAAACCGCACGTATTCCTTGGAAAAGACAATCCGCTCGCGGCAAAGAA
>ONGY01000099.1 GCA_900317475.1 uncultured Lachnospiraceae bacterium | reverse complement strand
AAAAATTCGATGCAGATGCCTGGGCGGAACTTTTCAAAAATTCCGGTGCACGCTACGTCGTTCCGGTGGCAGAGCATCACGACGGCTTCCAGATGTACAAGAGCGATCTCTCTGACTGGAACGCCTTCGACCGCGGGCCGCACCGCGACTTTACCGGCGAACTCACCGAGGCACTCCGCAGGAAGGGCCTTATAAACGGAGCATCTTCGCACCGCATCGAGCACTGGTGGTTCATGAGTCCGGGAAAACTTCCTCTCGCCGACGGCACACCTGCCTCCGAATGGTCCGATGTTCCGGAAGGTTCGAAGGAATGCGGGGATTTCTACTGGCCGGCCGTACTCCGCGATTCGGAGAACAACGATGACCGGTATCTCACTCCGTACCCGTCAAAGGAATTTGTAGAGGATTGGATGTTCCGGACGATTGAAATCATCGACCGCTTCCAACCGCAGGAGCTCTATTTCGACTGGTGGGTTTACCACGATGCAGTAAAGCCGTATATGCGCAAAGTTCTTGCATACTATTACAACAAGGGTGCTGAATGGGGCAAAGAAGTGATGGTCATCACCAAGAACGACGGCATTCCCTATGGGTGTGCCGTTCCCGACGTCGAGCGCGGAGGTTTTGACGAGCCGCAGCCGAACGCCTGGCAGACAGACACGGCCATCGGGAAGAACTCCTGGTGCTATACAACAAACAATGTCTACAAAACCCCGACTGTCATTCTCTACGATCTCATTGATGCGGTCTCAAAGAACGGCACGATGCTGCTGAACGTGGGCCCGAAGCCGGACGGAACATTCACGGAAGAAGACACGAATGTTCTTCTTTCCATCGGCCAGTGGCTGTCCGCAAACGGCGAGGCAGTCTACGGAAGCCGCCCGTGGCGCATCTCGGGTGAAGGCCCGACCGCAGCAAAGAAGGGTGCCTTCGCCGATCAGATCGACACCGCTTATACATCGGAGGATTTCCGCTTCACGGTAAACCACGGACATCTCTATGTTTTCGCGATGAATTACCCGGAGCCGGAGGCTCATCTCTGCGCCGGAAGCGCGGGAAGCGCCTGCGAAAGTGAAGATTACGGCAATGTTTACAGCGAAATCCGCGTGAAATCACTCGCCGGCCGAATGCATCCGGGAGTATCTGAATTTGCAGAGCTCATCCGTGACATCGACGTCTGCGGAAGCGATGAAAAACCGGTCTGGTTCCAGACCGAAGAAGCTCTCGTCATCCGCACGAAGAAGATCCGGTCCAAAGATCCGGTCGTATTCCGTATCCGGTTCCGTTAAAACGTGCCTTCGCCCGGGACCGGCTGCAGCCCGGTCCGGAGCGGAGTAAGGACGAGGAGAAGATCTGCCCGGTTTGCGAATCCGGCCGCAGTCTCCTCTTAAAGGAAGTTGGAGGTTACACACATGAAATATACCAAACTCAATATCGATGATTCTGCTGTTCCGAAGATTGATCCGGAAAAGGCTGCTGCCGCAAAGGCAATCGACGAGAAAATCGCAGCCGATGCCATGAAAGAATCGGACCGCAGCGGAGCCGCATCTTCGGCATCAGAAGAAAAATCCGATAAGGACGAAAAGGTAAAAACCCGCACAGCGCAGGTTCCCCGTCCTTCTGTTTCCGGCGGCACCAAACTCATCGCCGTTGTCACCGGCGCCTCCAGCGGCCTTGGAAGTGAATTCGTACACCAGATCGACCGCAGCAGCGCAGAGCGTTTTGACGAAATTTGGGTCATCGCACGCCGCCTCGACCGACTCGAGGAACTGCGCGACAGTATTTCGACCCCTGTTAAAATTCTGTCCTTTGACCTCACGAAGAAGAGCAATCTCGAGGCCTACAGCAAAGAGCTTGCAAAATCGGGTGTCGTCATCGGTCTTCTTATCAACGCGGCCGGCTTCGGCAAGATCGGCAGCGTAAAGGACATCCCGCTTGAGAGCATCGACAGCATGATCGACCTCAACTGCCGCGCGGCCGTGGATATGACGCAGCTTTCGCTGCCGTACATGCGCGCCGGGAGCCGCATCATGGAGATCTGCTCAACGGCAGGTTTCTCCCCGTTCCCGTACCTCAATGTCTATGCTGCCAGCAAGGCTTTCCTGCTCCGCTATTCGAGGGCGCTCCGCGAGGAGCTGATCGGCGACGGCATCATCGTCACCGCTGTCTGCCCGTACTGGATCCGCGACACGGAATTCATCGGCACCGCGAAGAAGACGAAGGGAAGCAAGGAAATCAAAAGCTTCCCCTTCTCCTCGACGGTCCACAGCGTCGCGGTGCATGCGCTCTACGACAGCGAACACGGTTTTGCGGTTTCCACGCCGGGCATCATGTGTACGGTGCACCGCTTCTTCAGCAAGATTCTGCCGGACACGGTCATCATGGGAATCTGGGAACTGTTAAGGAGAGCCTGACAAATGCTGCTTGCAATCGATACCGGGAATACACACACCAAGCTCGGTGTGATCAATGACAACGGCCGGATTCTGAATGTGTTCCGGCTGCAGACAAACGAACACCGCACCGAATATGAATATGCGGCAGACATGTACCGCATCCTCAAGCTCGGCGGCATCAACCCGAAGAGCATCACCGGGTCCATCATCTCAACGGTGGTCCCGTCTCTCACGGGGACACTGAAAAAGGCAGTCTACATGATCACCGGTCTTGACGCGATGATCGTCGGTGCGGGTCTGCGGACCGGCCTCGACATCCGTCTCGACGACCCGGGCACCATAGCACCGGATTTTGTCTGCACGGCCGTTGCCGCAAAGGAGATGTACCCGCTTCCCGCCTTCATCATCAGCATGGGCACCGCCACAACCGTCACCGTCGTGGATGACAAGGGTGTCTACCGGGGCGGCGTCATCTATGCCGGCGTCGGCATTTCCCTTGAGGCGCTGGTGAAGGGCACCTCGCTTCTTCCGAACATTTCCATTGAACCTCCGAAAAAAGCGGTTGCCAGCAATACCATCGAAGCCATGAAGGCCGGCGCCTTCTACAGCACCATCGGCGGTCTCGACGGCATACTCGACCGGTTTGAGGCAGAAATCGGCCCCGCGAAATCGATCATCGCAACCGGCGGTCTTGCTGCCCGCGTCGCGCCCTACACCCGCCACAGGCTCATTCTCGACGACTATCTCATGCTCGAGGGTCTGAAGATCATCTATGACAAAAATAAAAAGCAGACCCGCCGGAAGGAGCCTGCCGTAAAAACGGAAGAAACAAGGGATTCAGAGTAATTCCCGGGGAGTAAATCTTAGAAAGTCCTTCTGATAAATCACTGCGGGAGCATTCTCCGGCATTTTCCGGAGCAATACTCCCGCAGCGTTGCATTATTCAGACTTCATTCGATCTTCGGCAGTACCTCCATGATTCCGTCGAGGAATGAGGTGTCCGCGTATTCGACGGTGCCTTCATCCGCTGCCTTTGCAAGTGCCGGATCGATCGGAACGCGGCCGATAACCCTGAGGCCTTCCTTTGCGGCAATCTCTTCAATATGGCTCTCACCGAAGACTTTGATTTCCTCGCCGCAGTGCGGGCACTTCACATAGCTCATGTTTTCAACGATTCCAAGAATCGGCATCTTCATGAGCTTCGCCATCGCCACCGCTTTCTCAACAATCATGGAGACAAGCTCCTGCGGTGTCGTGACGATGATGATCCCGTCCACCGGAAGCGACTGGAAGACCGTCAGCGGTATGTCACCGGTTCCCGGCGGCATATCGACAAACATGTAGTCGACATCGCCCCAGATCACATCG
>ONGY01000102.1:3551-6055 GCA_900317475.1 uncultured Lachnospiraceae bacterium | reverse complement strand
GGCAATGAGGGTGACAATGATGGCAATGAGAGTGACGGGAAAGTGAAAACGGAAAGCTCAGAAAACTCCGCTTCGGTCTGCGGTCTCGGGGATATTTATAAGGTCCTCCGCGGGAAGACGACCGTGTTCGCAGGCCCTTCCGGCGTCGGCAAGTCGACCCTCATCAACCGGCTCTGTCCGGATGCAAATATGGAGACCGGTGAACTTTCCAGGCGGATCGCCCGCGGGAAGAATACGACCCGCCATGTAGAGCTCTTCCGCGTGCCTACTCCGGGAGAGGCGGGCCAGGACGGCTCTTCCATGACCTTCGTCATGGACACGCCCGGTTTTACATCACTCAACCTCTTTGGCATGGAAGCGGAGGACCTAAAGCAGTATTATCCGGAATTTGACGAATACCTGGGTCTGTGCCGTTTCGATGGCTGCAACCATATGGAAGAACCGGGCTGCGCTGTGAAGAGGGCAGTTGACGAGGGCGCCATTTCCAGAGTCCGCTACGAAAACTACCGCGCATTCTATAAAGAACTGCAGGGTCAGAAAAAATACTGACGTGGATGCCGCGCACAATCGGATAAATTCAGACATCGCTGGCCCGTCTCTGACAAGGGCCCGCAAAGGAGAAACGACATGATCATTGCCGCTTACTTTGTCAACTTCATTATTTTCAGCTTTCTGGGATGGGTCTGGGAGACAGTTTACTGCACGTTTAAAACGAAACACTGGCAAAACAGAGGTTTCCTCTACGGCCCCGTCTGCCCGATCTACGGAACGGCGGTTGTAGCAGCGATGATCGTGTTCAATTTTGTGCCGGTTCTGAATACCGGCAGCCTTGCAATATGGAAGATCTTTCTGATCTGCGCGGCCGGCAGCGCGGTCATCGAATATACAACTTCGTATGTGCTCGAGAAAATTTTTCACGCAGTCTGGTGGGATTACAGCAAAGTTCCGCTGAACATAAACGGCAGGATCTGCCTGCCGGCGACCTGCGGGTTCGGACTTGCGGGCATCGCGATCGTCCGCTGCCTGTTTCCCTTTATCCGCTCGCTCCATCAGGAAAACAGACCGCTTCTGAACGAAGGTCTTGCGCTCTTTTTTATGTTTCTTTTCGCGATGGACCTCGCGCTGACGATTGCAAGTCTGACGGAACTGATTTCAAAGATGGAAAACTATTCGCGTGAATTCAACGCACGGATGCAAGCCGGTGTCGAAATCGCGCAGCAGGGACCCGCCGCGACCTTGCAGGCCGCGAAGGCGGCTGTTTCTTCCGCCGCCGAAACCGCTGTGATCGGCGCGTATGTAACAGCTTCGGATCTGAAAGACTACGCTGCCGGCAAAGCCGGAGAAATGAAAGAGTACGCCACTGGTAAAGCCGGCGAAGTGAGTGAGCGGATGCGCAGGTATGCGGCAGGCATGTCTCCCCGCCAGAAGTACCATCTGAACAGTATTCAGGAATTTCGCAATGCTGACGGCAAGGCCGGCGCAGAAAAGCTCAAGGAAGCGCTCACTGCCCTGCAGGATAAACTCGGGACAGCCGTGGACAGACCAGAGCGCAGAAAGTGATTTGCGGGGCAGAGCGCTCCTGGAGGCGTTAAGATGACTCTCACAGATACAGAAGAGGCGCAGTTCGAAAAACTGATCCGGCCGATCGCGCTGGATCCTAGGGCACTGCGGATGAAAAAATATATCCAGCACGGAAATGTGACCACTTACAGCCACAGTCTGCGCGTAGCGAAAACCGCATTCGCACTGAACCGTGCGCTTCATGCGGGATGCGATGAGCGAAGACTCGTACGCGCCGCATTTCTGCATGATTATTTCCTGTATGACTGGCATACGCACGGAGACAAGCTGCATGGCTACCATCATCCGGAGATTGCCGCTGAGAACGCCGCGCGCGATTTCGGACTTGATCAGAAGGAGCAGAGCATTATCCGAACGCACATGTGGCCACTTACGTTATTTCAAGTCCCTTCATCCAGAGAAGCCTGGATTGTGACGATCGCTGACAAGCTCTGCTCGACTGCGGAAATATAAGAGTTTTCAAGATGTGATGTAATAATAACAGAAGGCTATATGCCGTTTCGTTCCGGAAGAACATATTACCGGATCACGGAACCGCGGTTCTGGACGCTGGACACAGAACTGCATATCCCAGGCTGAGTCAGGAACGGAGTTTTACAATCGCCTGATCGATGGAAAGCTTTTGCTCGGAAATGACCGCCATTACTTCATCGACTCTCTGGGCGTTCAGCTCTTCCCGGAGCTGTTCAATCTGAGACGAGATTTCTTTGGCTTTGTTTTCATATTTCTCTTTGTCCGCGGTCAGTTTCGCGATTTTGTCTGTGATTATTTCCGATCTGGTTCTGCGTGTTCTCTTTTCTGCCATTGTGCTGTTACTCCTCTATGATTAGTGTTTGTTGGAATCAAAGCTGCTAATTGCTGTGAGAATCCACAACTTTCACGAATTCATCTTACCACGGCAGTGTCCAGAAATGTGAAGAAAT
>ONGY01000102.1:0-3503 GCA_900317475.1 uncultured Lachnospiraceae bacterium | reverse complement strand
TTATCAGCCCCACTTCTTATCATTGGCTTTACATTTATATGAGAACGATGGCAAAATATGTGAAGCAGTGGCAGGCGCAGTCTGTCGACAGATGATGGCTGATCGTGATAAAGAAGCAACCGATGAAACACCTCGGGGCCGCGGATGCGGGGAAAACGAATGAATCGTGAGTGTGAAGAGCGGAAAAATCAAAACATACAGGGAAGCGACAGCCTTGTGTCGATCATCGTCCCGGTTTACGGCGCGGAGGATTATATTGAGGAAACGATCCGCTGCGTTGAGAAACAGACGTTCCATAATTGGGAGCTGATACTGGTTGACGACTGCGGAGGAGATGAAAGCCTTTCGGTGATGCAGCGCGTGAGGGAGTCTTCTGCCTGCAAAGATCAGATTCGGATTATTCAGAATGAGCGGAATATGGGAGCGGCAGAAAGCCGCAATCATGGAGTAAGAGAAGCAAGGGGAAGGTATATCGCGTTTCTGGATGCGGATGATCTATGGCTCTCAACCAAGCTTGAGGAGCAGCTTCTCTTCATGCGGCAGAAGAACGTCGGATTTTCGTTTACGTCCTACGAGTTTGGAGACGCGGAGGGTGTGCCGACCGGCCGTGTTGTGCATGTTCCGAACCGGCTTGATTTCCGTCATGCGCTGAGCCGGACAGTGATTTTTACTTCCACGGTTCTGTTTGACACGGCAATTATTCCGAAGGAACTGATTCATATGCCGGACATGGCGTCAGAGGATACGGCGCTGTGGTGGAGCATATTGAAAGAAGGTTACACTGCTTACGGAATGGACCGGGCACTTACGATCTACAGGCGCCCGGCAAGCTCTCTTTCATCGAATAAGGGGGCTGCGGTAAAGCGTTTCTGGAACCTGCTCAGAGAAGTTGCCGGATGCAGTGTCGTTTCGGCGCTTTTTCATCTCATCGGGTGGGCGTTTCACGCAACCGTGCGGAGAATCTGGTTTCGCAAGATCTCAAATCATATCGATGGCTGGAACCGTGTAGTGGTTCTCCTCTCTGAATTTGCGGAAGTGATTATGGCGGCGGTGATCTACGGGATCTACTGGTTCCGCGTATATTATCCGGCTCTTGAGAGACCGAGAATCAGCCGGGACGGATATAACTTCGGCGTGGGCCTCAAACTCTACCATCGCGGGCATATTCTGGTTTTGGCGATCTATCTGGTCCTGATGTTTATTATGATGAAAGCCATGCAGGGCGACAAGGCCGGGGAGCAAAAACCTGGCAGCAGATTCCTGAATCAGCTTCTTGCCCTGACCCTGGTGAATGTAATCACCTATTTTCAGCTCAGCCTTATGAAAAACTGGCTCATGCCGGTGATGCCGATGGTGTATATCACGTTGTGGCAGGCGCTGGGCTCGTTTATCATCAGTTATCTTACGTATTCCATTTACCGGGGACTTTTCAGCGCGCGGGAGATGCTGCTGATCAGCGGGACAGAGGACGTGGACTCGATTCTCTCACGATTCACCACCCGGTCGGATATGTACTATATCAGCCGTGTGGTGAATACGCAGGCAGTTGCGGTGCACGATATTGAGAAAATGGCGGGTGAGTTTGGCAACGTCATTCTCTGGAGCGTGTCCGAAGAGGAGAAGAGCCGGCTTGTGAAGTACTGCTATGCGCACGGCATCAACGTCTATCTCATGCCGGAAACAGAAGATGTTCTTGTCCGGGGAAGCGGGATTATTCATCAGTTTTCCACGTCGATTTATCTGCTGCGGAATCATCCCATGGAAATCGAGCAGCGGATGGCAAAGCGGCTGCTCGACATCATCCTCTCGATCCTGCTGATTGGTGTGCTGTCTCCGCTGCTGCTGGTTATTGCGATATTTGTAAAGTGCAGCGGTGGAACAATTTTTCACGGAAGCGAGCGCGTGACCAAAAACGGAAAGTGCTTCAGAATGCTGAAATTCCGAACAGTGAAAGAGGTTTGCCCGGACGGAACTCTCCGGTATATCCGAGGCGGACAGGGACTGCGCCGGAGTCATCTCGATGAACTGCCGCAGCTTTTCAATATTCTTAAGGGAGATATGAGCTTTATCGGGCCAAGGCCGGACAGGATAAAGACATACAAGGAGCGGTGCTCGGCTAATCCGCTGTACAGCTGCCGCACCCGGGTCAAGGCGGGACTCATCGGGTACACGCAGGTTTACGGAAAGTATAACAGCTCCGCAGAGGAGCGGCTCAATCTGGACATCGAATATATTCAGAACTTCAGTCTGCTGCTTGATGTGAAGCTATTCTTCTTCATCTTTAAATGTTTTACGGGAGCAGATGATGAGAGACAAGTTTAGAAGGATGCCCTCCCGGCATAACTTCGGACTTCAATTGTATATTGAAAGGAAGCAGGATTTTGTTACATTGCTGAGATTTATTCGCAGACCCGGGGTTAAAGGTGGTATAAATAATGGAGCGATTTCATGCGGTGCAGGGACGGGGCGCCTTGCTTTATGTCTCTGAACGCCCACGGTGAGAGGTGCACAACATCTCGAGCATGGGGACGCTGAATCGATACATTATTTCAATAAATGGAGAGGTACATAGAAAGATGAAATTAGGTATCGTGATAAAACGCCGATTTCTATGAATCCCCACAATTTCTTATAAAACCCCACAAAGCCGCATAGATATTAGGTTTGCGGCACTTTCATCTGACATGAAATCTGTTATAAGCTCATGTATCTTTTAGAAAAATGGCACTCCCGTGGCACTCGATTTGGCATCCGGTATCGAGGTCGGGAATTTCGTTATTGAAGCTTCGAATCAGCAGAACAACAACAGAAGTTCGAATGGATCATACCTGGAAACATCAATATCAGAGAGTCATTACCTTCGTCGGTAATGACTCTCTTCTTGTCTTCAGCTGCGACATTTCCCCGCGAAGCAAGATAATGCTCGCATAACAGCGGGAGGCAACTTATCTGAAAAGAAAGGAACAGTAAAAATGAGTGATTTACAGGAACTTACAAACAAACTCATGCAGGACCCTGATTTCAGAAGAGAATATGAAGCACTTCAGCCGGAGAGATATTACCATGGCTCTCGTAAAGGCCAGAAAGGAAGCCGAGCTCACGCAGACACAGCTTTCAGAGAAGACAGGGGTTATACCCCTAAGCGGGACCTAGGACCGGATGAAGTCGAAAACGAATCGGTAGCAACTATTCAAAGATAAAAATGAATATTGAAAAAGGTAACTGAGACCGATTGTCTTTCAAAGAGACAGCCGGTCTTTTTTTGGTTTGCGCGCCATGGGCGCGCTCTAACGGGTGTAAGTCCCGAACACGCCTAGGCAACGAGGAAGTGTATAGCTGAACAGCAAGGGTGTCCGTCGTGAGGTGGAATCTGAAGGAAGCTGTAGGCAAACCCTTGGTCCGACTGATTATTCCGTGGCGGCAGAGCCGCCTGTTCTGTTGAAATAGAGCCACTGGTTCCGACGTTCGGAGCCATCTCTCCGATGTGTGGGAGCCGTCCCGAA
>ONGY01000103.1:1846-5311 GCA_900317475.1 uncultured Lachnospiraceae bacterium | reverse complement strand
TCGTAAACCGGCTTATTGTCCGGATTCGGCGTGAATTTCTTCTCAACCGGAATGTAGTCTGAAACCTCCTCGATGCTCTTCATGAGCCCGAGGCCGACGCCCTCGGTCGCCGCGGCTCCGACTGCACCGACATTCTGCGGACTCGGAACGACCTCGATGGTGCGTCCCGTGATGTCCGAAAGGATCTGATCCGTCACATCGGAGAGTGCGCCTCCTCCGGCAAACCGGATCGGATCCGAGGTCTTAATCTTCTTGTCCTCGCACTCCAGCATCCAGCGGAGGTGATAGCAGACCCCCTCGACAACGGCGCGGATGAGCTCCGTTTTTCCGGTCTCCAGCCGGATGTTGAAAAACATACCGGATGCGTCCGCATCCTCGAACGGACAGCGGTTGCCGTGAAGCCAGGGTGTGAAAAGGACGCCGCCGGCTCCCGGCGGGATCTCGGAGATGACCTTGGACAGATAATCATAAAGACTTACATAGATCGACTCCGGAGCCTCGGTGACATCGGACTTTCGGAGATAAATGCCGATCTCATCCAATGCCAGATGATTCTTCACCCAGTCGAGGCATTTCCCGGCTGTCTCCATTTCCGCAAAATAGTTATATTTTCCAGGCTGTGCGCCGACGATGGCGGCAATCATATAGTTTGCATCGACGAGCTGTTTATCGACAATCGTCGAAACCCATCCGCTCGTCCCGCAGTAGATATGGGTCTGCCCCGTCTTCGTGCATCCGCTCCCGATTCCGATGAGCGTCGCATCCCCGCCGCCGCCGAAAACCGGTGTCCCGGCCGCAAGTCCCAGCTCGGAAGCTGCCTTTTCCGTGAGCGGTCCGACCTCATCCGTAACGCGGATGATCTTCGGCAGATGGTTCATGTTGATGCCGAACATATCACAGAGGGTGCGGCTCCACCCTTCGTGGCCCTTCCGGGTGTCGTAGAGCATCGTCGCATACGCCGAATCCTCCGTCATAACGAACCGTCCCGTGCACCGCGCGATGAGATACTCCTTCACATCCAGCCACTTGTAGACTCTTGCAAAGTTTTCCGGTTCGTGTGCCTCGACCCATTTGTATTTCCACATCGGATCCTTGACGGAACTCGATACTGCGCCAGTGATGATGAGTGACGGAATCAGTTTTGCGATGTTCGCGCCCGCGATCTGCGGCCCGTAGGCGATTCCTTTCCGGATTTCCTCTCCTGCGCGCTGGTCCATATAGCTCATCGGCCGCCGCACCGGAACCCCGTCCTTGTCAACGAGCACGATGCCCTGCATCTGTGAGCAGAACGAAATTCCGGAGATCTGTTCCGGGCGCATGGAGAGCTCCTCCAGCACGGTCTTCGTAGTCCTGCACATCGCACTCCACCACTCATCCGCGTCCTGTTCCGCACCGCCGCCCGGCAGGATGTAGAGGCCGTAGCCCGCGGTCAGGCCCTTTAAGAGCCGGATGGTCTTACCGATCGCAAAAACACAGGTTTTGACGCCGGTCGTCCCGACATCATAGGCAATAACATACGTATCCATTGAAATCCCCCGCTGGCCGATTACGGAGCCGCCCGCCGGTTATTCCGGAGCCGTGACCGTTATTTTCCCCCGAATGCTCCCTTCAGAAATTTCATCATCTCATCCGCCAGCCGTTCGTCAAAACTGTCTTCATCCGCACTCTCCCCGCAATAGATTTCCATTCTGTGCCGGTAATAATCACAGCTGTAAGAAAAGTGGAGCATCATCAGAAGGTTGTCGAAGAAAAAGGCGAACATCGAAGAAGAAGCGTCCTTCCGGACGATTCCCTCCGATTCCGCCTTTGAAATCAGTTCCGTATAAATTTCCGCGGAAATCCGCTCGATGCGTTCCGCATAGCCGGAAGCGCCTTTCGCATCCGGACGCATGGTGATGGCATGATACATTCGGAAATACGACGGATGCTCCCTTGCGAGATTCTGGCTTGCCCGGATCAGCCCGCGGACCGATTCTTCAAGAGAATTTTCCTTTGTAACGGAAGAACGGAGCACATCGCCGAGAAGAGAAACAGAGGCATCGAGGCAGGCCTCAAACAGCGCCTCCTTGTTCTCATAATACTTATAGATCACCCCGACACTGATGCCGGAGCGTTCTGCAATCGAGCTGACCGTGGCCGCAGCAAGACCCCTCTCGCCGAATTCCGAAATTGCATTTTCAAGGAGAGCCTTCTGCTGTTCCTCTGTCAGCTTTTTCTGCATACCAGGATTTCCCCCGCTGCCTTTCCTACTATTCCCCAAAGAGGCAAAATCCGCGAATGCGGTTTTGCCGAATGCGGCATCTCCCGGTGCAGGAGGCACCAGGTCCGCACGCCGATACTGCGGTCTGAAAGTCCTGCATCAAAGGACTTTCAGGCTTTCTGCTTTGAATCTTTCAGCTTTGAATATTTATTCACATAAATCATATGCTCGAGATTCCCGGCAGCGAAGGAAACCGCATGCGGATGCGCCCCGGCCTTCTCCAGAATTCCGGCCTGGCAGCCCTTGTCGAGCACACAGACCACCGCCCCGGCATCATCGAGACTCCCTGCGGTACAGACGGCGCCGACGCCCTTCAGGAGAACGGCTGCCGTATCGCCCGGAAGTGCTTTTGCAATCTCCTTCGGAGATGCATCCCCCCGGATGCAGGGAATATTCATGCCGATGATCTGCGCAATATCATCGACGCAGGGCACAAGCCTCGACCCGAATGCGCTGTACTGGCGGATCCAGGGTGCAGTCGTCACGATCACGCATCCCACCTTCGGATTGTCGAAAATCTCGTAGAACGCATCATATTCCTCATGGATCTCTCGCCGGTAGATCTTACTGTAATTGGAGAGCCTGTAACCCGGAACAGTGTCCTCCGGCGCTGCTCCTCCTGCCAGCTCCAGGAATTTCTTCTTCGAGACCTTCTCCAGCACATGTGCGATGTTAAATGCGTCGTCATAGTCTTTTCCCATGCAGACCGTTCCGTGGTTCCTCATGAGAACCGCGCGGCTGTTCTTATGGGTATCGATGCATTTGCGGACATTCTCTGTGAGCGTCTTCGTCGAAGACAGCCCGTAGCCCGCCGTCGGGACGACCGGCCCCAGAACGGCCTCTGCCTCCGGATCGATCTTAGCAACATTCAGCGGCTTTGCGATCGCTGCCATATCCGTCGCATAATCCTGATGAGTGTGGATGACAAAATCAACATCCGGGCGGAGTGCATACGCCGCCGCATGCACACCCTTCTCACTCGACGGCTTTACATCGCCTTCCCAGGACAAATCTTTAATATTCACCGGAACGATCTTGTCCGGCGTCAGTGTGTCATAGGCAAGACCGCTCGGCGTGATGACGAACTGCGTCTTTGAAATACGGGCGCTGATGTTGCCCCAGGTGCGTGCGATCAGCCCGGTCTCCTGAAGCTCATGGCCCGCACGGATGACCAGTTCCTTTGCTTTGTTTATTTCAATTGCCAT
>ONGY01000103.1:0-1829 GCA_900317475.1 uncultured Lachnospiraceae bacterium | reverse complement strand
GCGCCTCTAACTTGCCGCACTTCGCGAAAATGCGGTCGAAACGCCGGATCAGTTCATCGATATCTTCCTCTGTATAAGCCGCGCTGGTGTAAAGTCTGGAACCTGCAAGCGTGATGATTCCCTCTGCCATGTACGCCGCACCCATATGCTCCATCTCTGTCTGGCGGGCGCCGGTCTGCTTCAGAATTTCAGGAACCTGCCAGAGCTTGCCCCAATCGATCGCGAAATGCATCGTTCCGACCGTGTCGAGATGGCAGATCGATCCCTGGTTGAATGCGACAAACGGAAGGTTGTGTTTCCGGATGGATTCCTGCAGGCCCTTCGTAAGACGGTCGCCCATGCGCCCCGCCTTTTCGCAGGCATTCTGCTTCTCAATCTCCGAAATCATATAATAGCCTGCACAGGTGGAAAGCGGCGTTGCCGACATCGTGCCGCCGCAGAGTGCCTTGTGCAGTTTCTTGCCCTGATTGTCAAGGCCCGCACCGAGATATGCCATGCAGTCTCTGTGTCCGCCGACTGCGCCGGCTCCCGGATAGCCGCCGGCAATGACCTTGCCGAATACCGTGAGGTCCGGGTTCACATTGAAGAATCCCTGTGCACCGTGGATTCCGATGCGGAATGCGGTGACGACTTCATCGAAGACAAGCAGCGCGCCGTATTTGTGTGCCAGTCTCTCCGTTCCCTGGATGAACTCTTTTGAAACCGGTCTTGTGCCGGATTCCGGTCCGACGGGCTCCACAAAGATCGCCGCCGTCCCGCCGTCTAGCTGATGGAGCTTGAGCTTCCTCTCCAGATCTTCGAGATCATTCGGGAAATACTCATCCGTGTGACGGAAGACAAAGCCCGGAACACCGTGGGAGAGCATTCCTTTGGTCCCGGGGACACGGATTCCATATGCCAGCTGGTCGGACCAGCCGTGATAGCCTCCGCCCATCTTCAGGATGTTGACATGCCCGGTCTTCAGCCGCGCGATACGCTCAGCGACCATGCAGGCCTCCGTTCCGGAACCGAGGAACCGGATCTGGTCGACCGAAGGGAAGAGGTCGCACACCTTCTTCGCAAGCTTGTACTCATATTCATGGAAAAGACCGGTGGACGGCCCGCAGGTATTCAAAAGGTCTATGACCTGGTTCCGGACTTCCGGAGGATTGGAGCCGAGGACAGTCGGGCCGCCTGCCTGAAGCAGGTCAAAATACTCGTTGCCGTCGACATCGACCATTTTATTTCCAAACGCACTCTTGATTGCGATCGGGAAAGGATAGTTAAATGCAAGATTGTGTTCGACGCCGCCCGGAATAACTTCCTTTGCCTTGTCCGTCAGTTCTTTGGACTTCTGACACTTCTTTCCGAAGTACTCTTCCTCATATTCCCTGAGATATTCCGGTTTGATGGAATAAATCGGCTTCCGGATCAGCGCATCCAGCTTTCTTGTGACCGCTGCCGCATCCAGATAATTGTCCGCATCAATTGCATAACCGTTGTATGCCATGCTTTTCTCCCTCCTGGATTTTCCCCTTCCGGGGGAATATCCATTCCTTCCGAATTTCCGTTTTCAGGGACTTCTTTCAGGGAGCACTCCTCAGTCCGCCGATCCATCTCCGCGGAACAGGCAGAGCGCTGGTCCTGATTTGAGTCTTTGCTTCGTGAATATCCGTTCACGCTGTCTGAAAATATTTTAGAATCCGTGAATTCGTGCGTCAATCATTTTATCTCCGGACCGACACACAAAAGTGCAAGAAAACGCAGACGCCGATTTATGCAGTTTTGCATTTCGGTGTCTGCGTTCCATTCTGTCATCCGGACCGGCCGTAAAAAAGATCGGCCCAATC
>ONGY01000104.1 GCA_900317475.1 uncultured Lachnospiraceae bacterium | reverse complement strand
TCAGGAAAAGATCTCAGCAATTGCACCCCTAGCGTAAGTACATCTGTATGAAATTATTCAGCAAATCTTCGCGCTGAGAGGCGCTCTGAATCACTGTGTTTATTCTTCATATTGCTCTGATAACGGTCATTACTGTAATTCATTTACAACGCTATGTCAACTTTACATGGTTCCTGGCCGATATCAGTTTACGTGGTCCCCGGCCGCATCCCTCTCTTTGAGAAACTCCTCCAGCGTCAGAGAATTTTCATAATTCTCATCATAGATGTCAAAATAGTCGTTTGCCCCTTTGCTCAGTGAATCCAGCGTCTTCAGGTTCTCTTCTGATAAATAAGCACGGCTCTGAATCTGACAGCTGTTTTCCCCGAAATATCCGCTGCCATCCTGCTCCTTATAAAGAATCAGCGTGGTTCCTCCCAAATCGTCATTACGACTGTAGAAATCTTCGATTCCCTGCTTCCAGACCGCAAGAAGATTCTCTCTGAGTTCCGGATATTCATCGAGGGAAGAAGTTTTGACGGTGATATTCAGATTCACATTTACGGTTCTTCCCGCCGCGGTTCCGTCACTCTCCGATGACGGTGCTCCAAGATCATTCTGCCTGACAGACGTCATGTAACGTACTGCGAGGTACGGGCTGTTCAATTCCGGGAGCCGGTCCCCGAATCCATACGAATGCGTTTTGAAACTCACTCCGCTGAACAGGAAACAGCACGCGAGCGTCACCGCAAAGAAGAGTATGGACCGCACTGTGATCCGGATTTTCCGGCGGTAGATGAAGGTCGCTATAACATACAGCGCGAAAACCACCGCGGACCAGATCGCCGTCCACACCGCGCTGCGCCCGCGGCTTCCTCCGGTCCCGGAGAGAACGATCATCAGCACCGCAGCAGCGGTGTAAACCGAAATCACCAGAGGATAAGAGAAAAATCCGTCCGAGACATGTTCTGCGCGCTCGCTTTTCCGGCAGATAAACTGCTTGTACAGGCCGTACACCGAAAGAACGAGATATAGCAGCAAAATTACAGGACGATACCAGGCCGCCCCTGTCACGTCGATTTTCCCATCCAGACAGTCCACCATCGCATTGATGTCAAAAATCCCGGTGAGAAACGGCGAGAGCAGTTCTTGAACAGGACTGTCGACAAATCCCGCCGTATCCGGGAGCATCGCACGGGTGTAGGAATCCGTAACTCCCACAGCAAGCAGCGGAAGAAAGGAATAGGCAGCAAGAATAATCAGTCCGTCGACCGTGTTGTTTCCCAGAAGAAACAGCATCGAGTTAAAACAAACAAGCGTCGTTATGAAAAGCATCATGTAGACGCATAGCAGGAGAACAGCGGAAAGCCGCACTTCTCTGCTGCCCTGCAGAACCGTTACGAAATAGGAGACAAGCGTTGAGAAAGCGAAATACCCGACGGATGTTGTCACCGCGAAAAAAACATTTTCGGCCAGCATTCTCTTTCTTGAAACCGGCAGGGCAAAGTATACATCCGCGCCCTTCCGTGTGTGCACGAAATTGAATTCAAACAGCGGAAGCCCATAAGCAATCATGACCGACATCACTAGTCCACAGTAAACACTGCTCTTAAATCCGGTCACAGGACTATCCGAGTAAACAAGAGCAGCCTGCGTTATGAAAAGGTACAGTATTCCGAAGAAAATCAGGGCTGTTTTCCAATGATCCAGCAGCCATTTCCAGTATCCTTCACGACAGAACATCCTTCTCACCTCAGCGGTCCCCCTGTTCCCGACTTCATAGATGAAGAACTGCTCGAAATTGACCGGCCGCACGTCCAACACAAGCGGCATCATTTCCGACAGCTTCTCTCTCACTTCGTCCACGTCTCCGCGGATGACTACCTCATAGATACTGCCGTCATTTTCATATCTCACAACGTCAAAATCCTTGAAATCATTCATCGTTTTTGGTTCCGCGAAAGCCATCTGATACCGGTTGATCTGACGCTCTTCATCGATCAGGTCGCCCTGCCTGAGTACACTTCCATCCTTGAGGATCCCGAAGCTGTCGCAGATATCCTCGAGCTCCTTGAGGCTGTGGCTTGCGATAATCACAGACAGTTTTTCGTCCAGTGACAGATTCGTAAGCTCCTGTTTAAATGTAAGACGCACAATCGGCTCGAGCCCATCGTATGCCTCGTCCAGCAGCAGCACCTTCGGCTTAAGAGACAGCGCGAAAAGAAGTGCCGCCCTCCTCCGGTTTCCCTTTGAAAGATTATTCAGCGGACTTTTCTCATCGAGCTCGAACATGGCGAGGTACTTCCTATACGCTTCTTCGGAGAAATACGGATACAGATCCTTATAAAAGCATTTCTGCGAACGAATCGTACTTCCGACCGGGCAGCTTAGTTCGTCGCTCACATAGGCGATCTCTCCCCGCGCCCTGAAATCTCTGTACGTATCAAGCCCGTCGATCGTTACTGCCCCCGCATCTGGCTCATATACCCCGGCTATTCACCTGTAAATTCACCCCATTCAAAACCCGGTTTGTTCCGAACGATTTTGACAGGTTCTCTATTTTCAGCATTCCTCGTTCCTCCTCTCTGCTGCCTTCGACTTACTCTCAGCTTCAATCCCCTGCTCCGCCATCGGTGCGCTCTCACCGCTTATTTTCGTTTCAGTACCTCGCGCATTCTCACTGAGGATTTCCGGCGCTGCATTTCTGCCACTCTCGTTCACGGTTTCCGGCACTGCATTTCTGCCACTCTCGTTCACGGTTTCCGGCACTGTCTCCGACTTAATTTCTGTTATGCGGCCTTCCGCTCCGTCGTAAACCCGCATGATCGCCTTCTCAATTTCTTCACGCGTGACGCCGCTCTCCCAAAGACTTCGAATCACCGACTCCGTCTTCGGATCCGGGGCGGAAGACTTAACATCGGCTACATACACTCCCTTCTTAACAAAATTATGTACGTATCCCGCTTTCTCAAGTTCGCCGTACGCCTTCGCAACAGTATTGGGATTGATTCCGTTGTCCTGCGCACACTGACGCACAGAAGGCAGCCTGTCTCCCGGCTTTAATACACCTGCGTCGATGAATCGGCGCAGCTGATCCTGAATCTGCTGATAGATCGGGTCTTTACTCTGCAGGTCGAGAAGAAACATCCGCTCACATCCTTTCTCAGCTCTGACATATCACTACTTTCCAAATAAAAAACTTATTCATCCCTGTCGCCGTTGTGGCAACAGTATTTTATTTGTGTCATCTATGTCGTTTGTATCATCTGTATTAACTGTATTCGTTGTATTAACTGTATCATCTGTATTATTTCGTGTCAATTTCAATATTCAACTATTATTCCCGGTTCGCGGAAATTTTTCCCGGCATTTCGGGTGTGGCGGACGCGAACCTGCTCAGAATTCCAAAAAGAAAAGCTGAACACCCGCCATCCCGGCAAAGCATTCAGCCTTTGTTTTCCTGGTTCTTCCTTAAATTCATTCCAGGCTTTTTCTCAGCCCTTCCTTAATTCTTTCTCCGCTCTTCCACACCTCTCTGATAATACTTCTCCTGCTCGTCCTCCGGCACCATATTGCCTCCTGTCGCCCAGACAAGCTGCGTGCTGTTTCCGAGTGCATCTCCGATGCCTTCCTTATAGATGTACTCCCGCATTGCCGGATCCTTTGCAAGAAGCACCGGTCCGTACATGCCGGCGAGTGCGCTGGGCTCAAGGTGAATGTTCTCCGTATTCACGAGCTCTGCCAGCAGGGCAAACATCCTTTCATCGCTCAGTGAATAACAGCCGCTCATGAATGGGGTCATCACCTTTCCGACAAAACCGGACGGACGCCCGACGGCAAGCCCGTCCGCTGCCGTGCGGTTATCGAGTCCGATGTCCTGCACATTGATCTCATTATGAAGTCCCGTCGCCATCCCGAGCATCATGCAGCAGGAATGCGTGGGCTCCGCAAAGAAGCAGTGCGCAGCATCGCCGAACACCTGCTTTATTCCGAAGCAGACCCCGCCCGGGCCTCCGCCGACGCCGCAGGGCACATACACGAAAATAGGATGTGAAGCATCCACCGGAATTTTCTGCTCCTCAAACTGCTTTTTAAGCCGGAGTGCCGCGACCGAATATCCGAGGAAAAGTGTCTTTGAGTTTTCGTCATCCACGAAGTGGCAGTATGGATCGCCCTCCGCTTTCTTTCTTCCTTCCGCGACCGCGATGCTGTAGTCGCTTGCATACTCAACGACATTCACGCCCCGGCTCCGGAGAAGTTTTTTCTTCCACTCGCGGGCATCTGCCGACATATGGACCGTCACCCGGAACCCGAGCTTTGCGCTCATGATGCCGATGGAAAGACCGAGATTCCCGGTTGACCCGACCGCAATCGAATACCGTGAGAAGAGCTCCCGGAACCGCGGCTCCAGAAGAACGCGGTAGTCATCTTCTTTCTTCAGCATCCCGCTCTCAAACGCGATATCCTCCGCCGTCTTCAGGACCTCGTAAATCCCGCCGCGCGCCTTGATGGAGCCCGAGATCGGAAGATGACTGTCAAGCTTTACATACAGTTTTCCGGGAATGCGGCAGTCATACTCTCTGTCAAGCTCTGCCTGCATCGCAGAAATCTCCCGTAGCGGCGACTCAATGATTCCGCCCGAGGGCGCCGTCTCCGGAAACGCCTCCGCAAGATAGGGCGCAAAACGGCGCAGTCTCTCGTCCGCATCTTCGATATCCCGCATTGTGAGCGGGCATCCCCTCTCCGCCTCTGACTCGGGAAGTTTTGACGGATTTATAAATACCGTCTCCTCAAGCCGCCGGATCTTCTGAACAATCTCTGGATTCTTCATGTGTCTCTCCCTTCCGGCCGTAACGGATGACGACATATTAACTCCCGGATTTCTCGCTCATCCGTGAACCGATAGTCCGGCCGATATTCCCTCTCCGAGAGGACCGGATGATAGGTATCGGGCTGGTATTTCCGCTCGATCCAGATCGTGTGCCAGCCTGCCCCGCCGGCGCCCTTAATATCCGTGGCATAGGAGTCACCGACCATCCAAAGATCCTGCGGAGCCATCCCGGTCCGCCTTTCAAATTCGCGGAAAATCCGCACATCCGGCTTCGAGATGCCGATATCGCCGGAGACAAGCACGTTTTTCTCCGGAATCCACCTTCCCGCACCGATGGCCGAGAGCTTTTTACGCTGATTTTCGGAATCCCCGTTTGAAATCACGCCTAGAAGGATCTTCCTCTCCGCTGCCATTTCGAGCACGTCCCGAAAGCCGTCTGTCATCCGGATTTCACTCTGCTTCTTCTCATAACATCTCTGAAAGGCGCGGGCTTCTTCGTCACTCACCGTGATTCCGAACGGCTCCAGTGTCCTCTGCACGCGCAGAACGTGCATTTCGTCAAAACTGGTCTCGCCTCTTACATACCGGTCGTATTCTTCGTCGCTCATCTGCATGTTCCGGCGAAAGAGCGCATCTTCATCGATGTTCTTTTGTTCCGGGAAGAACTCACGGAAGGCCGAAAGGTAGGGAACGGTGCGCAGATACAGTGTGTCATCGATGTCAAAGACAAGAGCCCGGATTCCCGGCGAAGGCCGTGCGGGGAGCGCAGCCCCGCAGATATCATTCCTGCTGCAGATCATATCTATTCCACCATTCAGCCCGCAATCTTCTCCGCAGATTTCTCCGCATCCGCGGGTCCGGAAGCATCCGCCGGCATTCGCGTATCCGGATGCTTCCGATTATTTTACCACCGGCGCCGCGGCACCTTCCACTCTCTTTTCTCTCTGCCGTCAGAAGCATGGCAGGCATAGAGAAACTATTTTGCAATCCACGGACGAATGCTTATAATTTTCAATAATTGCAGGCTGATTTGCACCTGCCGGTCCTGTCTATTAAAAAGTCGGCAGCGG
>ONGY01000106.1:1969-7943 GCA_900317475.1 uncultured Lachnospiraceae bacterium | reverse complement strand
ATGCGTGCGACTTGTTCGCCGCTGAAAAGGCGGCGCACAGCGCTGAACTAAATCAGTTCTGTGAACTGATAATCCAAGGAGTGGAATGACGAGGTAACGCCCTGAAACGCTCCCCCTGATACTCCGGCCTGCTCCGGTGGGAAACCACTGGTGTTGGGGAGCCCGGTAAAGGCGGCAGAAGGCGGCCGTAAAAGCCAGATTTGGCAACGAAAACTGCCCAGAGGTGGGCGGCGTCGCTGACATGCCGGGGGTCTACAAAGTGTCTATGGTCAGAATGGTAAACAACCTGACGAAAACCGCGAATGTAAGGGTCTATAAGATCGAACATGTAGAAATGCATGCGGCGTGAAAGCGCTGTCAGTGTGGGTGAGTAAAAGTGCATGTTATGAAAACCCATGGTGCGTTACAGGCGCATCCAAGCTGACAGGCCTAAAGCGGAGACCTAAGGACAAATGTACAGATAGGATTGTCGGAACAAGGAAAGGTATCGGATCTTCTCATTTGAAGACAGGCTGACGAAGAACAATAAGTAGCCGAACCGATGCTGAAAAGCCGTGGTCGAACCGTTGACAGCCCCTGTAATGGGGGAACGAGGGATGGCCACAAGTCAGGTTAACAGTAATACCCTTATGCACCGTCTTATGCAGTCGAGTACGATAAAAGAATTTATCACTCGCCGTAAAGGGGGTGATGCACATGGGGCAGAAAGTAAGGAAACGTACGGCTTTGCGCAATGCAGAGTACTACGACCAGCAGGAGTTGTTTGACTCGCTGTATTCCAGAAGCAAAAACAACGAGGTGTTCGGGCATCTGATGGATATCATCACAAGCCCGGAAAATATCAAGTTGGCTTACAGGAACATCAAGCGGAATGACGGCTCGGAAACTGCTGGAACCGACGGCATGACGATAGCTTACTTCTCAAATATGGGAGAAAAGCAATTCGTCGATTTTATCCAGAGGAGGTTTGCTAATTACCATCCGAAAGCTGTCCGGAGGGTCGAAATCCCAAAGCCAAACGGCAAGATGAGACCGCTCGGAATACCGTGTATGACAGACCGGATTATACAGCAATGCGTGTTACAGGTGTTGGAGCCGATCTGCGAGGCAAAGTTCTATGAGCATTCATATGGATTCAGGCCGAACAGGAGCGCCGAAAACGCCATAGCGTATCTGGAAAACCGGATGTTTATCGGGAATCTCTACTACGTAGTTGATGTGGACATCAAAGGCTTTTTCGACAATGTCAATCACAAGAAGCTACTGAGACAGCTGTGGACACTGGGCATCAGAGACACGAAACTGTTGCAGATCATTAAGGCAATGTTGAAGGCACCAATCCGTCTGCCCGACGGAACGACGGTCTTCCCGGACAAAGGAACCCCGCAGGGCGGTATACTTTCGCCGCTTCTGGCAAATGTGGTTCTGAATGAACTTGACTGGTGGGTCGCTTCACAATGGGAGCTTTTCAGTGACCATATGAAAAAGCACTATAAGCCAAAATTCAATACAAAGGGAATCAGAGACCTGAGCTATGAATACGGTGTTATGCGGAAAACAAACCTGAAAGAAATGCACATCGTTCGATATGCCGATGACTTCAAAATCATATGCGCTAATCGGAACGACGCGGAAAGGGCGATGTCCGCCGTGAAGGACTGGTTGCGCACGAGGCTGAAATTGGAAGTGTCCGAGGAAAAATCAAAGGTAACGAACGTCAAGAGGCACTACAGCGATTTTCTGGGCTTCAAAATCAAAGTTCGGAAGAAAGCTGGCAAATGGGTCGATCAGGTTCACATGTGTGACAAGGCAGTGACCGGTGCGAAAAAGAAGATCCGGGAGGCGGTCAGGTTCATTCAGGACTCTGGAACAGGAAGGGAACAGTTTCGGCGAATAGCCGCTTACAACTCCCTGATTATCGGTCTTCACAATTACTACCGCATTGCAAGCTGTGCCTGTCTGGATTTTGAAAAGATAGGCTATGACACAGGGAGCACGAAGAAAATCCGGCTAAGAGGATTGAAACGTGAAGGGCAGATACACAACTCGTATATTGCCCAGAACTATGGCTCATCGAAGCAGATGCGATGGCTGAACGGGGAACCGGTCATACCGGTTGCTTATGTCAGGTACCGCAGGCCCAACCGCAAAAAGCAAAGCATCAATAAGTACACTCCGGAAGGGCGTCAGGAAATCCACAAGAAACTTGGCGTAGATACGGGCGTGATGGTGTGGATGATGCGGCATCCGGTTGCCAGAGAAAGCGTGGAATTCAATGATAATCGGATTTCACTATTCGCTGGTCAGCTTGGGAAATGTGCGATTACAGGGGAATATCTGACAAGAGGAGACGTGATCTGCCGCCGTAAAGTTCCTAAATGGGATGGTGGCACAAGCGAATACTCGAATCTGATTCTTGTCACACAGGCCGTGGATGACATGCTCAGCGAAAAAGATGCGGAGTTTGCGTGGGAGCTCTCAAGACGTTTGAAACTGGATGAGAATAAACGGAAAAAAGCAAACCGTCTGCGTGTTGCCGCAGGACTTTCCCCGATGATCCAGGGAAGTCGATATAGCAACAACCTTACCAATGTAGGTGCATCAAGAGGCTAACTGTTAACTCGATGGAACGCCGTGACTCGATGGAACGCCGTGTGCGGTGAAAGCCGCATGCACGGTGCGAACCGGGGGAAAAGCCTGAGCCTTAACAGGCAGAGGCTTACCTATCGGTATTGATCGGGGAGCAGAATCCCGCACTTCCGCATACGCAGACACTGGTTTATCTGTTTTACAAACATGCGTTCCTGCAAAACAACCGCGGATATGGAGCGGCAATCGTTGTCTATCTTCTCGGTATTATCATGCTGATTACGGCATTCCAGATGTGGGCGCAGAAAAAGTGGGTTTATTACGCGTGAAGGAGGCGGACAGTATATGAACAGAAAAATCAGCCGGGGCGGCAAAATCATCATCTACCTGGTTCTGCTTCTCGTAGCGTTTGTTATGGTTGTTCCCTTCGCGTGGATGATTTTAACGGCATTCAAGACACAGAGCGAGTCTACGCAGATGAATCCGTTTCTGATTTTTCCTACCGCATTTCGCACGGAAGCTTTTGTGCAGGCGTGGGAAGAGCTGAACTTCGGAAGGCTTTATCTGAACACTTTCGCAATGATATTTATCCGTATCATAACCTGTGTTGTCACATCGGATATGGCGGGATATGCTTTTTCGAGACTTAAATTCAAAGGCAGTAAATTTGCTTTCGGACTGGTCCTGTTTCAGATGATGGTTCCGGAACAGATTTTCGTTATCCCGCAGTACCTGATGCTCAGCAAAATTCATGCGCTGAACACGATTTTCTCGCTTTGTTTTCCGGGGCTTGTCAGTGCATTTGGCGTATTCCTGATGCGGCAGGCATATATGAATATGCCGCGGGATCTGGAGGACGCCGCACGGCTCGACGGCTGCAATATCGGTCAGACGTTCCTTTTTGTCATGAGCCCTCTGACAAAGTCGTCGAAAGTTGCGCTTTGTATCTTTACCGCGCTGTTTGGCTACAAGGAACTGCTGTGGCCGATGATCGCCAACACGGATAATAATATGACTACACTGGCAGCGGCGCTTGCCAAAATCAACGGGCAGCATCTGACAAGATATCCTGAGCTGATGGCCGCGTCGTGCATTGCGTGCCTGCCGATGATTATTCTGTACCTTGTGTTCCAAAAGCAGTTCATTGAAGGCGTTGCGAATTCGGGCAGCAAGATGTGAGACGCAGCGTCGCGGTCACGAAACCACGTGATTTTTTCTGTACGCGCGGGGACTCATACCGTTTTCTCTTGCAAAACACTTGGAAAATGTAGACGCGTCTTTATATCCGGAAGCGATGGCAATATCCTGCACGCTTCTGCCGGAAGAAGAAAGTAGGTCACAGGCATGCTGCATCCGAAGACCCATCAGGAACTCTGAAGGGGAGCTTTGAAGCGTGTCCTGAAACAGTCGGTATAGGTAGCTGACATCAATGTGAAGCTCGGAAGCGGTCTGCGCAACGGTAATCGGCTTCGTGAAGTTTTCGCGCATGAACCGGACGGCGCTGCTTACGTAATTCATACGTTCGTAAGTTTCCGGACGTTCTTTCGAAGAGGATTCTCTGCGGTTGGTGCTTACAAGAACAGACAGATACTGATAGAGACTGGAGAGCTGCTTCAACTCATCCGCGGGGTTTAACGGATCACACTCCAGCATCGTCTGAATGTACGCGGCATATTGTTCGGGGGCGGCAGTGGCTTTCCGAATAACCCGGTCAGAAGAGAAACCGGCGTCGTGGAGAAATTGTTTTGCCTTGGTTCCGTTGAAGCCGATCCATGCGTATCGCCACGGGTCTGTTTTGCCGGCGGTGTAAATATATGCAGTTTTAGGGAGAATCAGAAACATGTCACCTCTGCCGAGATGATGGCACTGCCCGTTGTAAATGTACGTGCCCTGTCCGGAGAGGATCACATGCAGATGATATTCCGAGCGGAGCTTGTTATAGAAATGTCCGGGAACACACTGCTCAATGCCGCAGAAGGACAGGAACAGATCGACGTTCTGGTGCGGAATGTTCATATATTCAAGAAGCCCGCTGCGCTTCCAGAAAGAAATCTGCTGTTTACCGTGCGGCATGATGAATCATCTCCTTATATGCAGTGAATACATGACAGAGTATACTGAATTCATAAGATATCCTGCTGCCGGTGCGCGGCGGTGGGCAGAACGTGGAAATATTTCTGAAAAGCCGTTGAGAAACCCGCATAGGTCTGATAGCCGGTCTCCGCGGCGATATCCTTAAGGGATTCCGGGGTTGTCTGGATTTTGTGTGCAGCCAATGTCATGCGGTAACGCAGTATGAAATCACTGGGGCTCATTCCATAGCGTTTCCGGAAAAGCCGGTAGACATAGGTGCGGCTCAGGCCGCCTGCCCGCGCCAGAGCCTGTATCGTAACTGTATCTACATGGCTGCGGATATAGTCCAGAAAGAAGTACAGGTAATCAACATCGTTGGCCTCACCAGCGCGGGAGCCTTTCTGGCTGCGTTGCATATTGCATGCCGTCAAAACAGAGAAAAGCTGATACAGCAGAGCCGTACGCATAAGTTCGTTCGCCTCTGTAACGTAGCGGATATCCGTAAGACGGGTAATCAGATCCCGGACTTCGCCCAAAGAGTCTTTTAAGTGTGCAGCCGACGACATATGGAAGCCTGCGCGGGCAAGGTACTCCTCGGCCATGGTTCCGGAGAAACTCAGAACCGTGACATAAGTATCTGCGGGACAGCGGAATATGACGCTGCCGGCGGAACGCGCAGGCGCATAGAGAATGGTATCTGGTTCGATATTATACTGCTGCCGTCCGAGACGGACTTTTCCGCCGTTTGTGCACAGAAGGAAAAAAGTGTGGGAATCCGGAGGAAACAAGGCTGCGGTCCGCAGAGATCTTGTCAGTACCTGGCGGCAGAAATGAATGTAAAGGTCGGAGAGCGGAGATACATCTATTCCGCTCGGGACAATGTTTGTTTTATCTGAAGTTTCGTGTGTCATATGCCGGATTCTGATAAGCCAGAGGGGGAATGAAGATGGCAATCATATATTCACAGGAAGCAAAACAGTTTCACCTTACCGGTGGCGGAATCAGTTACATTTTCCGCATCATGGAAAATCACCAGCTGGAGCAATTATATCATGGCCGCATTCTTCCAACAACGGCTGACCTTCGTTACCTTTCGGAGCGGGGGCACCGGGATATGCAGGCAAGTCCTTTTTATGACAACCCGGATTTTTCACTCGAGCATGTCAGGCAGGAATATCCGCCTGCGAACAGAGGGGACTATCGCCAGCCGGCTTTCGATCTGGAGCGTGAGGATGGCAGCAGAGTCTTCGATTTCCGGTATTGCACGCACCGGATATATGACGGAAAAGACGGCATACCGGGATTGCCGGCT
>ONGY01000106.1:0-1892 GCA_900317475.1 uncultured Lachnospiraceae bacterium | reverse complement strand
CAGACCGGGACACTGATGACGCTGTATTACACGGTGTTTCGGGATTATCCGGCTATTGCGCGTCATGTGCGTTTTACAGGCGGCAGGGAAACTGTTACGATCCGACGGGCAATGAGCTTATCTGTTGATTATCCGGACAAAGATTACCGGATGCTTAGTCTGTGCGGCGCCTGGGCAAGGGAGAGAGCACCGCAGATGCAGCCGCTCGGGTACGGCTTTCAGTCTGTGTACAGTCTCCGGGGGTGCAGCAGCCATCAGTTCAATCCTTTTATCGGGCTGGTACGACCGGAAACAAATGAAGAGAGCGGGGAAGCAATTGGTCTCAGCCTGATTTACAGCGGGGATTTTCTCGCGGCGGCGGATGTAGACAATTTTAACGTAACGCGGCTGATGATCGGCATTCATCCGGAGGAATTTTCATGGACGCTGCGGCCCGGTGAATTTTTCGACACGCCGGAAGCCGTCCTGGTGTATTCCGATGAAGGGCTTGGCGGTATGAGCCGGGCGTTTCATTCGCTTTACAGAAAGCGGCTGGCGCGGGGCTACTGGCGCGACAGAGAGCGGCCGGTACTGCTGAATAACTGGGAGGCGACGTATTTTCACTTTAATGAAGAGCAGATCCTTTCCATGGCAAAACAAGCCGCAAATCTCGGTATCGAGCTTTTCGTACTCGATGACGGCTGGTTCGGCAAGAGAAATTCGACGACTTCCTCGCTGGGCGACTGGGTTGTAAATCGCGAAAAAATACCGGACGGCATCAGCGGTCTCTCCCGTAAAATCACGGCGATGGGGATGCGGTTCGGCCTCTGGATTGAACCGGAGATGATCAATATCGATAGTGACCTGTACCGCGCGCATCCGGACTGGGTGCTGGGAGACGGGCGTCAGCAGCTTTGTTTTGCGAGGAATCAATTGGTACTGGACTTCTCCAGAAAAGAGGTTGTGGACTATCTGTTTGAAACGCTCCGGCGTCTTCTGGATGATGCGGAAATTTCCTATATCAAGTGGGACATGAATCGATCCTTGAGCGAAGTATATTCTTCAGGGAGTGCGGCATGGCGTCAGCCAGAGACAAAACACCGCTATATTCTTGGTGTCTATCGCCTGTATGAGCTGCTGCGCAGGCGCTATCCGGAAATTTTATTTGAGTCGTGCGCGAGCGGCGGCGCACGTTTCGACCCGGGCATGCTGTATTATGCGCCGCAGGCATGGACATCGGATGACACGGATGCGGTGGAGCGCGTCCGGATTCAGTATGGAACGAGTATCGTTTATCCGGTATCGTGTATAGGTGCGCATGTGTCCGACGTACCAAATGAACAGCTGGGTCGTATGGAATCGCTGCGAACGCGCGGCATTACAGCCATGTTCGGAGCTTTTGGTTATGAACTGGATATAACAAAGCTGCCCCGGGAGGCACTGGATAAAATGGCGCGTCAGGTTGCAATGGTTAAGCGCTATCGCAGCCTCATTATGTTTGGAGATTTCTACAGGCTTCTCTCTCCATTCTCGCAAAAACAAAACGAAGCCGCATGGATGATCCTTTCACAAGGAAAAGAGCATGGCATTGCGGCGTATTTCCGCTTTCTGCAGGAGCCGGAGGCACCGTATCGGAGGCTCCGGCTGCAGGGACTCGATCCGGAAAAAAATTACGAAGTTAAAGAGCTGTATATGGGCAAGCCCGGGATGAGTGAGTCTGCGCCGGTGCAGACGGAGTCTGATGGCGCGGCACTGCAGAGCAGCGCCGGTGCCCATGCGGAAGCTGACTTTGGCATCGGAGTGATGTGCGCTTCCGGAGCCGAACTGATGCAGATCGGTCTGGTGCTGTCGGATACTTACTCGGGTGTTAAGAATGAACGTCTTAGCGTGCTGCGCGGAGACTATATGGCAAG
>ONGY01000108.1 GCA_900317475.1 uncultured Lachnospiraceae bacterium | reverse complement strand
CCGTTCTGATGACTGCGTTCCAGGGACCCGTTCTCACGCTGCTTGGTGTCACCGAAGAAACCCGTGCGTACGCCCGGGATTACTATTTCTACATTGCTCTGGGCGCTCCGTTCATGATTTTTCCGCTCGTTCCGAACAACACTCTGCGGGCGGAAGGCTTTACCAATGCCTCGCTTGTTGGAACCATCATTGGTGCCATCGTCAACATTGTGCTTGACCCGCTGCTCATTTTCACTTTCGGACTCGGTGCCGCAGGAGCCGCGATTGCGACGGTGATCGGGAATATCTCGACCGACATTTACTATGTAATTTTCATCTTGAAAAAGAGCAGGCGGATGTCGATTGACCCGCGCCTTATGAAAATCCCCGGTTCGGACATCCTCGGCGTGCTGAAAATCGGCATTCCCGGCGCTCTCACCAATCTTATGTCAAGTTTTGCCGGAACACTGCTCAACCGCTCGATTCTTCCCTGGGGAACGGACGCGGTGGCTGCGCTCGGCATTGCGAACAAGGTCAACATGATCACCATCATGGTCATGGTCGGCTTTGGTTTTGGCGCTCAGCCGCTCATCGGATACGCCTACCTTCGATCGTAAGCTACGGAACCGAGATGCTGCGGGTCCTGCAGTGCGGAATGCTGTTTCAGGGGATTGTGCTGGTCATCACCTGCGTATTCCAGTCCATCGGCAAAGGACTCGGTGCACTTCTGCTCTCGGTAGGCCGGCAGGGCGTGTTCCTTCTCATTGTCCTGCAGGTTCTCTCTGCGGCATTCGGCTATTACGGCGTACTCGCATCGCAGCCCGTTTCCGATGTGCTCACGGCTCTCCTTGCAGTTGCCCTGCTTCGGCACTATACAAAAAAGGATCCTGTGATACAAAAAAGGATCCTGTGCTGAACCGGTCGCAGCCCTGACGTCTGCACCGTTTCCGTTCTTTAAGGTCGATATGGCTATACGGTCGGTACGTCTGAGCGACCGAGACGGGACTAATCCTAAATGCCCCGCAGCCGGGATTTATGTAATGGTATATCCTTCCGATGCCAGGATCTTCAATGCCCTTGCAAAATTTTCTTCCTTTACGAGGATATAATCCGTATTATACGTGGAAACCGCAAAGATGCCTATTTTATGATCAGCAAGAATCCCCGACAGTTTTGACAGAATTCCAATCAAAGAAAAATCCAGTGTTCCCTGAATGCGAAACCCTTTCCATCCGTCATCCCGCTCAACAGTCCTGGAAGGGGTATCTTCCGTTTTACAGACTAAGGAAATCTCTTCATCTGTTTTTCCAATAAAATAGAATTCCGATGTCATGTCTATGTCTGAGACATTCTGCACCTTACAAACAGTCAGATCGTGTTCTATCTTTTTCAATTTCATCTGACAAATTCTCCTCTTTTCCAAAAATTCTGATTTTTAAGACTCTTCTGGCATCACCGTGGGTCAGAAGAGTCAAATTTCATCACAAAATCAACGCAAAGCAAAGTCGATACTCGTGAATAAATAATGCATCTTTACATTGGGACTTTACATTGGGATTGCAGACTCCGCCTGATCCCGCTCCGCCATTATTCCAGAGTACATCAGCTCTTCTTCCGTCAGCCGTCCTTCATCAGCTCGCGGAACAGTTTGTCCGGAACGTATCGCGGGCCCCGCACTGCCCTGATTCCATACTGTTCGGTAAGGTAAGTCCGCGAAAACTTTTCCGTCCCGTAGCTTTTTTCAAGCTCCAGGCGCATCATCTTCCCGCTTGCGAAATCCTCACGCATTCTCTCCCCTGCCGGAAGATCTGTCTCAATTGCGCGCGTCCGGTAGAGGATCGCACCGATCGGCACGCCCGCGTAGATGAACACAAGATCGCCAGGCTGCACACGGCTGCTCTGCGTCCATGTGATGACATCTCCATCATCCCAGAAGTGCATCGGGTCGGCATATGCCACTGCAGCGGGAATAAGCCAGTTCTTCGGCCCCCGCGCGGCACCGGCGCTTCCTCTGGCCGCGCTGTTATTCCCCGCAGTTCCGTCAAAACTCTGTCCGATCAGGTTCTCAAGATCCTGACATTGATAATGTCCGTTTCGCCGGAATCATCGGTTCCAAAAGCATCGGCACCGGGGACATCAACGTCTCGTACGCCGGCGCCATAGGCATCAACGCCCGAATCGTCGATCCCTATTGTTCTCCTCGGGACTCTCATCACTACCGCATACCATTTGCGATTGTCTGAATGGCGGAGGACCGCCCAGTCCGGCTTGTCCCGGAAGGGGAACTCCGGCTCAGTGCCATATTCATTCTTTACGAAGCGAAAAATTTCTTCGCGATACGTTCTTTCGGTCATGCCTTCTCTTTATAAAAAGCCTCGATGAATTGCTCCATCGCACTATAGTCCCTCATACCGCACGTCTCCCGCGCAGAATGCATCGCGAGGATCGGCAGACCGATATCGGCCGCTCTCATCGGAAGACGGGATTCGACGAAAACGCCGAGCGTGTGTCCGCCCGGAATGTCCGAGCGGTTAAAATAATTCTGGCATGGAATCCCGTTCCGGCCGCAGATCGCGCGGACCGCGCTTACGGCCTCCGGCTGTGTCGCATAGGACTGCGAGAAAGCCTGTTTGACGGCAAAACCATGATTGATGATCGGCCGGTTTACCGGATCCGCCTTCTCTGCATAGTTCGGGTGAAAGGCATGTGCGACATCGACGGACAGAAGAAAGCCTCCGTAGACTGCACGAATCCGCTCCTCTTCGCAGAGCCCAAGTGATTCATAAATTCTTGTGATTACGTCCGAAAGAAGATTCGAATCGGCCCCGACGCCTGTCCTGCTTCCGATTTCCTCATGATTGAAGAAGGCGGCGATTCATGCAGCCACGGAACTGAGATTGTCGATACGCGGAGAGGACAGGATGTCGGAATCTCTTCCCAGAAGTTCCGGCGCATCTGCATTGTATACCGTCAAATCCCAGGACAGAATTTCTTCCTTTCCGACGCCGAGTTCCGACGCAAGAAACTCGCGGAAATCTCCACCCTTCGCGTCCGCAGTGAAGATCGGGATGAGCTGAGTCTGGCGGTTGAATGTTTTTCCGTTGTTCGTTTCCCGGTCCATATGGATGGCAAGGTTCGGGATTGTGAAAAGTGCCCGGCGGCTGTCATAGGGGACAATCCGCGGCGCAAAAGGATCTTCTGATGCGGCTGCCACGATTCCGGATACGCCCAGAGGCCGGTCGAGCCACGTTGACTCGATTGGTCCACCATAGACCTCCGTGTCGATTTTCCCATAATCCCCCTCTTTCATGTCCGGGTCCGATTTAATCCGGAACCCGGGGAAATCCGTGTGACATGCCGTAATACGGATGGATGGATGCCCGTCTTCCGGCAGCATCTCCTTTTCTGACTCAGGAAGGCGAAATGCAATAATGCTCGATTTCAAGTCAATGAAATAATTCCGCCCGAAAGAGAGCTTCCACGGACTGTCCATCCGCAGCTCTTCAAACCTGCCGACCGATGCTGCGTTTTCCTGCAGCTTGTCTTTAATAAATGCCGTCACCTGATAAGGCGAGGTGCCCTCTTTCAGCAATTCAACAAACATAATTTTTCTCCAATCGATTTGAAAATAAGTCTTTTCAGCAGCAACACTAACTGCAGAAATTCGGTCTGCAGCAATACTAATTTGCGGTTATTCTGGTCTTCGGCAATTCTGATCAGCGCAATTCAAATATTCCGTGCGCGCCTTGACTGTGCCCGAGTTTTAGCTCTGCTCCTGTGCATCCCGGCCGTGCGTCAGGTCCTTCACCCACTTGTATTTATGATAATGTGCATAGACCCAGGGGATTTTTCCGACCTCATCAAGACACGTGCACGCAAAAACTACCGGCACCGGCCAGTGGAACACGAATGCGCCGAGCAGCGCGACCGGGATCGCAACGCCCCACATCGTCACGGCAAGACTATAGGCGTCAAACATAATGTCGCCGCCGGCATAGAAAATCCCGTTGATGACGATGGTATTGACGCATCTTCCGATCATGTACACGGCAAGAATAATCATCATCTGCGTGAGCAGATGCTCGGCCTCCGGTGTGAGTACGTAGAACCAGAGCACGAGCGGTGTCACCGCCAAAACAAGGAGACAAGTCAGGATCCCAATGTAAACGGCAATCACCGAAAGACGATGCCCATAATCCCGGCCTTTCTCAGTTTTTCCGGCACCCAGCTCATTCCCGATGAGAATCCCGCCGCCGCTTGCAATTCCGTTGCACAGGCAGCAGAAAAGATCACGGATGACCGATGAAACGGAATTGGCAGCCGCCGCGTCTGTCCCAAGATGTCCGAGAATTGCCGTGTAAGAAGAAAATCCAATGCCCCACAGCGCACCGCTGCACAGAATCGGCACCCCGCACTTAAAAAAGTCACGGAAAATAAGCTTGTTGTGCGAGAAAAGTCCGTGAAACGAAATTCCCAGATACCCTTGGCGGAATGTAATGCCGATGGCCCAGATAACCTGGATGATTCGCGACAGCAGCGTTGCGGCCGCGGCTCCGCGCACTCCCATGGCGGGCAGCCCGAGCAGCCCGAAGATGAAAATCGCGTTGAAGAAAATGTTGAAGACAACAGCGGAAGAGCTGATCACCGCTCCCATGGTCACGTGATCCGTGACCTTGAGCAGAGTGAGGTATGTCTCGGAAATCCCAGTGAGAAGATAGGACCAGCCGGTGATGCGCAGGTACGTCGCTCCGATCCGGATCAGCTCCGGCTCGTTCGTGTAGATCATCATCAGATTTTCCGGGATGAAAAGGCATCCGGCCCAGAACAGAAATGAAATGACCATGGTGATCCGGATGCAGATCCCAAAAATATCATCCATTGCCTTCCTGTCGCCCTTGCCCCAATATTGGGCACCAAGAACTGAGGCTGCTCCCGTTGCAGCCCAAAGGAAAATGTTCTGGATGAACTGAATCTGCCCGGCAAGCGATACCGCTGACATGGAATTCTGATCCAGCCTGCCAAGCATGATTGCGTCGCACGCCGCAACCGCCGAAAGCATAAGGCTTTGCAGTGACATCGGTAATGCAAGCGTAAACAACTTGTGATTAAATTCCCTGTCGGAGAAAACCGACTGCTTTCCTGACCCCTGTCTGTTCATAACCTTTTACACACCTGTCTGTTTTTTAGCGTTACCATACTGCTCATACCGCTCTTAGTTCTTACTGCTCTTTCCGTGCTTTCCGCTCGTACAGCACTTTCCGCTCTTCAAGTATTATAAGCTGTCCCCCGCGTCTACACACCTCCCGCGGCGGCTGTTTCTGCTTAAATCCTCTAATCCTCTTTTCCAAAAAGCAGCTCATTCTGTACTGCCTGCCCGCGCTTCATGTACTCCGCCACATCAATCCCGTAGACACTCTTCAGGACATCCCTCGTCAAAACTTCTCTCTTGTCCCCCATCGCCGCAATTCGTCCTTCCCGGATGAAAATAAGATAATCCGAGATCCCGGCCGCCATTGTAATGTCGTGACAAACGCCGATCAGGGTATTGCGGTATGTCCTTCCGTCCGGCAGCGCGGTTTCGCCTTTTGCCCAGGTTTCAAGATACTCCATGAGGCGGACCTGATAGCGGAGATCGAGGTGATTCATCGGCTCATCGAGAAGAATAATCGGTGTTTCCTGTGCAATCGTTCTTGCAAGAAACACGCGCTGCATCTGGCCTCCGGACAGCTCACCGATCTGCTTGTCTTCCATATCCTCAAGCCCAGTCAGCTCCAGGCACTCATCGATCTTCTCCCGGTCGTGCGAAGAATGAATACCGCGCACATAACGGCCCATCTCAACGGTCTCGCGGACAGTGAATGAAAAATAGACTTCGGAGAGCTGTGTGAGCATCGCCATTTTCTCCGCGATCTGCTTCCGATTCATCTTTCTCAGATTTTCTCCGCAAATACGGATTTCTCCGTTATAAGGCAAAAGCCCAGTTAAAGTTCGCAGCAGCGTTGTTTTGCTGGCCCAGAAGCGCGCAGCACTGCCCTTCTTTTATTGTGAACGAAAGGCTGTGAAGAATCTCTTTTTCCTTCTTCCCGCTGCCATACCCTGCGGAAACTTCTTCACAGACAATAGCAGGTTTCCGGGAGACATCTGCAGGCGACTGCATTTGGAAACCACCCGCAGGCGCAGCAAAAACATCTGCCGACTTCAGGGAAACATTCGATATTACATTCGATATTCTATTGGCTGCTTCACTTTCCTTTTTCACTGCTGTTCTTTCTTTGATTTCTTAAATTTCTTTGATACTCATGAAATCACTCTATTGAAGTATCTGCTTACCGCCTTTGGTTTGCATTCGCATGATCCTTGGGCTCTGAGGCCACCACGTTCATCCCTGTTTCCGCCCTCTGAGAAACAGAATCACAAAGAATGGCGCGCCGATCAGCGCCGTAACCGCTCCGACCGGAATTTCAACCGGGGCTGCGACGGTCCTCGAAACCATGTCGCAGACTGCCATGAACGCACCGCCGAGAACAAAAGACATCGGAATGACAAGGCAGTGCCGCGCGCCGAAAATCTTCCGCACGGCATGCGGCGTGACGAGATCAATGAAGCCGATCGTGCCCGTGAAACACACTGAGACGCCGGTCATGAGCGCGGCAAGTACAAGCAGGATTTTCTTGTCGCGCTTTACATTGACGCCGATCGAATAGGCCTGCTCATCGCCAAACGACATCACATCGAGGGCGCGCGTGAACAGCATCGTGAGGATCAGCCCCGCAGCACTCACCGAAAAAAGAATCTTTACGTGATACCAACGTTTTGCATTAAAGGATCCCATCGTCCAGATCAGCAGCTGTTGTGCATGTTCCTGCGCAAACGTGGAAACCAGCGTCATCATCGCATTGACGAAGAGCGAGATCACCATGCCGATCAGAATGACGGTCTGCGTGTGCAGGTTCCGGTCGACTGCAGAAGAAAGTGCCAATACGATGAGTACCGTCCCAAGCCCCATGATAAAACCGAATGCGGGGAGCGTGAACTGTCCGAGAAACGGGATCGTCAGCTGGAAAGCAATGACGATAGCCGCGCCCAGTGAAGCACCGCTCGAGACGCCGAGCGTATAGGATGAGGCGAGCGGGTTCTGCAGGACGGCCTGCATGATCGCGCCCGATACCGACAGGGCACCTCCCACAAGGAACGCCGTCAAAACTCTTGGCATCCGGATATTCCAGAAGATAGATACCGTCTGAACAGGAACCGAGTCCGGAACCCCTTTTCCTGAAACTACGCCATAAAAAATCGAGAGTATGTCCCTTAACGAAATGGACACGCTCCCGATGCTTATACAGAGAAGAACAAGAAAAACGGAGATGCACACAGTAATAGTCACGGCCGCCGCTCTGCCGCGGCCGTGATCCCTGACAGCCTGCACTGAATGATTCTGATTTTCCTTATCCATTTTTATAAGCCGCTGTCTCAGGTGGCTATTACCTCCAAGAGATATTACTTATGGATCCCCCGTGCCGCGCTCTTACAGCACCTGCGCGGGGAATGTTAATTTTTCTCTGGCGGCCGACTGTCTGCCAGTCTGCCTGTCCGCCCTGCTTCTGCTTCGGTTCCGTCACACATTCATTTTAGGTCAGTTCTCCTCGGATTCCGAAGCTGTCCCGTCAAACGGATCTTCGAGATCCTTGTAAACGTCCGGGTAAATATCCTTCGCCATTTCCACCATCGCGCTGACGACGTGCTGGTTCGGCTGGTTGAGTTCATTGCTGTATTTCAGAAGATAAACTTCCTTATTCTTGATCGCATTCACATTCTCCCAGCCTTCCATCGAAAGCCAGGTATCGACTACATTTTCCGTATATGTATCCGTGGAAATGATGACATCCGGGTGAGAGCCGGCCACTGTTCACCGGAATCCGTCGCTGCCGCGTTGATGCAGCCGAGGTCGGTGATGATCTCATCAATATACGTGTCGGAGCCTGCCGCATAAATCGTCGGATAATCTGCAGTCGGCGTGCTTGTCACCAGAAGTACCGATTTTAACGGGCCGACATCGATCGTCGAGCCAAGCTCTTTCATTTTATTGATGCTGTCGTTCATCTCAGACACAATATTCTCTGCCTTTTCTTCTTCCCCCGTGCATTTGCCGATGAACTCAATATCACTGCCGATTTCCGCAAGAGTTTCTGCGGTCGGAATGTCTGCGACGCACACACCGGCCTCGCGGACCGATGCATAAACATCATCGCCCTGCGAATAGCTCATTCCCGTCGTAAGAACCAGATCCGGATTCAGCGCTGCGATCTGCTCCTGATCCGGCTGCATCATATCAATGGTCGGGATATCTTCTGTCAGCTGGTCCCCGTAATACATCTCGGAGTAAGTATCGCATGCCGTGATTTTATCGGCCAGCCCGAGATCGATCAGGATACGTGTGTTGGACGGCGCCATCGAAACAATTGAGTTGACCTCGTCCGGAAGGGTTATTTCATTGCCGGCCGGATCCGTGAAGGCTCCGTCCGCTTCGGAAGAAGCCTGCCCGGATGATGCTGAAACAGCGGAATCCGCCGCAGAAGTCTCCGAATCACCAAAAACCGCTGCAGAAGCTCCGGAAGTTTCCTCTGCTGCCGCATCGCTCACGGATGAAACGCTCTGGGCGGCGGAACTTTCCGCCGAAGCATCCGATGAACCGCAGCCGGACAGGACCGCTGCTGTTATCGCAGATGCAAGAACTACACTGAGTAATGACTTTTTCATAATCTTCTCCTCGCTTTCCCGTTTTTACCTGAAAGACACCAACAATGGAATCTTTGATTTTTTATGGATTCATTCACATCGTAATAATCGACGATCGCGGAATCCCTTTCCTGCCCCCCACTGCGCCGGTAAGTATACATCAGACCATCACCTTTCTGCATCCCGGATGGCTCTGTTCAGTGTATTCAGAACCTTTTTCTTATCCGCACTCCACTGCGGCTCAATCAGGAGTTTTTTCGGTCCATCGCCGGTGATGCGGTGTATGACGATCTCCGGGGGAAGAATTTGAAGGCAGTGCACTATAACCTCCGTATATTCCTCAAGTGTCATGATGTGAAACGGAGTTTTCTCATATTCCCCGGCAAGCTTCGTACCCTTCAGCACATGCAGAAGCTGAAGCTTGATTCCGTCGGGTTTTGGCTGCATGTCTGAAAGATACCGTACTGTCTCATACATGTCCTCATGACTTTCCAGAGGGAGCCCGAGGATTACATGGACGATGACCTTCAGCCCTGCTGCCTTCAGCTTTCTCATGGCTTCCTCAAAAACCGGAAGTGAATAACCTCTGTGAATTCTCTGCGCCGTCTTCTCATGAATCGTCTGCAGCCCAAGCTCGACCCATACGGGTTTTATCAATGAAAGCTCGGTGAGCATCCGGATGATTTCGTCCGGAAGACAGTCCGGGCGGGTTCCGATCGAGAGTACCGCGATTTCCGGGCGCTTTATTGTTTCCATGTACAGAGCCCGCAGACGCGCCGGGTCTCCGTACGTATTCGTGTAAGACTGAAAATAGGCAATATAACGGCGTTTCTCCTCTGGAATGGACGCCGGAATTTTCCGGTCGACACGTGCCCTGGCAAGGCGGATCTGCTCGTCGATCGGCAGAAAAGGCGCTGCAAAGTCGCCGGAACCTCCCTCCGAACAGAACGTGCAGCCTCCGGTTCCGATCGTGCCGTCCCGGTTCGGACAGCTGCAGCCGGAGGATAGGGACAGCTTGTATATCTTCTGACCATATTCTTTTTTCAATTCTTCTGATATGGTCCTGATTTGCATGATCTTCTCCTGGGGTATCCGCAGCAGACGCAGATT
>ONGY01000109.1 GCA_900317475.1 uncultured Lachnospiraceae bacterium | reverse complement strand
GAGTATTATCATCCGAATTTTGACGGCTCTGTGGACGGAAAGAAGTTCCCGCTCACGGAAGAACAGGTGAAGAACTGCTCGCAGAACGGGATCGGCGTGAATGTCTGGACAGTCAACACAAAGGAAGACATCCGGCGCATGAAGAAGTGGGGCGTGAATGCGGTCATCGGAAACTTCCCGGACCGCGGAATAGAGGTCAATAAGGAGTAACACGAAGTTTTTGCCGGCAAGTAATGGACTGGAACCTGGACAAAGTGATATAGAACCGTAACGGACAATAAAACAAAGTTCCGCCTGCAGAAAGCGAAGGAGACTGCAGGACAGACGGAGATTGCGGCGAAAGCGTCCGCAGAACAGAGCCACGCGGCGCCGCATCCGGGAAGAGGGGGATTTTTCAATGTTCAAGAAAATGACGAAGCTCGAGAGGGCATGGGTTCTGTATGACGTAGGAAACTCGATTTTTACAATGATGGTTTCGACGCTCATCCCGATCTGGTTTAAATCTCTGGCCGCAGAATCCGCGATGGACAGTTCGACTTATCTGGCGGACTGGAGTTACGCTGTCAGCGCGGTCACAATTATTGTGGCTCTTCTCGGGCCGATTCTCGGGGCCATTTCGGATCATAAGAATTTCCGCAAGCCGATGTTCACAGGCTTCCTGCTGGTCGGCGTTGCGACCTGCATCCTGATGGGCATCGTCCCCGACTGGAGGCTCTACATCGCGGTCTTCATCATCGCCAAATCCTGTTATCAGCTTTCGCTTGTGCTGTATGATTCGATGATCGGAGATGTCACCACGCCTGAGAGGATGGATGTTATTTCCTCGGGTGGTTACGCTTTCGGTTACATCGGTTCCTGCATTCCGTTTATCATCGCGCTGGCGTTCTACGCACTAGGCCTTTTCGGCTACATGAACATGAAGCTTTCGATTGCGCTTGCGTTCATCGTGGCCGGCCTGTGGTGGCTTCTTGTTACGGTGCCGCTGCTGAAGCGTTATGAGCAGAGAAATTATGTTGAGCAGAGCGGAAAAGCTTTTGGGGAGAGCATGAAGCGCATCGGGAACACGGTCGCGCACATGTATCGCGATCATAAGAATGTTCTCTTTTTCCTCATTGCATTCTTTTTCTATATCGACGGAGTCTACACCATCATCGATGAGGCGGTCGCCATCGGCTCTGCGCTCAATCTCGGTGATATGGGACTTCTGGTGGTGCTCCTTCTGACGCAGGTGGTCGCATTTGCTTTTGCGACGCTGTTTGGAAAACTCTCGGAGAAATATGATTCGATAAAACTCATCTCTGTCTGCATTCTTGGATATTTTGCAGTTGCGATTTTTGCGCTTTTCATGCATTCACTCTGGCAGTTCGGCATTATGGCGTTCATGGTCGGCATGTTCCAAGGCGCGATTCAGGCGCTGTCGAGATCGTATTTCGCATCCATCATCCCGCAGGAGTCGTCCGGTGAGTATTTCGGAATCTATGATATCTGCGGCAAGGGTGCTTCTTTCGTCGGCACGATGCTGATCGGAATTACGGTCAGCCTTACAGGCAGTGTCAATATTGCGGTATCCACACTTGCAGTCCTGTTCGTGCTGGGATTCATCTTCCTCCAGCTCTCCGTCAAAACTTCGAAGGCGGACGCGAAGCAGAAGTAAGGGGTATCAGAATGAATGTAAAGCAGTATGAAACTCTGGAGCTCACGTACCTGGCGGATGCGCCAGTGGGGAGCGAGGCTGTCGTTGATCTGGAGGCAGAGTTTGTCCTGGATGAGCGAAGCACGGAACAGGTCTGTACTGGACGGGACAGCACGGGGCAGAAAAGCACTGAGAAGAAAACCTGGAGAGTCAAAGGTTTTTACGCTGGAAAGGGAACGCCTGGAGAGGGGACCTTTGGAGAGAAGGATCACTGGGCGGATATCTCTGGTACTGGCAGAGGAATTTATAAGGTCCGTTTTCTTCCGGAGTCAGCGGGTGAGTATCACTATACGGTGAAGGGCTTCGGCGGGAAAATCTCGGACAGAGGGACGTTTACGGCTCTTCCCGCGGCAGCAGGGAACCACGGCATCGTCCGCGCGAAGGGAATTCACTTTTATTACGAGGATGGAACGCCGTATTATGGATTCGGAACAACGGTCTATGCGTTTGCGCACCAGACCGATGAACTCATGAACGAGACCATCGAGACGCTGCGCCATGCGCCGTTCAACAAGATCCGCATGTGCGTTTTCCCGAAGCACTATCTCTATAATAACAACGACCCGAAGTATTACGCATTCGGAAAGCGTCCGGACGGAAGCTGGGATCCGGATCACCCGTGTTTTGCGTTCTGGGATGCTTTCGAGAAGCGTCTGCATCAGCTCTTTGAGATTGGCATCGAGGTTGACCTCATTTTGTTTCATCCGTACGACCATTGGGGATTTGCCTCGATGCCGCTGGAAGACAACCTGACGTATCTTGATTATCTCCTCCGGCGCTTCGCGGCCTTCCCGAAGATGTGGTGGAGTATGGCGAATGAGTATGATCTCTGCGCTGCCAAAACTCTGGATGACTGGCACGGTATCGAGGAATTTCTCGCAGAGAATGATCCGTATCATCATCTGATCAGCTGCCATCAGTGCTTCCACCCGTATGATGTGTCGCGGGCAAATATCACCCACATGTCCTGGCAGACAAAGCAGTTTACACGGATTCCGGAGATGCAGGAGTGCTATGGTAAGCCGGTCAGCATCGACGAATGCTGTTATGAGGGAAATCTCCCGGACGCGTGGGGCGCGATCTCGGGAGAGGAGATGACGGCAAGGTTCTGGAGAGCCATGGTGCGCGGCGCATCCTGCACACACGGCGAGACGTTTTTCCCGGATGAAAGGCAGATCGTCTGGTGGGCCAAGGGCGGAAAGCTTGTGGGAGAGAGCCCTTCGCGTATTGCTTTTCTCCGCGGGATACTTGAATCGCTTCCGGCGCCGCTGGAGCCGCAGGAAACGCTGTTTTCAAAGATTATTGCGATGAAGAAGCTGCCGGAAGAGGAGCGTGCGAAGGCAATCGATGCGTTTGATCCGGATTTCCGTTTCTTTGTAAGAAGCGTTCTCCAGATGTCCGAAGAAGAGGCGGCGCGGTTCTTTGCCTGTGAGACGGAGGTCTGCGGACACACGGCGGATGATTCCGCGATTCTTCATTACTACGACATTCAGACAAGCTGCAGGGTGCACTTTGAGGTTCCGGAAAACAGAAAGTATCGCAT
>ONGY01000110.1 GCA_900317475.1 uncultured Lachnospiraceae bacterium | reverse complement strand
GACTTTCAAACTGCAGCATCGGTGCTGAAGCACCGGCTGCCGCATTCGGCAAAACCGCATCCGCGGATTTTGCCTCAGCGAGGTATAAGTATCAAAAGCAGAATGCGTAAAGAGAGAGAACAGGGAAGAGAGACACTGGCGCTCATTGATCACTCTCAGAATCCGGAATCAGTGTTTTCCGCACGTTCTCTTCTGTCGGTTCGATACGGTACGGCCATTCAATGAGCTTTACTTCGTTTTGTCTGCAGAGGTCTTTTTTCTGACGGTCGAGGTTTTGCCGCTGCTGCAGTGCCTCATCCCCGCCAAAAAAGTCAATTGGAAGGAAATGCTGGATTCCCTGATATTCGATGGCAGTCTGCAGCGAAGGAATGTACAGATCCAGGCTCTGCCTTCCAAGCCATTCCGGGCGGTATTGATAAAGCGTGTCCGGAAACAGCTGACGGACCGCCTGAAACAGAGATAATTCATGCTTCCATTTCGGCCGGATGACGCCATCCGCGGTAAGGCGGGTCCGGATCCTCGTCCGTTCGAGACGCCAGTCCGAACGGATCCCATCCTCTGACTCGTACATCGCAAGATCGGTATACCACCACTGGAAGAACGGCATCATTGTCTTTGTGAGCGAGAGGAAGAATTCAAGCTCGGATTTCATATATCCGCATTTCAGTACGTGTTCTATATTTCTCCGGACATAAACAGTTTTGGCGGGATTGAAACAGTATGGCAGGCTTCCCTGATATTTTGCAGTCCGGTCCGGAAGGAACGGCGAACGCAGTACAACGCCATTTTCCCGCAGATGACTCTGGTACCAGGGAAACGGATAATCGTACAGCGAGTATCCTCCCGGCATCTCCTCGGAAAGGCTCCCATAGACGAGATGAAACATAAGGAGCACATCATCCATGTTCCGCTTGTCGAATACCGCAATATAGTGAACTCTGTCCTCATCCGGAAAGAGATTTTGGATCGGGCGGAAGACCTCCGCCCGTCTGCAGACTTCCAGCATCACCATGAACTGCGAGGAAAAGCTTTCCGGAAAAAGGAAGTACGCCTTTCGGTCTGTGTCAAAACCAGTGAATTGGTTCATGAAGTTTTCTACATATGGATTTTGTGATTCTTCGTATGCAAAAGAAGCGGACTCGATCAGATCCCTTGTCTCATGGCGGTACGGCAGGTCCTCCCAGGACAGCTGAACGAGGAACTGGTCATACTGCTTTTTCTGATACTCATCCCGGAGTTCGTCTGTGAAGTCCTCCTGCCAGGATTCATGCTCCTGCACCAGGTCATTTATATCGGGAACCGGTTTCTTCACGCGGTACTGCGGATACCTCTCCCAGAGCATATCGAGTCTCTTGTAGGACTCGGGCGTCTCCGGCTTTTTATGAACTGCCGGATAATCATTTCCATTTATCATGTGTTTGTACGAAGCCTGACTATTTATTTTCGCTGCTGCCTCTTATCATAGCTGTTCTCCATGAAGCGGCGCAATGCTTAACCTTCCAGCATGGCAATGAACATGCGGGTTCGCTTCTGAAACTGTCATTTGCGGTCTCCTCTGTCTTTTTCATGTGAAATTTGCACTGCCCATTTCCGATCCCCGCCGGAACATGGCCAGGATTACAGCTGCAGATGAAATGCGGCAGCTGGAGCAGGAGGCGGAGGAGAAGGCTGCGAAGGAAAAGGCGGAAAAAGAATATAAAAACCGCCTCCGGAAGTCTCGCGCCAGGAATTCGGGCAGTACGGGCAGCAGTAACGACAGTTATTCCTACGATGACGAAGACAATATCGATCCCGATGACTCCGACTATGAAGAGGGAGACGAGGAGTTTGACAGTTTTGACGATATAGATTATTACGATGAGGGGTTTGAAGGCGAGTATTAACCCGGGCAGATTCAATTCCAGTTTTTTTCTTCCATTTCTCCGCGATATTTCCGGCCGATCCGGGTATTATCGCCTCGGAATCCCTGACTTACGGAAGAAAGGCCATATTTCTTCCGGATCGCATCGAGGGCCCGGTCCGCTTTTTCCATTTTCTCGCGTTTCCTGTCATTGCCGAAGAGATCGGTCTGGACGGTGTCTTCTTTTGTGAGACAAAAAAGCTGGATACCAATCAGGCGCAGCCCTGTCCTTCCGTCCCAAAGCTCATCAAACAGGGCAGCGGCAGTTTCATAGATTTCCCTTGTAATATCGGTTGCAATATCGAGTTTTTTCTGGTGTGAGCGATTGATACGCACACTATAATTCCCGCTACGTATCTGGACGCCGATTCCGCAGGCCTTCCATCCGCCAAAACGCATCCGTGAGCTGACACTGTCTGCAAGGTCGCGGAGAATCGCATGCGCCGTCTCCCGGTCCGTCACGTCTTCTTCCAGTGTTGCCCTGACCGAAAATCCCTTTGTCTCCTCCGGGTGCTCCAGAACCGGTGAATCGTCAATGCCGTTTGCAAACCGGATGTACTGCGCAGCTGCCTTCTTTCCGATGAGTCCGGAAAGCCAGGTCTCGTCTGCCCCCGCAAGATCTCCGATGGTTTTGATCCCGTTCTTCTCAAGAAGCTCTGCTGAAGCCTTGCCGACGAAGAGGAGATCGGAAACCGGAAGGGGCCACATTTTCGTGGGAATTTCCTCTGTGTAGAGCGTGTGAACCTTGTCCGGCTTTTCAAAATCGGATGCTGTTTTTGCAAGAAGCTTGTTGTTTCCGATGCCGACGTTGACGGTGAAACCGAGTGTATCACGGATTTCATCCTTGATGGTGTGGGCTGTGGCTACTGGATCCGGATAGATGAGGTGGGTTCCGGTCATGTCGAGAAAACACTCATCGATGGAAAACTGTTCGAGTTTTGGCGCATATTTCCGGCAGATTTCGATGAAGCGCTCCGAGCAGGTGTGATACCAGGAAAAATCGGAAGAGGCGATATACAGGCCGGGGCATTTCTGGATGGCGGATGAAACAGGCTCGCCGGTCCGGATGCCGTACTTTTTTGCAGGAATGGATTTTGCCGTGACAACGCTCGTGCGCTTCGTCGGATCGCCGCCGATGACGGACGGAATAAGGCGGAGGTCGCTCTCCCCCTTCATGAGACGCTGCACAGACGTCCAGGAGAGGAACGCGCTGTTAACGTCAATATGAAAAATAAGACGGTCTGACATGGCTGACCCTCCCGGGATTCTTTGTCCGTATTCGGTATTAGAATACACTGTCAGACACAGTCATGACCGGTAAAGGCGGAATAATACAAGAGTATTTTCAGCAGCGCGTATCAGCCGTTATATGTCACCGTTCTGCTCATCTGCCTGATCATCTCCATTCAGGTATTCAGAAGACATTTATACCGACGCACTGACCGGGATCAACAATCGTCATCGTGTTAATGAATATCCGGACGGGAGTTTCGGACTTCGCTGTAGGGCAGAATCGCCGGAGGATGTTCCGGGTGATCCTGCAGCATTTTCTCCATCCAGACCATGTCGAGCCACGTGCCGAATTTATAGCCGCAGCTGTGGAAACGGCCGACCGTCCGATATCCGAGATGCGCATGGAATTCACAGCTGTTATCGTCAAGAAATGGAAGTGTCTCTCCTTCCTTCGGCACTCCGATGCATGCATTCAGATTGCAGATATACATTTCCTTGAGAATGTCTTCGAGCGTCTGGTAGAGTTTCCCGCCGAGTCCCTGATGGCGAAGATTCTGATTCAGATAAATGGATGTCTCCACAGAATATTGATATGCCTCGCGGCCGACAAACGGTGAGACATAGGCATATCCGCCGATGACGCTGCTCTTTCCGTCGGTGCCGTCCTTTTCATCTTCACCGGTTTTCTCGATGACAAGATACGGATATTTCACCAGCGTGTGTCTCATTCTCGTCCGGAATTCCTCCACAGACGGTGTCACATATTCAAATGTGATGGCTGTTTTCTCGACATATGGACGATAGATTTCAACCAGCGCTTCTGCATCCCTGTCAGGGTCCGCGGTCCGGATTTTCCATTCGCTCATGGTATTTCCTCTTTTCTCAGTGCCCGGGTACTGACTCTTACTATATAGTTTAGACCAGTCGGGAAAATAATGGTATGGTTCGCAGTTTGCCTGCGGGCGCAGGTTCCGCCAGGCTGACGGCTGCCGATTCGTTTCACGGCCGGAGCGACCGTCATTCTTTCCGGGGCCGGAGGCGGCAGTTAATTATTTTCTGACCGGCGGCAATAGTATAATGTAGCTGTGGAGGCTTAAGTCATGGCGGTGCGAACAGGGAAGGCAGCAGGCAGTGTGAGTGCGGGTGATAAAAATCTTCTGACAACCGGATCGGTGCAGAAGAAAATGGTCCGGTATGCTCTGCCTCTGATAGTAGGCAATCTTTTTCAGCAGCTGTACAATGCGGTCGATTCGCTGATTGTCGGAAATTTTGTGGGGAGCTCGGCTCTTGCGGCTGTGACCGGCACCGGAAATCTTGTGTTCCTTCTCATCGGATTTTTCAACGGAATGGCCATCGGCGAGGGTGTTGTGATCGCCCATTATATCGGCGCAAAGGATGAGGAGAGAACCTCCCGCTCGGTTCATACGGCGACCGCTCTGGGTCTTGTGATCAGTGCGGCCATGACTGTCGTCGGTGTTCTGGCAACACCGGTCTTCCTTGTGTGGATGGGAACGCCGGATTCAGTCATGCCGGAGGCAATTCTGTATCTTCGAATCTATTTTGCCGGTTCCGTCGGACTGATCATGTACAATACGTTCGTCGGGATACTGCAGGCAGCAGGCGACTCAACGCATCCGCTGTATTATCTTATTTTTTCTTCACTCATGAACGTGGTCCTTGATCTTCTTTTTATCGCGGTGTTCGGCATGGGCGTAGCGGGCGCGGCAGTGGCGACGATCATTTCCCAGATGCTTTCAGCGATTTTGTCACTCATCCGGCTCATGCGGACCGATTCTTCCATCCGGGTCAGGCTCCGTGCGATTCGTTTTGACCGTCCCATTCTTGGAAGAATGATCCGCATTGGTATTCCATCGGGACTTCAGAATTCCATCATCGGGTTCTCCAATGTTGTGATTCAATCCTACATCAATGCGTATGGAGAGTTTGCCATGGCCGGCATCGGCGCATACACCAAAGTCGAGGGCTTTGCCTTCATCCCGATCACTAGTTTTTCAATGGCGCTCACGACGTTTGTTTCGCAGAATCTCGGCGCCGGCGAGGCCGGACGCGTGAAGAAAGGTGTGCGGTTCGGCGGCCTTACGGGCATTCTCATGGCGGTTGTCATCGGCATACTGACGGATGTTTTTGCGCCGCAGCTGATCGGGGCGTTCAATTCCAATCCGGAAGTCATTGCCTACGGAGTCGCGAGAGCACGGATCGTCTGTCCGTTTTTCTGCCTCGTTTCCTTTTCGCATCTGATGGCGGCAATTCTGCGCGGATATGGAAAGGCGAATGTTCCGATGATCGATTTCCTCGTCTGCTGGTGTGTGATCCGGATCCTTATCATCGCCGTCGGCGGTCTCTTCATCCATTCGATTTACCTCACCTACTGGGTTTATCCGATCACGTGGACCTTATCTACGCTCACGATGGGCATTTACTATCGAAAAGAGGAGGACGAGCTGACAAGGTGCAGCCAAAACCTCCGCGGAATCTGAGAGACCGGAATCCGTGGGACGGCATATGTCTCCCTGCGTTTGAAGCAGTGGCCGAAATCCGGATGCCCGGGGAGAAAAATAGGCCGGGCAGGTTGTCATCACCCGGAAACCGTTGGATAATATTGTGTAATACTCAGTGGCCGGAAGAGAAACTGAATTTCTTTATAATCCCGGTGACTGGAAAAGGAATGGTATCCTT
>ONGY01000129.1:3140-5323 GCA_900317475.1 uncultured Lachnospiraceae bacterium | reverse complement strand
ATCTCGTTTTCAACAGTTGGAGAATAATAAATGCCCAGGAATGGCGTTTTTACGCTGTTTCCTGGGCATCGTCATCTCTTTTGAATGTTGTATCGGGCCTTTCTTCTGAAAAGAAATTTCTCACAGAATTCTTCTGAGTTTTTTGTTCAATTCTTTGGGCAGGTAGTACTTCCGGTCCAGCTTCAGGTCATAAATGCCGTTCAGAGCATTCAGCGTCTGGGATCCCTTATACGTTGAGAGATAATAAAGATCCTGGACGTTCGCCACTTCCATGTGACGCAGTGTCTCGATGATGTTTTCGGTTGTGAAGTGCTTTGCACCACTCTTCAGTTTTGACCCGTATTCATCGAGCTGCGCTTCCAGCAGCCGGTACACAAGAAGCGCGGTATAGCAGATCAGGAAGTGGGCGGTGATCCGCTCCTTCGTGTGATGGAACACCGGCCGGGCGCAGAAGTTTGTCTTCATCACCCGGAAGCAGTCCTCGATCTTATAGCGCTGCCCGTTGATAGCCAGGATTTCATGAACATAATCCTGGCTGGGCTCCCCTTCCTCCTGCTCAAGGTTGGTCGCGATGGCGTAGTAGCCGTCGTATTTTTCTTCCTCCGCAATGCGGTCCCTGTCCAGAACGTATTCCGGCTCGCTTCCCTTTTTTCTTTCTTCTTTGGATGTCCTTCGGATGAAGCGGGTGATGTCGTTCGGCCCCTTTTTGTATGTTTCGGGGTCCAGTCCCTTCAGGAGCCTTTCCGCGCGCTGGATCTGGCTGTTCCGGACCCTCCGCTGGTATTCCATCATCTTGCGGGAGAAGGTTACGATGATCGTTTGCTTCAGGGTCGCCTTTGACTGCACTTCCTGTGTCTTTCCATTCTTCAGCGTGACGATCTCCGTAAGCCCGGTATCGACCGCACGGTCCGCGGACACGAGTTTATACGCAAGGTCATTGTAAAGAGAAAGGTTCCTCTCATCGAAGCGGTCAAAACTCTTCATGCCGTCGATGGTGGTTTTCTCTCCTGTGGAGAGCAGGCGGTATCCCATGTCATTGAAAACGGCCGTCTTCATCACATCGGAAAGCTTCTTTACGGACTGCGTGACGATGAAGGCACGGCCTCCCATGCTGTTGAACTTCCGGATATCCAGCGAGTTTAATCCGGCGTCCGCGCAGTAGATGAATTCTTTTCCCTTTCCGGTGAACATCTTTGTGATCTTCTCTTCAAGGGGAATGGCGAGCGTCTGCTCGCTGTCCGATCCCCCGGCGATGCACATGGAAATGGGAATCCCCTGGGAATCGATGAAAAGGCCCATCTCGACAAGCGGGTTTGGCCGGTGTTCCTTGGAGGGGCCGTACCTGCGGAAGCCCTTCAGGATCTCACCCGTCACTTCATCCACTTCAGTATCTTCCTGTTCCGTCTCGAAATAATAATTCGTGCAGTCGAAGTAGCAGACGGAATGGTTCCGCTTTACGATGCGGCAGCTCTGCTCGTAGAGATGAGCGATGTAGGCGTCATAGTTCTCGGAGAGGAGGTCCATCGTGCGGAGGATGTGCTGGTATCCGAAGGACGGCTGCTCATAGTAATGGTCCAGGTGATCATAGGTGCCGAGCTTGGAGTCCGGGTCGAGAATCCGCGCGTAGGTGAGAAAACGGTTGACCTCATCCGGATCGAACGTGATCTTCCGGTCCTTCGTGACATCGCGGAAGAAATCATCCAGGTGAAGCTGATGATAGACGGCCTGCAGGAAGAAATATCCGACATTGGAGGAAGAAGAGGCGGAAGCCATCGCATCCGAGGAAACGACCTTTTCGTCAAAGTCCAGTTTCACCTCCATGGAGACTCTGCCGTTTTTCTGTTCCTCGTTTGCTTCCGCGACCTTTTCCTTTGCATAGGCGAGGGGATCTTTTATCCCCTGCGCGAGCAGTTCGGAGTGCTTCCCGATGCGGGCGACATTGCGGGTGGATGTTTTCTTCCCGTTCCGGTAGCCCATCTGGATGAAGTAAGTGGGGTCTTTCGATTTCCTGTCAAAGTTAAGTTTCATAGTACAATTATATCATAATGTACTACACCGTACAACTTATACAACAAACTTTTTATAAAAATTTGACAGGAAGAGGGCATGAAAAAAGCCGCATTTCTGCGGCTTCGGAGGCATTTAATGCCTGGCTTTATTCAGTTACAACTGTTGAAAACCCG
>ONGY01000129.1:0-3057 GCA_900317475.1 uncultured Lachnospiraceae bacterium | reverse complement strand
CTAAGGGGCATCGGCGTAAAGTACATCCACATTATACAGAAAAAACCTGCAGAAAAAAATTTTAAAAGAGGTTGACAGGCGAAGAATATCCGCTATAATAATGATATTGATAATGATTATCGATATTAAGAAGGAAACAGCTCTACAAGCGCGTAAGAGTCAGTAATAAGAGTTAAAGGAAAATATGACATGGCACTGAAGCACAGCAGGCAGCGCGACGCCATATATGATTTTTTGAAAGACCGAAAAGACCATCCGACCGCGGAGACAGTCTATATGGGTGTCCGGGAACAAATTCCGAATATCAGTCTTGGAACGGTTTACCGGAACCTCATGGTTTTAAAGGAGACGGGAAAGATCCGTACGGTAGAGGTCGGGGACGGAATCGTCCACTTTGACCCGGATACATCCGAACACAATCACTTCATCTGCACCAGTTGCGGACGGGTCGAGGACATAAAGATGCAGAGCATCAGCTCGATCAAGTCGATTGCATCGGAACATTTTCCGGGGAAAATCACAGGTTACACCGCCTATTTCTACGGCATCTGCGAGAAATGTCTTGTAGAGGAAAAAGCCGCAGCAGGCGAGTAAATTTTATACAGCACAGTAATAACATTTTTTCAAAGAAGGAGAATAAAGATTATGAAATGGGTTTGCCAGGTTTGCGGTTATGTTTATGAAGGTGATAAGGCTCCGGAGAAGTGCCCGCAGTGCGGTGCTCCGGCTTCTAAGTTCACGAAGCAGGAGGAAGGAATGACCTGGGCTGCTGAGCATGTGGTCGGCGTAGCCAAGGGCGTAAGCGAGGACATCCTTGAGGATCTTCGCGCGAACTTCACCGGTGAGTGCTCTGAAGTCGGTATGTATCTTGCAATGTCCAGAGTTGCATTCCGTGAAGGATATCCGGAAGTCGGCCTTTACTATGAGAAGGCAGCGCATGAAGAAGCAGAGCATGCTGCAAAGTTCGCTGAACTGCTCGGCGAAGTTGTAACGGATTCCACCAAGAAGAATCTTGAGATGAGAATTGATGCTGAGAACGGCGCTACGGCAGGTAAGGTCGACCTCGCCAAGAGAGCAAAGGCAGCAAATCTCGATGCAATCCATGACACCGTTCATGAGATGGCACGTGATGAGGCTCGTCATGGAAAGGCATTCCAGGGCCTTTACAACCGCTATTTTGGAAACAAGCAGTAATAAATTGATGGGATCAGGCAGAAATGCCGTTTCCGCATAATTAAACCGGGAAGAGAGAGGCGGCCTTTGACGGGGCCGCGGATCTCTTGCGGGAAAGAGACAGCAGCGGGGTATAAGATTGATTTTGAAATTGCGTTTGAAAACCGTGTTTTGAAGAAGGCCCGGGACAGGTTCCGGGGAAAAACGGGAAATGCCGCGGGATTGTGACGTCATCAGGAGAAGAAGGCACTGAAAAGGAAGAAGGCATCGGAGGAATCGCCTTTTAAATGCTATACTGTTATCATGTCTCCAGCGCCCCCGGAGAAGAAATACCGGGGCAGGAAAAGGGTATCAGGAACGTATGAGTTTTCGTAAAAGAATGATAATTACGTTTGCGATCATTCTGGTGCTGCCGCTTGTGATGACGGCCATCAGTTTTTTCGTGATCAGCAGCAATATGTCCAAGGCCGACGGGCCGAATACAGTCCATTTCGAGAATATTCAGGACCTGTTCGAGCCAAATAACGAGAAGGTCGGGAAAGTCTACGACGAGATTTATGAGACAATCCGGACGGATCCGGGGAAGCTCGAGAGCACGGATTATCTGAATTCTCTCTCGTCAAAACTCGAGCCGTCGGGTTCTTTTCTGATTGTGCGGCGGAATGATTCCATCTATTACACAGACAGTGAGATTGCGGCTTCCAAGATCCGAAAGGATCTTCCCTTATATCAGGGTGTAACGCAGAACTCGGATGATTCAAACGGCGGCTGGTATATTGAGGACTCGCAGTATGTCATCCGGCAGCTCGACTTTACCTTTTCGAACGGGGACAAGGGCAGTGTTTTCATTCTGTCACACTATATTTCCGCGGTCTCCGGCGGATTTGTCATCCGGATGCTTTTTGCGATGCTTGTCATCCTTGCAGTGACGGCGGCACTTCTGATTCACTGGATCAATTCCGGTGTCCTTCGTCCCGTTCACGACCTGGATGTGGCAATGGCCAAAATCAAGGACGGCGATTTTGACTACATGCTGCCGACAGACCAGAAGGGAGAGATCGGCGATCTCTACCGCAGCTACGAAGACATGCGCCTGCGGCTGAAGGAATCGGCGGACGAGAAGATGGAGCAGGAAAAGGCGAACAGCGAGCTCATCCGCAATATTTCCCATGACCTCAAGACGCCGATTACATCGGTAAAGGGCTACGTCGAGGGCTTGATGGACGGTGTTGCAAATACACCGGAAAAACAGAAAAAATATCTGCAGACGATCTACAATAAGGCTAATGACATGGACCGTCTGATCAACGAGCTGACGCTGTACAGCAAGATCGACAATGACCGTATCCCGTACAACTTCCGCAAGATCAATATCACCGATTATTTCGGCGACTGCGTGGAAGAAATCGGAATGGATATGGAGTCGAGAGGAATCAGCCTCAACTACACGAATATGGTGTCGCCGGATACATTGATTATCGCCGACCCGGAGCAGCTCAAGCGCGTTGTAAATAATATCATCAGCAACAGCGTGAAATACATGGACAAGCCGAAACAGCGGATTGATATCCGCATCCTCGATGAACAGGATTCTGTCCGCATCGAGATCGAGGACAACGGCAAGGGTATTGCGGCAAGAGACCTTCCGAACATTTTCGACCGTTTCTACCGGACCGACGCATCAAGAGCATCGGCGACCGGGGGCAGCGGCATCGGACTTTCCATCGTGAAGAAAATTGTCGAGGATCACGGAGGATATATCTGGGCGACCAGCCGCGAGGGCGAGGGCACCTGTATGCACATGGTCTTCCGCAAGTACCATGAGAAGGAAGCAGATGACAACAGCGTTGATGCCAGCGCAAAGGAAGAAAAAACGGGCAGCAG
>ONGY01000111.1 GCA_900317475.1 uncultured Lachnospiraceae bacterium | reverse complement strand
ATGGCTGTAGCTGCCTGCAAGGCGGTGCGCGCTTTTCTTCGACGCTCCGGCAGGGGAGGGGGGACCGCCCTTCCCGGCAAGGTGGCGCGGAAGTTCTCAAAGCAGGTCCTCGAGACGACTTCAGAGGGAATGGATATCATCGTCGTCACCGGTACCAATGGAAAGACGACGACGGCAAACATGCTCGAGACGGCACTCACAGAGTCCGGAAAAGACGTGCTTGCGAATAAGTCCGGCGCGAATCTCCTCTCCGGAGTCACGGCGGAGTTCGCATGTGCAGCGGATTTTCTCGGCCGGCCGAAGAAAAAGTGCGCTGTCATTGAGTGCGATGAAGGCGCTCTCAAGCAGGTAGTTCCGGAGATTCATCCGAAGGTTATCCTTGTGACCAACCTCTTCCGCGACCAGCTCGACCGCTATGGCGAGGTCATGAATACGTTAAAACAGATCCGCACGGGAGTTGAAAAGGACCCTGACGCAGTTCTGGTGCTCAATGCGGATGATTCGCTGGTATCTTCACTGGGACTTGATACGCCGAACAGGAAAGTCTGGTTTGGACTCGACATGCCGGTGGGAGACCAGAGCCCGCGCGTGATCTCCGATGCGCTTCACTGCATCCGGTGCGGAACGGAATACAAATATCATTATTATACCTACGCGCATCTTGGCAGTTTTTACTGTCCGAAGTGCGGTTACAGCCGGATGAAACCGGACTTTGCGGTTGAGAAGATCAATCGGATGGATGAGGACGGAAGCAGAGTTACTTTCCGCATCGGAGATGCGACGAGAGATGTAACCGTCGGGCTTCCTGCAGTTTACAACCTTTACAATGCAGCCGGTGCCATCGCGGCCTATGTGACGTTCGGAGGAAAGGCGGACGATATCTGCCACTCGCTTTCCACCGTGCACAGCTCATTCGGAAGAATGGAGAAGTTCGATCTTCCGGCGGCGACATCGAAAGAGCGGGCGCAGCAGGGAGCGGCAGCTTCTGAAACTGCAGGAACCGTTCCTGTCCGCATGATTCTTGTGAAGAATCCGGCCGGATGCTCTCAGACCATCGATTATCTCTCGAGAATCGACGGGGATTTCCGCCTGGTGATCTGCCTTAACGACAGGACGGCGGACGGGCACGATATCTCCTGGATCTGGGATGCGGATTATGAACGCCTCTCGGAAAATACGCACATACAGAGTATTACCGTCTCCGGAGACCGGGCGGAGGATTTGAGAGTCAGACTGAAATATGCGGGCGTTGATGAGAAAAAGGTAACGATGGAGAAGGACAATGAAAAGCTGCTCGCCTCCATGCGCGAGGGAAGCCTTCCGGTTTTCGTGATGCCGAATTACACTTCGATGCTCGCACTGCGCAAGATTCTCAGCGATGCGACGGGCAAGAAGGAATTCTGGGAGAAACAGGTCTGACCGGATGAGCAGAATCGGAAGGCGAAAGGCCGTCTGATTCCGAAATAGGATTTCGAGGGTGAATGTATGGAAATCAATATCTGCCACCTCTACCCGGAGGTGCTTAATCTATACGGAGACCGCGGCAATATCCGCTGCCTTGAGCAGCGTCTGAAGTGGCGCGGCATCGACTGCAATGTGACGCTCCTTCGGATCGGCGACAGGGCCGACCTTACGAAGTTTGATCTCTTTTTCATAGGCGGAGGGCAGGATTTCGAACAGGAGGTTCTGCTGGAGGATCTCGGGACCGGCAAGGGAAGAGACATCAAGGCGGCGATTGAGGATGGAAAGACTTTTCTTGCCATCTGCGGCGGCTATCAGATGCTCGGTCATTACTATGAGACACATGAAGGCGTCCGCTGCAAATATCTCGGAGCAGTCGATTTCTACACAAAGGGCGCAGATGTCCGTATGATCGACAATTATTGCTTTCAGCTGGAGAAAGAGTCCGGGGGCAGCATTGTCGTGGGGTATGAAAACCATAGCGGAAAAACCCGGCTCGGCGAGGGGGTGAAGCCTCTCGGCAGAATCATCCGCGGCAGCGGCAACAATGGAGAGGACGGCACGGAAGGTGTCCGCTATAAGAATGTTTACGGAACCTACTGCCACGGACCGGCGCTTCCGAAGAACCCGGAGTTTGCGGATGAACTGATCCGCACGGCGCTCCTGCGGAAATATGGAACCGCGGAACTCGAGCCGCTCGACGATGCGGCGGAGAAAGCCGCGCATGATGCGGTATATGAGAAGATCATGAATGGAACCATCCGGTAAATCCGGAAGGGCAGTTCATTCCGGAAGGGCAGTTCATGGCTGCCCATGTAAGTTTATGAGGCACTCTCCGGTATTTCCTGTGACCGCATGATGCCTCGGACGGCATCCAGCAGGTAGGGCTTAAGGTCCTGCATTGACTTCGGTTCCTTGAAGAGGATGGCACTGTAGCTGGATGAGCCGACAAGTTCGATGATCATGAAGAGCATGACCTCCGGGTCTTTGTATTTGGCATTCGAATTGTTCACGGCCTCGATGTAGATCTTGTGGAAGTCGATACCGTCGCTTGCCTGAATCGGAACGGTATTAAGGTCATGCTTGAAGATTCCCCAGCTCAGGTTCTTGGAGAGAAAACGGACGATCGACGGGTCTGCACTGAACTGATCGATGATGTTCGAGACAAAGAAGATGATCTCATCCTCAAAACTCATATCTTCGCCATTCTTCTCGTACGCCTCAGCCGCTCGGCGGAAGATAACACCTGCCTTTGAAGAAATCAGAAAGTTCCGGATGTCATATTTATCGGAAAAATAAAGATAGAAGGTGCCTTTGGCGACCTTCGCTCTGTTTGCGATGTCCGCGATGGACGTCTTGTTAATGCCCTGCGAGGTGAAAAGTTCAAATGCAGCGCTGGTGAGCGCATCCCGCTTGGCCTTCTTATTCTGTTCTGCTTTGCCGCCGGTCTTACCCTTCATTCCGGATTTCCTCCCGGTATCACTTCTGAAACTGCTGGCTGCAGCCTCTGTGATCCTCAGACTACCTTCAGTATCGGCGTAAATCACAGGTTTTCGCGGCTCTGTAAAGTCCCTCTGTTTTGCTCATGAATGTTCTGCGTTCCCGGTTTATGCCCGTTTATATCCGGGTAACCTGGGTTTCCCTTCGTAAAATTTCTCTAAATAGTTGAAAAAGTAATTGACCAAAAGTCATAAACATGATAGAACATATCACGTTGAAAATAAATGACTAAAAGTCATAAAAGCTAACCAACAGACAGAATGGAGGAGTTGTATGAATAAGGTTTCGCATGCAATCGTAAAGCTGCGGATTCCGATTATGAATAAGGTTTCGCATGCAATCGTAAAGCTGCGGATTCCGATCTTTATTCTCGCTCTGGTGCTTGTGTTCCCGGCCGCGATCAGTTATTCGCGGACGAAGGTTAACTACGATATGCTCAGTTACCTTCCGCAGGACATCGACACGATGAAGGGCCAGAATATCATGGTCGATGAATTCGGGTCCGGTGCATTTTCCGAAATCATCGTCGAAGGCATGACGGACAAACAGGTCTCGAGTCTGAAATCAAAAGTGGAGAAGGTTGACCACGTCAAAACAGTCCTCTGGTACGATTCGCTGTTTGGGTCATCCATCCCGATGAACATGCTTCCGGATGACATATACGACAAATTCAACAACGGCGATGCGACAATGCTGTTTGTCATCTATGATGACACTTCGGCCGCAGATACGACGACCATGGCCTGCCGTGAGATCCGCGCGCTGTGTGATGTCAATTGTTTTGTCGCCGGCATTACTCCGGTCCTCATCGACACGCAGAAACTGGCGGACCAGGAAGCACCGGTTTACGTGATGCTTGCAGTCATTTTTGCAACCATCATCCTGATGATTTCGATGGACTCGTTCCTCGTTCCGTTCCTGTTCCTGGCCAGCATCGGCATGGCGATCATCTATAACCTCGGAACAAACTTTATCCTCGGCTCGATCTCCTATGTGACCAAGGCACTCGCTGCCGTTCTTCAGCTGGGCGTCACGATGGACTACTCGATTTTCCTCTGGCACAGCTATGAGGAACAGCTGGACAACGGGCTGGAACGCGAGGAGGCCATGGCACAGGCCATCAGCGCAACGTTCTCATCCGTCGTCGGAAGCTCGGTCACGACCATTGCCGGTTTCATCGCACTGTGCTTCATGAGCTACACACTCGGCATGGACCTCGGCCTTTGTATGTCAAAGGGCGTTCTTTTCGGCGTTATCTGCTGTGTCACGGTTCTGCCTTCTATGGTCCTGATTTTCGACCCGATCCTTCAGAAGACAAGGCACAGGGCATTGATTCCGGAATTCAACGGACTCGGCAAGTGGGTCCTAAAGCGCTTCCCGGTTTTCCTCATCATCTTCTTCATGCTCGTGATCCCCGGCATCTACGGCAACAATCATGTGCAGGTTTATTACAACCTTGACCGCACACTGCCGGATTCCCTGCCGTCGATCATCGCAAACAAGAAGCAGGAGGAAGACTTCGACATGGGCACGACGGATATGCTCATGCTCGACGCCAAAACTCCCTCGAAGGATGTACAGAAACTTGCCGATGAGATCAAGGGCGTGGACGGCGTCAATTACGTCATTGGCATTGATACAGTAAAAGGTGCAGGCATTCCGGATTCGATGATTCCGGATGATCTCATGGACTCTTTGCAGAATGAGAACTGGAAGGTGCTTCTGGTCGGTTCGGCTTATCAGGTTGCCTCCGATGAGGTCAATGCACAGTGCGACACGATCAAGGCGCTGGCAAAGGATGTCGACGCTAATTCGATGCTTGTCGGCGAGGCGCCTGCTACCTATGACCTGATCAAGACCACGAACCGGGATATCATCATGGTCAACTCGGTTTCCATCGGCATCATCTTCGTCATCATCGCGCTGGTGTTCCGCTCGATCTCACTGCCGATTATCCTGGTCGCCGTCATCGAGGGAGGCATCATGATCAACATGGGCGTGCCTTACTACATGGGCTCCTCGATCCCGTTCATCGCGAGCATCGTCATCGGAACCATCCAGCTGGGCTCGACGGTCGACTACGCAATTCTCGAGACGACGCGGTATCTCCGGGAGCGGCGAATCAACAATCAGTCCAAATATGAGGCTGTCCGCATCGCAGTCCGCACGAGTTCGAAGTCAATCTTCGTCAGTGCTCTGTCGTTCTTTGCGGCGACCTTCGGCGTCGGTCTTTATTCAAATATCGACCTGATCTCCGTCATCTGCATCATGATGGCGCGCGGCGCTGCATCATGATGGCGCGCGGCGCCCTGATCAGCATGGGCTGCGTCATCTTCGTGCTGCCGGGATTCCTGATGATTTTCGACAAGGTCATCCTGAAGACCACGATGGCTGACCGGAGTGTCACAAGGGCGAGAGCGAAGGAAAAGGTGAAGGCACGTATCGCAGAAAAGAAAAACGCGAACAGTTGAAATCATGCATCTCTTTGAAAAACGCGAATGATTGATTCAGTTTTGGCGCATTAGAGCCATGGAGGAATCTATGAAAAAATGGAATCTGGTTGTCGGAAATAAAGCAAAGGCGAAGGTGCTCAGTGTACTTCTCGCAGTCACAATGAGCTTCTCCCTTTTCGGCTGCGGTCAGACCGCTTCCGACAAGTCCAATGAAGAGGCTTCGGCCGCTGCTTCCGAGGTGGAAGCGGAAGCGGACGCGGCAGCGTCGGAGGCAAAGGCGACTCCGTCTCACAGCAGTGAATCCGGAAAGGATGAGACCGTTTACATCGTGACGGACGCATCCGGAAATCCGACGAATATCACGGTCAATGACCAGCTCAAAAATAAGGACGGCGCGGCGACGCTTGTCGATAAAACCGATCTGAAAGACATCGTAAATGTAAATGGCGACGGCTCCTACACGGAGAACAGCGATGGCACGATCACATGGGAGACGGAGAGCGCCGATGTCTATTATCAGGGAACCACCGACAAAACACTTCCGGTCACGGTCTCTTTGTCCTATCAGCTCGACGGAAAAGACATCCGTCCGGAGGATCTTGCGGGCAAGAGCGGACACGTGAAGATTCGTTTTGACTATAAGAATACAGCCACAATGAAGGAGAAGGTCGGCGGCAAAGAAGAGGATGTCACGGTTCCGTTCGCGATGATCTCCGGCGCGATTCTTCCGATGGACAAGTTCACGAATGTCTCCG
>ONGY01000112.1 GCA_900317475.1 uncultured Lachnospiraceae bacterium | reverse complement strand
CCCGCCTCGAGATCGACGAAGTTTTCGTCAAGCCGGAGCACGGCTTCCGGAATCTCGATATCGACGCACTTTGCAAATGCCGCACTCGTGACGGTCACTGTGTTTCCCTCGCGCTTCACCGAAAGCTTCGGATCTGCAAAGTGATAGTGCTTCGGCGCACAGAACAGCGAGGAGCCATGGCTCACCACTTTTCCGTCCACTTCGAGAGAATAGGTCAGATGAACCTCCAGCGGATCCTGATCGTTGAAATCAAGGTGCGGGCACCACACACCGCCATATGCCGGCGCGGTCACGTCAAAACTTCCTTCCCGCACCACCGAAGAATCCGGCCTGCGAAGTGACCAGAAGACCGTACCACTCACCGGTTTATCCGTCTCATTGGCCACATGCAGATCGGCGCTGACATCAATCGGGTGCGGAAGCGAATTCGGGAACGGCTTCTGGTCAATTTCCCCGTGCTCCTCGCAGGAGAGCATGACCGGCGCAAATGCCCGTTTCTCCGCGTACTGGAGCGCCTTCCAGTTTCCGTAGTAATCGACGCTCGCCCAGGACGCAACCGGCCAGATGTCGTCGAGCTGCCAGACAATGGTGCCCATGCATGTGCCGCGGAATCTGCGGAAATGCTCGACGCCGTAGCGGATCGCGTCTGCCTGCAGCAGCTGCGAGCAGTACACAAGATCGTCAAAACTCTTCGGATAAAGGTAGGTTGCGGAAAGATAATTCAGGATCTTTCCGTTTGCCGCTGTATTTCTCTGATGCATCTCCATGACGCGGGAGAAAATATTGCGGTCGCCGGGTTCCGTGAACCTGTCAATCGTCTGCACAGCCGGGAAGGACTGGAAGCCGAACTCGGAGAGGAAGCGATAGTGATGCTTCCGGTATGCCGTGAACGGTTCGCTCCCGTGCCAGACGCCCCAGTAATGGACATCGCCGACGTTCTCCGCATTGCTGTTGTGGAAGTTTCCGCCCGAGGAAGGAGAAGACGGCCAGTAGAATGCATCCGGGTCTTCCGCCTTCACAACCTTCGGGAATATCTCTTCATACATACGGATGTAGTCATACATCTGCTTGGGCGTCTTCGGTCCGTAATGGACCTCGAATTCCGTCTCGGTCTCATTGTTCCCGCACCAGAGAGCCATGCACGGATGGGAGCGGAGTCTTCTCATCTGCGTGCGGATTTCCGCCGTGATGTTGGCAGTGAACGAATCGCTCAGCTCATAGGCTGCGCAGGCAAACATGAAGTCCTGCCAGATGAGAATTCCTCTCTCGTCGCAGATCTCATAGAGATAATCATCCGGGAAATAACCGCCGCCCCAGATACGGATGCAGTTATAATGCGACTCCTGCGCCGTCTTGAGAAGAAGATCCGAGCGCTCCCTGGAAAGTCTCTGGAAAACATTATCCTCCGGGATATAATCTCCGCCCATCGCGAAGATCTGAAGGCCATTCACCTCGAAGGCAAAGTTGCGTGACGGAACCTTCTTCACCTGCTTGTCAATGACAGCTACCGTCTTTCCGCCCTGTCCGATCAGCATATTGTCACCGTCATCGAGATCCGGCTGCTGATCCGTCATATGCGGATCGAAGGTTTCGTCCGGAATCAGATCGGTATTGACCGTCATCGTGCGGACAAGGACAACTTCCGCCTTATACAGGGTCTGATCGCCGTATCCGTTCGGCCACCAGAGCTTCGGATCGTCGATTCTTACTTCCGCCTTCACATGGTCCGACTGCAGCGGCTCATCAAGTCCTGTGAGGTTGTCGGAGGGCGCAGTATGGCGGCCGATCTTCACGGGATCGCTCGCCTTCACGAAGGTCTCTCCCTCCGGGGAAGTCACTTTGAAGACGGCCTTCACCGCCTTTCCGCCTGCTTCCGGCATCCACTCGATATGCGCATCTGCTGTAAGGGTGACGGAATCGACCGTATTCCCATGGACCGTTTTCCCGGTCACATGGTGAACCTGCCGGATGAGAACGCTTTCAATCCTCGCCGTCGTGTATGCGTTCAGGCTGACCGGGCGGAAAAGTCCCGCATCGGGAAGGCGCGGACCCCAGTCCCAGCCGAACATGCAGGCAGCCTTGCGGATGTGCGGGAAGCCCGGCATTGCATCATCCGAGCCGCCGATCGGATCCTTTTCATAGGCATCTTTGATGAATTTTGTCGGAGAGTGAAGAACCACCCGGAGATGATAAACCGTCTCCTCTGCATCGCCGCGGATAAAATCCGTGATATCAAACTCCCAGATGCGGTTCATATTGTCCGCGGAGCCGAGAAGAGTATCCCCGAGATAGATGTCGGCAAGTGTGTCAATGCCGTCAAACTTCAGAAATACGCGGTCCTTTGCGCGCAGTTCCCCACTCACGGTGAAATCCCTTGTATACTCGAAGTCGTTGTCCATCAGCTTTGTTGCGTCAAGCTCATTGTCCCGGTAGAAAGGATCGGGCATCAGCCTGTGCTCAAGGAGTGTCCCGTACACAGTGGAAGGAACCTTCGTGCTGATCGGATCCCCGGGGATGTCATAGACATTTTTGCCGATGACTTTCATTTCCCAGTTGTCATTCAGAATTTCTGTTTTCATCGTTTTTCCCCATGCCGCATTTTTTGCGACATCCGCATATGCGATTCAGAAAGACTTCCCGCGGACAGGCTTTCTTCTGCATCGAACTTCTTCACGCGGATATAAAAAATAAATTTTGATTCCGGCAGAAACTGCGCCGGTGCAGCATTCACAGTATACGCTGTTCAGTGCACCGGCGATAGAAAATTACACTCCGTAAATCGTATCTGCTCTTCTTCTCAGTTTGCTTTTTCCTCTTCGCCAGTGTCACTGAGATCCCACTTCTCATAAATCTTCGGAACATCACTGATCAGGCGCTTTGTGTAAGCCTGCTTCGGATGCAGAATGCACTCGTCCGCTGTGCCGGACTCGACAAACTTCCCGTGCTCCATGATATAAACCTTGTCCGAAATATAGTAGGCAAGACCGATATCATGCGTGATGAAGATGACCGTCATGTTGATCTCATTGCGGAGCTTGAGAAGCATGTCGAGGATCGTCGCTCTCGAGCAGGCATCGATCATCGAAGTCGGTTCATCCGCCATCAGGATCTTCGGCTTGAGAAGGAAGATGCGGGCAATCATCAGACGCTGCATCTGGCCGCCGGAGAGCTCGAACGGATATTTGTTCGTGAGCTCTGCGTATTTCAGGTTGACGAAACTGCAGGCCTCGGTCTTGAGCTCGAGCTTCTTCTCCTCGGATGCGTGCTTGAAGCCGCGCATTGCAAGGCAGTCGTCGAGAACTGCATCGATCTTGTAAAACATGTTATAGGATGCAAACGGATCCTGGAAAATCGGCTGGATATTCTTCCAGTACTCTTCCTTTTTCTTGTGGGTGCTGATATCGCGCGGCGCTCCCTTATAGAAGATCTGTCCGTCCGACACTTTGATGAGGCCGAGAAGCATTTTGGAAAGTGTGGTTTTGCCGCTTCCGGATTCACCGACAATAGAGACGATCTCGCCTTCATTGAAGTCAAAATCAACGTGATCCACGGCCGTGACCTGTGTTTTTCCGGTACCGAATATCTTCGTGACGCCGCGTCCGGAGAGGCAGGGTACAGACTTCTTTTCGGTCTTGTCCGCAGCTGCTTCTTCCGTCTTTTCCTGCTCATTCAACGGCTTCGAGCTCGTCTTCACTGTTTCCTGTACTCTGTTGTTCTCCATTGCTATATATCTCCCTCAGTTTCTTGACCGAACGCAGACAGCGATATTCTCTGGTCCCGTCAAACTTCTTCATGTCCGGTGCCATCGCTTTACAGGTGGGAACCGCATACGGGCAGCGGTCCGCAAAACGGCAGCCTGCCGGCGGATGTTTCAGGTTCGGAGGAGTTCCCTTGAGGGCCGTGAGCTGATGCGTCTTGATGCCTTCCTCTGGAACAATGATAGAGCCCATCAGTCCCTTTGCGTACGGATGGATCGGATCGAAGACCATCTGCTTTGCTGTTCCCATCTCGACAAACTGGCCCGCATACATGACGGCGATATCATCCGTCACGTTATAGAGAAGCGGCAGCTCGTGTGTGATGAAGATCATGGATCGGATGTACTGTTTCTCCATCATCTGCCGGAGCATCCGGATGACAAGCTTCTGACTCGAGACATCAAGAGCGGAGCTCGGCTCATCAGCGATCAGCACCTTGGGGGACAGAATGGTCGAGATTGCGATGACCGTTCTCTGTTTCATGCCGCCGGAAAGCTCGGCTGCATACTTGTCGAGAACCATCTGCGGAAGGCCTACGGATTCAAAGCGCTCCCTTGCCATATCGTAGATTTCTTTGTCCGTCAGTTTGCTTCCATGCGCCCGCATGACATCATTGATGAATCTGCTGATTTTCATCGTCGGGTTGAGCGCGTTCATGGCCGCCTGCGGGATGTAGGCGATCTCATTTCCCAGCTCCTTGCGGCGGACATCATCCGGCTTCATGTCGGAAATCTTCACACCGTCGACGATAATGTCTCCGCTGATATAGTGAAGCGGAGCAAAATAATATCCCATGAGGGAGAGGGCAAGTGTTGACTTGCCGCACCCGGATTCACCCGCGATGCCCAGGCTCTTGCCGTCCTCAAGTTTCAGTGAAAAATGCCGTCAACAGCATAGACATCCTCATGGAATCTTGTGATGTATTTTGTTTTGAGGTTATTGACCTCAAGCATATACTTTGGCATATGAATACCTCCAAAATCCGCGGATGCGGTTTTGCCGATTGCAATAAGAACATCGGTCAGTCACGAAGCTGCGGATTGAATACCTGATCGAGTCCGGTATTCATCAGATTCAGCGAGAACGAGATCAGTGCGATCACAAGAACAACCGGGAAGTAAGCCCACCAGGAACCGTTCGTATGTGCACTGTAGGTCATCGCCCACTGCATCATAAGGCCGAGGGTGCTGGTCTTCGTCGTCGCCGGCCCGAGGCCCAGGATTGACAGCTGCGCTTCCGAGAGAATGCCGCTCGAGATCTGAAGGATCATCGCCATGACAACATAGGAGGCAATGTACGGCAGAATGTCCGTGAAAATAATCCGGACCATGCTGTGTCCCGAAAGTTTTGACAAATTGACGTGATCGCGGTTCCGGAGAGAGATGACCTGCGAACGCACGGAACGGCAGGTCCACGGCCAGGATGTGATGCCGATGATGAAGGCAACCATCATGATGCCTCTCGCCTTGTCGCCGACCGAGTAGGAAATCAGGATAAGGATTACGAACGACGGAATGACGGTGAACAGGTTCGTGATGAACATGATGACGTTATCCACCGTTCCGGAGAGATAGCCTGCCAGCATGCCGAGGAGAAGTCCGATCGCAGTCGCTATGAGACCTGCGACAAGGCCGATCTTCAGAGAGCTCTTCGTCGCATAGACGAGCTCGGTGAGAACGTCGCGGCCAAAGTTGTCAGTGCCGAGGATGAATGTTCTCTTTGTGCCGACCTGGCCGACATTGACAAACTGCTGACTTCCGATGGTGGAGGACTCTTCGAGCTCTCCGTCTTCATTTTTCTCCGCGATGATGACGTCGCCGCCCTTCATCGCCTCGGTGATCTTGTCGTTGAGTCTCTTGTAATATTTTCTTTTGGCTGACTTAAGAGAACTCGACAGTGAGGGGTCATAATTTTCCTTCCAGAGCTGTACGAGTGCCTCCGTGTCCGATACGTCAATATCTGCCGCGTCAATTCCGGCAAATTT
>ONGY01000113.1 GCA_900317475.1 uncultured Lachnospiraceae bacterium | reverse complement strand
AGGAGGAATAATTATGGAAGCAATTGAACGCGTTTGCCAGTTTTTAAAAGATGCGGGCACCTATTATCTTGCCACGACGGAGGGAGACCAACCGCACGTCCGCCCCTTCGGTACGGCTCATATCTTTGAAAACAAACTGTACATCCAGACGGGCAATGGCAAAGATGTATGCCATCAGATGATTGCCAATGGCAAAGTGGAAATCTGCGCGATGTACAAAGGTGAATGGATCCGCATCCGCGGCACCGTCATTAAAGACGACCGTCAGGAGGCGGAAGAGGCCATGCTCAGCGCCTATCCGGATCTGCGGAAAATGTATACCACCGGGGCCAATGGCAACACCGCCGTATTCTATTTTGAACATGCTACAGCTTCGATCAGTTCATTTACCCACGAGCCAGAAATACTTACCTTCTGAGAAATCAGTACCCTATCAATGTTGACTGAAACCTGGATATCAGTAAAGGCGGGATACCTTCGCACCCGGTTCTGAAGGTATCCCGCCTAAATATTTTCCAATTAATGCCTGTCAATTAGATTCCCTGTATCTGACATGATTTCATGGTCTCAAGTGGTTCCGTGCCCCGCTATCTGCGTATAAACTTCTCGTCCCCTGAAGCCTCATCAGCTAAGACATACCGCTCAACTTTCATGTGGAGATCATACTTCTCCCGCAAATCTGCCAGCTGCTTCATCATCGGCGATGCATGATGCGCATCCAACGCCTTCTGATCCCTCCATCTGTCGATCAGCAGGACCGTCTCCGGATCATTCATCGGGAAGAAATATTCGTAACGCTCGTTTCCTTCTTCCGCCCGGATCGCCGCAGCAATTCCGCTGGACTCCATCTCTTCAGCAAATCTCCGGGCGCTTCCATTGGATCCGGTATAATACAGATTAACTGTAAGGCTCATATAGTTTTTACCTCCTCAGGATATGGAAATGATATAAAGATAATGCTATCTGCGGATGCAAGTACCGTCTGCATATACTACTTTCAGCTGCTGTCTGGAGCCGTAGCCTTTTTTCTTCAGGTCCGATTCCAGAAAATCGTAGACTTCCGGAACAATTTTGATCAGATTCATCGGCCGCGGCAGTTTCTTCAGCACTTCCACCGGGATCTTCTTAAATGCTGCGATCCTCATATATTCCTCAGACCACAGCTCCACAATTTCAGCCGTCCCCGTCACCTGCAGGCCCGCAAGATTGCCAAAATCAGCGCTTTCCTGGAAGACTGCAAGGCAGACATGCTTGTTGCTCTCCAGTGCCCTGAACTTCAGGCCGCCCTCCGAGAACAGATAAAAGCAGCCGTCCACATAATTGTATTCGATCGGCGTACAGCGGACAAAGTCACCCGCCGCCGTCGCCAGTGCGCAGACCTTGTGCTTCTTAAGGAATTCCTCAATCTCCGCTTTCAGTTCCTCCGGATCCATTTTTACGGCGGACTTGTCCTTCTCGAACCAGTAATTGGCTGCTGCCTTATAATCCATAGATATTTCCTCCAATCGGTTAACTATTTACGCCTGCCGCTTTACATCGAAGCCGCAATGCGCGTCATTTCTTCCGGCGTCTCCTCCATCCCGTGGGAGAACCAGAGAAGCAGGCAGGAATAGATACCCCCGATCCGGTAAGCTGTCCGGTATTCTTCCAGAAGCCCGGCGCCGGAAGTTTTCTTCCTACCGCCCGCGTCAGGTTTCTCCCGCCCCGGCGCTTCGCGCTGCCCGTTCATATCGAAATAGTCCTTCAGTGCATCCATAAACAGGCCGGAAAGGCCGGCGCGGTACAGCAGCAGAATCGGCTCCCTTTTGTCGTACAGCGTCTGAAAAACCGGCCTGATAAAAGATGAAAAGTCCTTCTGCAGCATCTCCCTGTTCCCCGCCGCCCCCTTGAAGATCTGCGACAGGAAGGCGCGCAGGATATCTTCCTTCGAACGGAAGTGCCTGTAAACGGTAGCGCGGTGCACACTCGCCCGTTCTGCAATTTCGCCAACGGATACCGCGCCATACTCCTTCTCTTTCATGAGCTGCAGGAGAGCCCCGATCAGGCACTCGCGGATCCGGTCCTCGTCCAGATCTTTTCTTCTCATAAAAAAGCGACACCTCCTGTTTTCTGTTGCAAGTAAATTATTTTCACCGGAATCGCCTTGAAAATAGCGACAATTGTCGCTATGATTGATTATGCTCCAACCAAGCAGAACCTGTCAAACAGAAACGAGGATAGCATATGAAAACATTTCTGATTCTTCTGGTGCTGGCGCTGATCGCCAGTTCCTGCGGCTTCCGCAAATATGTCTGGTTCATTTCCATCGGATACGGTGCGGCGGTGGCGCTTATCGGCGCCGGGCAGCTCGTCCTTTTCCGTCACGCGCTGACCGTGGGTACCGCCCTGCAATGCGTACTCTTCATCCTCTACGGCTGCCGGCTTTCCGGCTATCTGGTCTACCGGGACCGCAAGACAGCTTACATAAGACGCATAAAAGGGGAAGTCAAACAAAACGACGGGGTTTCTTTCGGCGCCAGGCTGGCGATCTGGATCTCCGCTTCTATTCTCTATGTACTCCAGACATCCCCTGTGACATTCCGCCTCATGAACGGAAGCGGCACGGACGCGCTGTGCGTCATCGGACTTCTCATCTCCGCTGCCGGTCTGACGATGGAAGCAACCGCTGACCTCCAGAAAAACAGGGCCAAGAAGCAGAATCCGGGGCGCTTCGTGGACACCGGGCTGTTTCGTCTCGTGCGCTGCCCCAACTACTTCGGTGAGATGATCTTCTGGACCGGTGTCTTCGTATCCGGAATCATCATCTACCGCGGTGCGGCGGAATGGATCTGCGCCCTCCTCGGCTACGCCGGCATCATCTATGTCATGTTCGGCGGCGCCCGCCGGCTGGAAATCCGTCAGGACAAGAACTACGGCGCCGACCCGGAATATCAGAAATACAAATCCACGACCCCGATCATGATCCCGTTCATCCCCCGCCGGTGCCGGAAGGTTTCACCCTTTCCATGGCGCTTGTCGACTGCCTGCCCGTCCTGTTCTTCAGCATCAGCTCCGCCATCCTGGCGACACACTTCTACAGCCGGCTGTTTCGATCGGGCGTCCTGCTGGTGATCCTCGCCGGCGCGCTCAAGGCTGGATGGAAATTTGTCATCGCCCTGCAGCACAGGGATCTGCGCTTTCTGAACAAGCAGATGCACTATCTGATGCCCGCCGGATTTCTGCTTGTCATTTTGGCGCTGTTCGTTGACCGAGGCCGCTGGTCCATTGCGGCCGTAATCCGCCATATGACAAATATGCCGGCGCTCTTTTTATTTTTAACCGGAGCCGCCGGCATGGGTCTCATGGTGTGGTTCGCCAAAAAGAAAGACCGGCACGACGCAAAAGCAAACTGGAAAGAACAGATCACCAACTCCGTCGCCCAGTTCTGCATCATGCTGGGCATCCTGCTTTGAGCGGCTTTTACAGTACCTGAATGCGGCCTGTCTTCTCCCGGCCGTCCTCTCATTTTAACGGGCGTCCGTGATACCAGAGCACTGTCGCATCAAACGAATCCAATGCCGCCACTCCCGTATATCCCATCAATTCCTTCAGCTGTTCATTCATCTGCCGTATTTTTCTCTCGACGGCCGGTGTCCCCTCTTTCAGAAGTCCCGGCAGTATTGCGCGCCCGGTGGACACCGCATCGGCTCCCAGCGCCAGGAGTTTGTAGGCATCCCTTCCATCATCGACCGAACAGTCGGCAAATACCTTCATTTTTCCTGAGACTTTCCGGATATCCGGAAGGATCATCGCCGGCGGTACTGCAAAAGGCATCCTCCCATGATGATGGCTGACCACGATGGCGTCAGCTCCTGCTTTCTCACAGAGGGCGGCATCTCTTGCGCTGAGGACTCCCTTTGCCACAAACGGAACGCCTGATTCGTGCGCAAAATCCGCAAATCCTTTGATGTCCTGCGCAGTCAGAGTGCCGAGTTTTTCGCCGTCGACCATATCCACATTCCCGTCTTTCCCGATGCTGTGATCGATATCGATGCCGACCGCAAGAGCCCGGTGTTTCACGGCAAAGTCCATCTGTTCTCTGATCTTTTCATGATCGGCAAACGGCTTGATGATGCGGATCGTCTTTGCGCCGACTTCGGCAATTTTTGCGTAATCCGCATCGGATTCCATGCCGACCCAGTTGACGATTCCCAGATTTTTTGCAGCCTGCGCGTATTCTTCCATCGGGCGATGATCAAGTCCAGCCTTGTTCAGATGCGAAAACGCCGGCATCATGATCGGCGAGGTGAACTCGCTTCCCCACAGCTTCATCGAGAGATCCGCCACATGGGTCCCGATGATACGCTCTTCAATAAGGATTTCATCCAGAAACCGTCTTGTATGCAAGCTCGCGTTCGCTGCGTCCTTGTCCAGCGCCGGGATCAGTCCCTCGGGTCCCGGCCAGTTTGCCTCTTTTTCCATTGATTCAATCTCCTCACAGTTTTCAAAAAATTAC
>ONGY01000114.1 GCA_900317475.1 uncultured Lachnospiraceae bacterium | reverse complement strand
AAAAAAGCATGGGAGAATTTCAAAGAAATCTTCCACGCCTTTTCGGGTAACGTCCCTGATGTGATTCGAACACACGACCTTCCGCTTAGGAGGCGGACGCTCTATCCAGCTGAGCTACAGAGACATATGAGGTGTTCACGGCTGCTTCCTGCTTCCCGTGAACATTCCTTATTCTAGCATACCTTTCACTCCGGCGAAACATCTTCAGCGGAGTGATCCTGGGGATCTTGGTGACCTTGGGTTCGTGGAGTTCGTGGGATTCTTGGGTTGCTGAAATTTCCTGACAGCAATCAAAACAGCAGTCAATCCAGATAATGTACGGTTCCCTGCATCCAGACCACGCCCTTGAAGCGCCGTCCGGGCATCGGCTCCCCGTACAGGTCCTTCTTGTTGATCTGCACCCAGAATTCAAAGCCGTTGCAGTCCACCTTCAGCTGATAGATGTCCTCATCTGTGATGCGATTCTTCACCGCACGCACTACCTTGATTTCCCCCATCAGACTGTAAAGATCGCACTCCACGCCGTACGGCATAAAATACGAATCGACGACCGTATAAACATCTTCGGTCTGGATATGTTTTGACACTGCCGTGTACAGGTCCATATCCTCGAGTGTGAGACTCTGCATTGCGCCGTTGTCGCCGTTCATCGCGCGCTCGACCACATCCGTCCTGCGCTCCGACCACTTGCGCGATTTTTCGGCCTCGCCCGCGCTCTTTTCAATCGGGAGCAGGATGGAACCATCGACGGACAGCGCACAGAGGCTGGTGCTGACGATTCTGTCCTCCGCCATCGCGTTGCCGCCCTCGCCGTATCGCTTGTAGTATTCAATCAGATTCTGCAGCTGAAAGATTACCGTAACGCCGACACGTGCATCGTCAAAACTCCCGGCATACGCTTCTTCCCGGATTCGGGGTTCGATCTCGACCTTCTTCTCCGTGGTCACATCCTCCGAGGTCATGAACGGATAGCAGTATTCATAGCGGAACTGATCATTTGAATCAAACTCGCCCACCACGCTTACGCCAAAACCCGGGCCAAAGTTTTCACGGAACTCCGCCAGCAGAGTGTCATCTCCATATGTGGTATATGCCCGGTATTTCGGCGCAATCAGCACCTCATTCACGAGGTGCTGCACGCCGACCGAGGTCATCGGTCCAGAGAAACCGATTGCCGGAAAGAATTTATTCATTAATCACCCATGATCTTGTGCTTCGGGATAAGAATTTCCGTGCCGCCCATGTAAGGCTGCAGAACCTTCGGAACCTTGACGGAACCGTCTCTCTGCAGGTTGTTCTCAAGCAGTGCAATCAGCATGCGCGGAGAAGCAACAACCGTGTTGTTCAGTGTATGTGCGAGGTACTTGTTGCCGTCCTTGTCCTGGACACGGATCTTCAGGCGGCGTGCCTGTGCATCGCCGAGGTTCGAGCAGCTGCCGACCTCAAAATACTTCTTCTGGCGCGGGCTCCACGCCTCAACATCGCAGGAAATAACCTTCAGGTCAGCGAGGTCTCCGGTGCAGCATGCAAGCTGGCGGACCGGAATGTCCATCGAGCGGAACAACTCCACGGTGAATCTCCAGAGCTTCTCATACCAGTCCATCGACTCTTCCGGCCGGCAGACAACAATCATTTCCTGCTTCTCGAACTGATGGATACGATAAACACCGCGCTCCTCAATTCCATGTGCGCCCTTTTCCTTGCGGAAGCACGGGCTGTAGGAAGTGAGTGTTCTGGGGAGTGTATCCTCCGGAAGAATCTGGTCGATGAACGAACCGATCATCGAATGCTCCGAGGTTCCGATGAGATACAGGTCCTCGCCCTCAATCTTATACATCATGGCGTCCATTTCGGAGAAACTCATGACACCGTCGACAACTGCTCTGCGGATCATGAACGGCGGGATTACATACGTGAATCCCTTATTGATCATGAAATCGCGCGCATAGGAAAGAACGGAGGAATGGAGTCTTGCGATGTCGCCCTTCAGATAATAGAATCCGTTTCCGGCAACTCTTCCCGCGGCATCGAGATCGATACCGTCAAAACTCTCCATAATCTGTGTGTGATAGGGAATTTCAAAATCCGGCACGAAAGGATCGCCGAATCTCTGAAGCTCAACATTCTCCGAATCATCTTTTCCGATCGGGACCTTATCAGAGACCATCTGCGGAATGACCATCATGTCCTTGTGGACAATTTCCTGAGCCTCTTCCTGAATCTTATTCAGCTCCTCAAGCCGCTTTGCATTGGCAGTGACCTTCTCCTTGACAGCCTCGGCTTCTTCCTTCCTGCCTTCTTTCATCAGCACGCCGATCTGCTTGCTGAGACTGTTTCTCTCCGCACGGATTGCGTCTGCCTCGGTCTGTGCCTTGCGGGCCTCTGCATCCTTCGCGATGACTTCGTCAACCAGCGGAAGCTTCTCGTCCTGGAACTTCTTGCGGATGTTTTCCTTTACCGCTTCCGGATTTTCTCTTACAAATTTGATGTCGAGCATGTTCTCTCCTCTGACCGTTCAGGCGGTCTCTCATCGGTAACCGACGAGCTTATCAGAATTCATTATGAATATTGTTTATGTGAGTGTCAAATAGGTAACGTTCAGTCTTTTGAAGGTTCCGCTGCAGTCTCCGTACTTGCCTTGCCGTTCGGGTTGAAATTGTCGAGCGCCATCTTCATGGCCTGTGCTTCCTCGGCGCCCAGGTCAACGTCCGCTCTTCCGCCCTTCACAATCTTCGTATAGGTATAGCAGCTGTCCGCGCTGTGAACACAATTCATGACGAAACCGTCATTATTCTCGTTCAGCATCGCAATCGCGTAGCTCAGATCGCCTCCCATCTGTGCAAACGCATTATATTTTACCACGCCGACCTTCTGTACAGAAAACTTCATCCGCCAGTAGAGGTTCTGAATCTTCGCATCCACTGAATCCATGTGATTTCTGATTTCCGCATTCTCGTCAAACATATCGGCGATGTCGTTCTCGAGGCTCTCCCCGTCTG
>ONGY01000137.1:1779-2753 GCA_900317475.1 uncultured Lachnospiraceae bacterium | reverse complement strand
ATTTATGATCTCGGAAACCAGCCGATTGATAAGCATGCGCTTCGACGGCGGGACTGTTATGCCGGTCTCGATCTTTCGAGTTCCGGAGATATTACGGCATTGGTGCTGATGTTCCCGCCGAGGACGGACGATGAGAAATATATCATGCGGCCGTATTTCTGGGTGCCGGAAGATACGGTTCCGAAGCGTGTGCAGCAGACATCGGTTCCGTATGACAACTGGGTGGCGCAGGGATATGTCCAGGCGACACCGGGGAATGTGATCGACTATGCCTACATTCAGAATACGATCGGAGAACTGAGCTATAAATACCATATCCGCGAGATCGCATTTGACCGCTGGGGCAGCAACATGCTCGTGGAACGGCTCACGGAAATGGGGCTGACAGTTGTTCCCTTCGGGCAAGGTTACCTGACAGTTGTTCCCTTCGGGCAAGGTTACAAGGATATGTCTCCCGCGAGTCGGGCCTTTTACGAGGAGCTTATGAAGGGAAATATCATCCACGGCGGCAATCCCGTCATGAAGTGGATGTGCGGAAATGTTGTGATCGAGCAGGACCCAGCGGGAAATATCAAGCCGACGAAGGCAAAGTCAAAGGACAAGATTGACGGTGTCGTTGCGGCGATCATGGCTCTTGACCGTTGCATCCGGCATGAGAATGAAGAGAGTGTGTACGACAACAGAGGTTTGCTGTGGATATGACGTGTAATTTTTCGAGCAAAGGAGCGCATAAATGTTGTTCTTATTGATTCTGGCCATTGCCGCACTTGTCGCGGTGGTGGCTGTTTCTGTATTCGGAATGTTGCTGATCAAAGCAGCAATAGATGACATTTTGGAGGAATTCAGATGATGTGGCCATTCAGGCGAAAGGCAAGGGCTGAGCCGAAAAACAGCCTGGCAGGAGATTCATACCGATTCTATACCGGTTATTCCGATTCCGGGAAAGCTGTAACGGAACGGTCTGCAATGCAGAT
>ONGY01000137.1:0-1764 GCA_900317475.1 uncultured Lachnospiraceae bacterium | reverse complement strand
GGATCATCCGCTGTATTTCCTGCTTCATGATGAGCCGAATCCGGAAATGACTTCGTTCGTCTTCAGAGAAACGATGATGACGCATCTGCTCCTGTTCGGCAATTTTTTCTGCCAGATCCTGCGGAACGGGAGGGGAGAAGTCATAGGGCTCTATCCTTTGATGCCGAACCGCATGAAAGTGGATCGGGACGATAAGGGTAAGCTCTACTACGAATATATGCATCAAAACGACGAAGCCGGAACCATGAAGAATGAGACGGTGAGGCTCACGCCATACGATGTGATGCACATCCCAGGCCTCGGTTTTGACGGTCTGATCGGGTACAGCCCGATTGCGATCGCAAAGAACGCACTCGGCACATCGATGGCGACGGATGAATACGCAAGCTGAGAGAGTCGTGGAATTCTACATTTGGCGGAAGCCGAAATTCAGGAAAGGTTGCGGTTTTGGAGGAAGGCCTCAAATACACGCCTATTTCTATCAATCCGCAGGACAGTCAGTTCCTCGAAACCAGGAAGTTTCAGGTGGATGAGATAGCCCGCATTTTCAGAGTTCCTCCGCATATGATCGGAGATCTGGAACACGCCACTTTCAGCAACATTGAAGAACAGGGTCTGGAATTCGTGATGTATGTCCTGCAGCCGTGGCTTGTGAGAATTGAATCCGGTATGAATCGGGCATTGCTGTCTCAGGATGAAAAGAAGGAATACTTCTTCAACTTCCGTGTGGATGGCCTGATGCGCGGCAACTATGAGAGCCGGATGCAGGGATATGCGACAGGCATCAACAACGGGTTCATGTGTCCGAACGATGTACGCAAACTCGAAAATATGGACCTGATCCCAGAGGAAGAAGGCGGGAACATCTTCATGGTGAACGGCACCATGACACCCTTAAGAAGCTGTGGCGCGAGCTACGGCCTTGGCGGCGGAGACTCTGGAGAAGAAGAGCCTGAGAAACCACCTGATAAAGAATCTGCAGATGATCGGAGACGCGGAAGGAGAAGAAAATGAACAAGTTCTGGAAATGGGTGCGGAACAAGGCACCGGATCCGGATAATCCGGACGAGACAATAGAAGAGAGGACACTGTTCCTGGACGGGACGATCGCTTCGGAGAGCTGGTTTGACGATGATGTCACACCGGCTCTTTTTAAATCCGAGCTTAGTGCTGGCAAAGGCGATATCACGGTCTGGATCAACTCGCCGGGCGGGGATTGCTTCGCGGCGGCACAGATCTATAACATGCTCAACATGCTCCGTGATTATGCCGGGAAGGTAACGGTCAAGATTGACGGGATCGCGGCTTCGGCAGCTTCTGTCATCGCGATGGCAGGAGACGCCGTTCTGGTATCTCCGGTATCAATGATCATGATCCATAATCCCGCCACGATTGCGATGGGAGACCATAACGAGATGCAGAAGGCAATTGAGATGCTGGATTCGGTCAAGGATTCCATAATCAATGCCTATGCACTGAAGACTGGTCTTTCCCATAATAAGCTGGCGGAGCTTATGGAAAACGAAACCTGGATGGACGCCAGGGAAGCCGTGAAACTGAAGTTTGCTGACGATGTGATCAGCAGAAACGCACTTCGGGAGGAGAAGCCCGATGAAGAAGAAACAGTACCGGGGCTTGAGGAGAAAGACGAAGAGAAGGAAGCCTGGAAAGGAAAGACCGAGGAACCTTCAGGGATGCTTTTCTCCAGACGCCTTGTCGAACAGGCAGCTATCAATAAGGTTGCCGATCACTACAAACAGAGCG
>ONGY01000116.1 GCA_900317475.1 uncultured Lachnospiraceae bacterium | reverse complement strand
CCTTTGTATTAAGCATGCTTTTCTGTTGCATCAGATGACGTGTTTTCATGTTGCAGCAGGCTATGCATATCGTCCTGCATCTGTTGAATGGTCATGTGCTTCATTTCTGAATGCAGCGCATCCTCAAGAACATGGATGCGTGCATCCATGACACTGCCTATGGACCGTCCAACGGGGCAGTTGCGGTTCGGGTTGGCGTGCATTGGAAACAGAGGAGCTTCCTTGTCCTCAACCGCATCGAAAACATCGGCCAGCGTAATCTCTGCTGGCCTGCGTGTGAGAAAGGTACCTCCGATGCCGGGGCGTACCTCAATCAGATTCGCTGCCTTGAGCAGACACAGAGTCTTACGTACATTGACAGCATTGACGCCGGTTGTTGCGGAAAGAACTTCGGATGTCACCTTCTGCGTGTCCTGATATTCTGCAAGATAGAGCAAAATATGGCAGGCAAGATTTAATCGACTGGAAAACTGCATTCTTCCTTTCTGCTGTAGTAATTTTGACTACAATTACGACTACAGCTATATGCGAAAAACTACTTTATCCCTCCTGCTGTAACGACTACAGCTATATGCGAAAAAATACTTTATCCCTCCTGCTGTAACAACTACAGCTATATGCAAAGTGATGATCTTTTCATTCTGCTGTAGCGGTTACGGCTACAACTATAGACGAGACCGATATATGTGTCAACTGCTTTGGGAGTTTCGACGCTCTCTTTATTTTCTTCTAAAACTGTCAATATCTTCACTCTATTACTGCTTTGTTTTAGCGATTTGGTTCCCGAAATTCTGACTGCCATGCATCCTGACAGTAAAAACGAATGCAGGCAGCACCACGACGAAATCCGGGATAACAGGCGGAAACCTGGCTCACAGCTAATTGACAAACTGTCAATTTTTGTTAAGATTGTTCACATCATATATGCCAGAAATCATTTCTTGTTCTGATTTGTTTTAGTATCTATCGTTTTCGTGGGGAATTGTTCGTTGCAGCCGTTGTCCGGGATGGGGATTCCGGATTCATGATGCAGTAAGCGCCAAAACTGACAGACGGACGGGATGGAAGTCTGTCCGCGGTGAAGCAGCAGGCCGTGTGAGGTTGGGAAGAGCCTTCTCTTTCTGACTGCATTCGGCTGTGGGAAAGGCCTGTATGGCATTCAATAAGAAGAAAACGGAGCGGACAGGAGCGCCGGCGGATATGAAGAAGTTTATCCGTTTGATAGTACTGAGCGCAGCCGTGTTCTGCATGGGATACATCAAGACGACCCGGGACTACAGCTCCAGGCTTGCCACTTACAATGATGAGGAGACGCACCGTTCCGGGCCGGACACATCAACCTCTTCAGCGAATGCGGTAAGCATTTACAAACGCGAAAACTTCTGGTCGCAATATCGTGTGATTTTGGTGCCGCTGATGCTGGCGATTCTTGGAATGACAGTCGCGATTCTTGCATTGCGGCAGGAAGTGATGGTCAATCGTTTCCGTTCGCAGCACGACAACCTTACAGGTCTTTTCAACCGGCACACTGCGCTTACGAAGCTGGCAGGGTACAGCGGCAGCGGGAAAAGGTATGCGATCATTCTCACGGATATCGATAATTTCAAAATCATCAATGAAACCTATGGACACGGCAATGGCGACAGACTCATGGCGGAAATTGCCTCGCGCCTGCTTGCATATTGCGATAAGCAAGGCCTTGAATGCTGCCGGTACGGAGGGGATGAATTCCTGGTTTTTGTGAAAGACCGCAGACTCGAAGGCGAAGATGACCGGCTGGTCCGGGATATCTTCGATCTCTTCAAGCAGCCGGTTCTTCTCGGAGCGGATCTTGTAGTGCCGTCCACTTCCATGGGAGCGGCAAATGTCCGCTCCGACGAGACCGCCGAGGATGCGGTTCTGGACGCAGATATTGCACTCACGCGTGCGAAAGCATCCGGTAAAAATCTCTGCATGTTCTATACAGAGGACATGCGGCAGAGCGTAAAGGATATAACAGCGACCAAAAATTCGATTGCATCGGCCGTGCAGAATGATGGGTTTTACATGGTCTATCAGCCCAAGGTGGATGTTGCGACGGGAAAGGTCACTGGTTATGAAGCACTTGTGCGGATGAAGAATGCGGCGGCGTCACCGGCAGTCTTTATTCCAATCGCGGAATCAACGGGCTGGATCCGTCAGATTGGGCGCATCACGACCGAAAAAGCAGTAAAGCAGATTGCCGAGTGGCAGAAGGCCGGAGCTGTTACGCATCCGGTCTCCATCAATTTTTCCGCCGCGCAGCTCGGCGACAAACAGTTCATCCAGTTTCTCAAAGAACTCCTTAAAACAAGCGGCGTATCGAACAGCCTGGTTGAAATTGAAATCACGGAGAGCCTCTTCATGCGGGATTCAAAGCAGGCCGAGGAGCTGATGAAAGAGTTTGGAGATATGCCTGTGCGGCTTCTGATGGACGACTTTGGAACAGGGTATTCCTCGCTGTCCTACCTCACTTATATACCGGTCAGCACGATCAAGATCGACAAATCTCTGATTGACACATACCTCGTGCCGGGCCGCGACAGTTTCATCCGCGATGTCATTAACCTGTCTCACGACCTCGGAAAGAAAGTCACCTGTGAAGGCGTCGAAACTCGCGGGCAGTACGAGCGCCTGAAGGAATTCGGCTGCGACGTCATTCAGGGCTACTATTTTTCCAAACCTCTTCCGGCCGATGCTGTCCCGTATTTCAGGGTTGAGGAGGCAAAACTCTGAGTGCGGCGCAGGGATTCATTGATTTCATCGAGTAAAAACAAGGCGCAGTTATGGCGCGTGACGAGAAATTGTCAGATAAAAGGCAACAGGGATCCGGCAAACTACATGACAATTCCGCTGCCGTCGCCATTTGCTGCGGGAAGTTTTGGCGACTGGAAAATCCGGGACCCTTGATAGTGGCCGTTATTTTGCAAAATATGACTGGAATTCCTCTGAAGACGGAACTAATATGAATATCATCAATTGAATATTGAATACCGGCTGTGAAGAGAAACGTCCGGGAAGGAATGTTCAAGAGAGCTGTCGGCTGATGCGAGACAGTACAGGAATTCCCAGGAGAATCATCTCGGAGCTTCTGCGGTGAAAGCTGAAAGATGCCAGAGCAGACAGAGAAGTGCCTGATTGTACATAAGATCATGCTCATAAGGTTATGTACATGAGATCATGAACATAAGATAAGCACCTGTTTGTTACTATGCGGCTGTCATCTTTGCAAGTAAGTGCAGACGGACTGATCCCCGTAATCATAGATCACGCATTGTCAGATGCGGCAGAGTGGCTGACTTCAGTAATGAAGCGGCAAGAAGAGTGGTACCGCAGGGCGGATAAAATTCATCCCTGTCTCTTCGGAAGAGAAAAATCTTCTGAAGAGACAGGTTTTTTGTTTCTCCGGAAGAAGTTCATTGAAACTGAATTCAGTTTCAAGATCAAGGCCCTGCGCAAATATTCGGAAGAAAAGAACAGGCGCGGACGAAGGAGGAAAAAATTGAAAACGCTCGAAAAGGCAAGTAATTTTGTCGGAAAATGGATGGCACTGATTGTGCTCGCGGTTGCGGCGCTCGCTCTGTTTGCGCCGCAGACATGTACATGGATTCGCACATCCTGGGTTAATTATCTGCTGGGAATCGTCATGTTTGGTATGGGCCTTACGCTGAAGGCTTCGGATTTCGCGGAGGTTTTCAAGCACCCGAAGGACGTTGTCCTGGGTGCCGTCTGTCAGTTCACGCTGATGCCGCTGATCGCCTTTGTCCTCTGCAAAGTGTTTCGGCTTCCCACAGAGCTTGCCGTTGGCGTCATTCTCGTCGGCACCTGCCCGGGCGGAACCTCGTCCAATGTTATGACGTATCTCTCTCATGGCGATGTCCCGCTTTCCGTCTGCATGACAGCAGTTTCGACGCTGCTCGCCCCGATCATGACACCGCTCCTTACTCTTCTCTATGCAGGGCAGACCGTTGATGTCAATGTCGGCGCGATGTTCCTTTCTGTGCTCCGCGTTGTCATGCTTCCGATCGTGCTCGGACTTGTTGTCAACCATTTCTTCGGGAAGTTCACGGAGAAGGCAGCCAAAGCACTTCCTCTTGTTTCAACAACCGCTATCGTGATGATCGTAGCAGCCGTTGTTTCTGTTAA
>ONGY01000117.1 GCA_900317475.1 uncultured Lachnospiraceae bacterium | reverse complement strand
CACAGCCCAACCAAGGCATAGCTCAGCCCTTCTCAATCAACTTCTTCCCTCGTGCTCCTTAAGGATTTCGTTGATGTCCGGAAGCTGTTCTTCGATTGCGGTGTGCGGATCTTCCTGGTCATAGAAGACTGCATCCATGAATTCGGTGATATCCTGCGCAACATCGCCGACTGCCTCGATCAGATAATCCGTCACGACATAATCGACGTATCCGTTTGCTCTCTCCCAGTCCGCATCCTCCGTTGCCTTTTTCTGCATGATGGAGGTGTTCATGATGGTATTGGAGCATGCGAGATATCCGGTGTTGTAGTCGAAGGTTGCGACACCCGCATCATTCGTGTACATGAACTTCATGAAATCCCAAGCGCCGTCTTTGTTCTCAGAGCTCTTGAGCATGACCATCGTGTTTCCGCCGTACGGAACTGCATAATGAATCGTGCCGTCGATTTCATGTCCCGGAATCTGAGCGACTTCCATGTTGACGCCGGATTCCTCACAAGCTGCACGGACTCCGCTCAGAGCACCGATGGAATTGATAAGGAATGCGCACTGTCCGCCCGTGAACCAGCCCTGCATCGTGTTGGAGCTGTCGGACTGCGGGCCCGGACGGAACGTGTCAGCCTTGATCATGTCAAGAAGCAGGCCGAAGGATTCATCGAGCGTTCCGTTGTCTGCGCATGCAAGGCTCAGATTGTCATCCGAGAAAACCGGACCGCCGTAGGTTTCAATCATCATCCAGAAATACCATGCGTCACGCGGCTGTGTAAAGCCAAAATCACAGTATCCGCCGTCCTTGAGTTTCTGGCAGGTGTCCTTCATCTCTTCCCAGGTCTTCGGAACTTCCAGTCCTGCCTTTTTAAGAATATCGGTGTTCACATAAAGAACCGGCGTCGAGCAGCCCATCGGAAGTGCATTCAGCTTCTGACCCGCCTCATCGTAGTAATCCTGAATGAATCCGGGGTAGAAATCGTCATAAGTAACGCCGCTGTCCTCGGTCATGTAAGGAAGAAGGTTCTCTGTGACGTCGTCCTGGCTGAGGATGACAACCTGGCCGGAACCCATCTGAATCAAGTCCGGACCGGTTCCGTTCGCAATATCGGTGACAACCTTTGCCGCAGAAGAATAATAATCTCCCTGGAAAGTGCCGACAACCTTGTACTTGTCCTGGCTCTGATTGTAGGTATCGATCATCGTGTTAAGATATTCTTCGTTTGCGCCCGACATTGAATGCCAGAAGTTGATGACCGTTCTTCCGTCATCGGAAGTATCCTGTGCCGCATCCGATGCCGCGGAAGAATCCGCCGCTGCCGCATCGGCCGATGCCGAAGATGCTGCGGCAGACGATTCGACTGTTTCTTCGGTGGCCGCCGCTGTGCTCTGCACGCCTGCAGTATTCGTGCTTCCGCACGCCGCAAGCGATCCGGCAGTCACGACAGCAAGTGTCATCGCCAAAACTCTGTTCTTTTTCATTTCACTCCTCCTGAATTTTGAACCTGTTTCTGTTCTTGTTGCGGCCTTTTCCATGGGTACGCGTCTGACAATGGCTGCATGCCGTAATGCCACAAGCTGCTCTTCCGGACATCTGGCCGGGTTCTGTGCCGGCAATTTTGTGGGCTGTATTGCCTTGCTTTCGTGACCTCTGGTTTGGGCCTTATGATGTATATGTCCCTGCCAACCTTGTAAGGCAGGGAGAAATATCGGCAGGTTCGCCGGGATTTCCTCACTTGATTCCGTCATAGGAAAACGAGTTGATGATGTATTTTGAGAAGAAGATGTAGACTACGATCAGCGGGAGGACGAGGATCATGTTTCCTGCCATGATGATGTTCCAGCTGTCGTTTCCTTCTGTGTCGCGGAGTGCTGCGATGCCGATGGTAAGCGGGCGCACTTCATCGGAGCGCGTCATCATGAGGGGCCAGAAATAATCATTCCAAAGGCCGATGACACTTAAAAGCATGACCGATGAAATTGCGGGTTTTGACATAGGGAGCATGATCCGGCGCAGAATCTTGAAGTCCGACGCATTGTCGAGTTTTGCCGCTTCCACGAGTTCATCCGGAACCTGCATGAAATACTGGCGAAGCAGGAAAATGCCGAATGCATTGGTCATGTGCGGTATGATCTGCGGCCAGAGGGTATTGATGAGGTTCAGTTTTCCAGCCATGCGATAGATGGGAAGGAAGGTTACCTGAACGGGAATCATGAAGGCGATGAGGATGAGCCCGAAAAGAAGGTTTCTTCCCTTGAACTCATAGCGGGCGAACGCGTACGCCGCCGGAATCATGACTGCTGCCTGCAGTGCCGCGGACGCGGCTACGATGATCAGCGTGTTGCGAAGATACAGCGGGAACGGCGCCATCTTCCACGCGGTCACGAAATTCTGCCACTGCGGCACCGCGGGAATCAGTGTGATCGGCGCGCGGCTCGATTCGACGCCGGTCTGCAGTGCGATGGAACACATCCACGCAAACGGGAAGAGGAAGATAACGCAGAGAATTATTTTGATGAGGATGCTGATGAGCTTCCCGACTTTCTGTCTTTTCTTATACATTCACTTAACTCCTGAAATGCAGCCCTGCGGCAGTGTTTTGAATTGTTCAGAATGTGTCACAATTTCCTGCAGGGAGTACACTTGCTGTTCCGCATCTGGAATCGTTTGCGGAGTTTCACAGTCCTGCGCGCAGGGAGCGCACTTGCTGTTCCGCATCTGGAATCGTTTGCGGAGTTTCACAGTCCTGCCCGCAGGGAGCGCACACGTTTCTCTGTACACAGATCTCTCTTCCCCTGCCGTTTATTGATAGTGCACTTTCCTCGAGAGCAGCCGGAAATAGACGAAGGTGAGCACTCCTACGATGATGAGCAGCACGACGCCGCCTGCTGCCGAGGTCGCATTGTTCGGTCCGCCTCCGGTCATGATCTGAATCGTCTCGAAAACCTTGAAGCTTCCGATGGTCATGATGATAAGGACGAAGAAAAGCTGCGGGGAAATGATCGGAATGGTGATTTTCAGAAGCGTGCGCACTTTACCCGAATTGTCGAGGGCCGCGGCTTCATAAAGCTCGGTCGGAACCGCCTGCAGCGCACCGCCGATGATGATGGTGTAATAGCCGATGGCTTTCCAGACGGCCACCAGGATGACCGACATCATCGCGGTCTTCGAGCTCTGTGTCCACTGCGATTTCGGAAGCCCGACTGCCTCCAGAATCGCGTTGAAGAGTCCGTAATTGGGGCTCATAAGCTGCAGGAAAATCAGACCGATCGAAACCATGGAAACAATATACGGAAGGAAAATGGCGGCCTGCGTGAATTTGCTGAGCTTGTCGCGCTTCGTGCCCAGCCAGACGGCTAGCAGAATGGCGAGCGCCATGATGACGACAACCGTCCAGAATGTGTAAACACCCGTGTTGACAAGCGCCCTTGTGAAATCGGCTGACTGAAAGATGCGGGTATAATTTCCGAAACCGATAAAACGGGTTTTGGCGGGATTCAGCTGATTGATGTCGTAAAAACTCCAGACGACCATCTGGATTGCCGGAATGACAGTGAAAACGACGATTCCGAAGACGGCTGGTGCGATCATAAGATAAGGCCTGATCCGGCGAAAGAGGTGTTTCCCAGATTTGCTCAATGCTGCTGCCTCACTTTCTCCATCAGGGTTTCGTATTCCGCATCTTCTGCCCGGACGCGGTTTCCATCGCTTCCGAAGAGGTAGATGTGCTCCTCGGGAACAGAGACCGTGGCATTGCCGGCAGAGTCGCGGATCGTGTAGAGGGTCTCACTGCCGAGCATTTCGCGCGCCGTGATGGTTCCGGTCGTGGTAAACCAGGCATTCGGTTCCTTTTCCGGACCGATGGATGCGTGTTCCGGACGGAACCCGAAGCTCGTGCTGTCGTCCATGCGGCGGATATTCATGGAAGGGGACCCGATAAAACGCGCGGTGAAGAGGTTGTCCGGGTCCTTGTACATGACACTCGGGGAGGCCATCTGCTGAATCCGTCCGCCGTCCATGAGAACGATGGTGTCCGCCATGCTCATGGCCTCGACCTGATCATGGGTGACATAGACGAAGGTTGTCTTCAGCTTCTTGTGAAGCTCGATGAGTTCGACACGCATCTGCACGCGGAGCTTCGCATCCAGGTTCGATAGCGGCTCATCCATGAGGAAGACCTCCGGATTTTTCACGATCGCACGGGCGAGGGCGATTCTCTGACGCTGTCCGCCGGAAAGTGTTGAAGGCTTGCGGTCGAGGTATTCCATCATGCCGACCTTCGAGCATGCCTCCTTCACGCGCTTATCGATTGTCTCCTTCGGCATGTGGATATTCTTGAGGCCAAAGGAGATGTTTTCGCGGACGGTCATGGTCGGATAAATCGCATAGTTCTGGAAAACCATTGCCACTCCGCGTTTGCCCGGCTCAATGTCCGTGACATCCCTGCCGCCGACCAGGACCCGTCCCGACGTCTGCGGGCCGATCCCCGCGATCATGCGGAGCAGCGTTGTTTTGCCGCACCCGGAGGGGCCGACGAGTACTGTGAAGGATCCGTCCTCAATCGTGAGGTTCATGCTGCTGATTACCGTGTTGTCGCCAAACTTCTTTGTCACATTCTGAAACTCTATCGATGCCATGGATGCTCCTGTAAGGATGTATTTGCATTAATATTTATTCACCTCCGTGCGGCCGGAGATTTTTCTCTTTCGGCCAGGGATTCTGCTTTCCTGCCGTGGTTCTTGCTTTTCATTCCGGCTTTATTCGCGTCGCAGCTGCCGGAGATGGAAGAGTTTTACTAAAGTCGGATATCCCTGTGACTGTCGAAATGGAAGTTTATTCATCAGCCGTCTTCCCTCGCAGTACTTTGAGGGCCGGACGCGGATCGTTCGCGGTGATCATCGTCACGCCGCCGTCGATTCCCTGCTGCACAGCTTCTTCCGTGTCTGCGCACCAGCACCAGGGCTCTATGCCGCGTGCAAGATAGGAATCGGTCAGTTCCCTCGTAACATCCTGCATTCCGATACCGACTGCGTAATAATGAAGCTCCGTTTCCGCTGTGAGATATTTCACCATGTACAGCGGGAAGCCCTGCGTTTTGACGCCGAAAAGCTTATGTGCCATCGTGGTTACCGTCGCGGAGAAGCTGGCAATGACATACCGGTCGCGGAGACCATACCGGTCAAGGGTTTCAATCGTCTTCCGCAGCGCTTCCGGGCGGTAATCCTTCATCTCGACATTCAGAAGTAGGTCTGTGTTCTGAACGAGGTCGAGGAATTCCTCGAGTCTCGGTATTTTCTCACCGGCGTATTTCGGGCTGAACTTCACGCCTGCGTCAAACTCCATAAGCTCCTTATACGAATACGCCTCAATCGGGCCGGATCCGGTCGTCGTTCGGTCGAGCAGATCATCATGATGCAGCACCAGCTGTCCATCGGTCGTCATGTGAACATCGGTCTCGATGCCATCGACTCCCATCTCTACTGCCTTCTCAAATGAAACCATCGTGTTCTCCGGATACAGCGCCCGTGCGCCGCGATGTCCGATGATTGCGATATGATCCCGTGACTGCGTCCAATAATTTCTGTCTGACATAAGTTGTTTCGCGCCCTTTCCAAAGCTATTTCATCCGAATTACTTCCTTCGGCTCCGCTTTCTTCCGTGCTGCTTTCTCCAGCTCTGTTTTCTTCCGTACTGGCTTGTGAAACGTCTGTGCGGCACCTGTGCTCCCGGTCAACAGACTCAATGGTACCGGAGGCGGCCGAAACAAACTATCATCTTTGGGCAAATTTGGCGTCAAGTTTTCGAAAAGTTTAGCTATGTTTGCAAGAGTTGTGTTATTTTATTGAAAAATTTGTGTAAATCAGGAATTATCAGATTATTG
>ONGY01000118.1:706-4739 GCA_900317475.1 uncultured Lachnospiraceae bacterium | reverse complement strand
GCGGCGGCCGTGCTGAAGTCTGTCGATGTGGCACACACCATCTTCATCCTCGTCTCCAAATCCGGCACGACTCTTGAAACCCTCACCAATGAAGCTTTCGTAAAGGATGCGCTCACGCGCGAAGGCTATGATCCGTCAAAACACATGATTGCCGTTACGAGTGAGACTTCCCCTCTTGCACACAACCCGGGATATCTCGATGCATTCTACATGGATGACTACATCGGCGGCCGTTACTCTGTATCGTCCGCAGTCGGCGGCGCCGTCCTCTCCCTGGCGTTCGGGCCTGAAGTTTTTGCGCAGTTCCTTGATGGCGCTGCAGCGCAGGACAAGAACGCAGCCGAGAAGGATCCGATGAAGAACTCGGCAATGCTCGATGCTCTGATCGGTGTTTACTACCGCAACGTGCTCGGCTATCCGTGCACCGCGGTTCTGCCGTATTCACAGGCGCTCTCCCGCTTCCCGGCACATCTGCAGCAGGTAGACATGGAGTCGAACGGCAAGTCCGTCAATCGTTTTGGCGAACCCGTTGACTACGTCACCGGACCGGTGATCTTCGGCGAACCCGGCACGAACGGCCAGCACTCCTTCTATCAGCTGCTCCATCAGGGCAAGACCATCATCCCGCTCCAGTTCGTAGGCTTTAAGAAGAACCAGATCGGTACGGATGTCGTCATTGAAGGCACAACCAGCCAGCAGAAGCTCTGTGCAAACGTTGCAGCGCAGATTGTGGCGTTCGCGTGCGGCAAGAAGGACGAGAATAAAAACAAGAATTTCGAGGGCGGCCGTCCGTCCAGCATCATCATCGGCGACCAGCTGACTCCCCGCTCGCTCGGCGCACTGCTCTCTCACTTTGAGAACAAGGTCATGTTCCAGGGCTTCCTGTGGAATGTCAACAGTTTTGACCAGGAAGGCGTCCAGCTCGGCAAGAAGCTTGCAAAACGCGTTCTTTCGCACGACACGGACGGAGCTCTGAAGGCTATCAGCGATCTTCTGGAGATCTGATCCGGTGTTCTGAGGAGACGAAGAGCATCATCCGCCGGCAGGAAATGTCATTACAGCAGCACCGACGCGGCGGTCTATTCGTTCTGCATCGGCAGGACTTACAAAATCCGTTTTCTGAAACTGACTACTCCCCACGGCAAGCCGTGGGGGTTTTTACTCCAAGAAAAGCCGGCGAAACCCCATTTGTTCCAGACGAAGTGCTCAGAAATTGGGGCATCCGCTTTGTGATGGTAAAAGAATATTACATGTTCTATACCATCCGCGGAAACACAATCTATCTTGTAAGATTTCTTCACAGACGGCGAGACTGGTTTTCTATTCTCAGAACAGGAATCGGTCTGGAATGAGAGGGCGATATATTTTTTTTTAGCGCACCATGAAAGCTCACTCGCTTTGTATTCAATTCCTGCGCCGATTGAAATTACACTACTTTAAAGTATAATACTCATGAGTAGTATACTTTAAAGTAGCGGAGGCTTTCTCATGATCGGAAGACTTTCAGAACTTAACGTACTGAACAACCTGTATCAGAAAAATAATTTTGAATTTCTTGTTCTTTACGGCAGGAGACGGGTCGGGAAGACAACACTTCTACAAGAGTTTGCATCGGACAAAGAGCTGATCTTCTTTGCTTCGCAGGAAAAGAATGACAGTCTGAATTTGTATGATTTTTCCAAAATGGTACAACAGTTTTTCACCGGCTCTTTTATTGCACCGTTTACGAACTGGCCGGATGCCTTTGCCTATATCAGCAGGCAGAGTACAGTCGGAAAACGGATTGTGCTGATCATCGACGAATTTCCGTTTCTGGCAAAAGCCAATCCATCTGTAAAAAGCGCTCTGCAGCATGAAATCGACCATGAGTGGAAAAAACGGAATATTCTTCTGATTCTGTGCGGATCAAGCGTCAGTTTCATGGAAAATGATGTGATGGGCTATGAAAGCCCGCTATATGGAAGAATCACTGCACATATGGAACTGCTCCCTTTCGATTATTATGAAGCAGCAGATTTCTTCCCCGACTATTCTGAGAAGGATAAGACTCTCGCTTACGGAATCCTCGGGGGCATTCCACGCTATTTGGAAATGTTTGATGACAGAAAGTCGATCAGGGATAATATACGGGATTCCATTCTTTCGGGTGACAGTTTTCTGAACGATGAACCGGAAATCATGATCCGCACGGAACTCCGTGAGGTAAACGTCTACAACAGCATTCTGGAGGCTATCTCCAACGGTTATAATACTGTCACTTCGATACAAGACAGAATCCACGAAGATCGGACTAAAATCAGCAAATACCTGATCACCCTGCAGAACCTGAAAATCGTAAACCGGATTGTGCCCTACAACGCACCTGTCAAAGCTGTTTACGAGATTGCCGACCTCTATTACCGGTTCTGGTATAAGTATCTCTTCTCAAATAAAAGTTACTACACTCTCCTCGGAAAAGAAGATGCTGCGGACGAGATCATGCGCGATCTCCCGAATCTCATGGGCCATGCATTTGAAGAAATCTGCCGACAATACATAATAAGAAAGTCAAAACTCCACTCGCTTCCTTTCATTCCGGCTTCGGTAGGCCGCTGGTGGGGCAACAACCCCGCCATCAAAGCACAGGATGATGTTGATGTTCTGGCCGTCAGCAAAACAGGCGATGAGGCACTTTTCTGCGAATGTAAATTCACGTCCCGCCCGATGCCGATGGCGGAATATGATGACCTGATTACTGCCGCGCAGGCTTTTCCTTCCATCAGAAAGAAACATTTGATGTTCATCAGCGCGTCCGGCTTCACCGAACCGGTCATAAGACAGGCTGCGGAGGATCATGCAGCGCTTCTCACCATCAGGGACTTATACCTGCCTTGAGCTGGCAGAGTACGACCGCCTCCGTTATGATTGTGGTCACAATCATGATTGTTTTAAAAGATAGTGGACGAATGGTGAATGAAAACCTGACAGGGCGTTTTCGACCGTTTCGGTCGTTTTGGATCGGTCGTTTTGGATCGGTCGTTTTGGATCGGTCGTTCTGGGTCGGTTTTTGGTTCGCTTGGTTCGTTTTTCCCTATAAATCCTACCTGTTGTATATGAATTAGACTCTACATATGATATTATTACGTCATGGAATTGACTGCATTCATGCAAAAGGGAGATACATCTGGCAATGACAGAAGAACTGAAGACGAAATATGAGAACCTGAAGAGTTACCTCTTCCTGCTGCGGTCTGTCGCCGTTGCCTATTCCGGCGGCGTGGATTCAACTCTGCTCCTCAAAGTGGCGCACGACGTACTCGGAGACGCTGCCGTCGCCATGGTCGGGCATTCCGAATTCTATCCGAAACGGGAAGGAAACGAAGCGGCCGATTTCTGCAGAAAGGAAGGGATCCGGCAGATTGATGTCCTGATCGATGTCCTGAAGATCGACGGCGTCAGTCATAATCCGAAGGATCGCTGCTATATCTGCAAGCACGCTCTTTTCAGCCGCCTTCTCGAATTGGCAGCTGAAAATGACATTGCCTATGTTGCAGAGGGGTCCAATCTCGATGATGAAGGCGATTACCGTCCCGGCTTGAAGGCCATCGCCGAACTGAAAATCCTAAGTCCCCTCCGTGCTGCAGGCTTTACAAAGGCAGATGTCCGCGCATTGTCAAAAGAGCTGGGGCTTCCGACATGGAGCAAGCCGAGCTACGCCTGCCTCGCGTCGCGTTTTGTCTATGGTGAAACGCTGAATGACGAGAAACTCCACATGGTCGATGCCGCCGAGCAGCAGCTCATCGACCTCGGGATTGTCGAAGAGCGTGTGCGCATCCACGGAGACGGGAATTACATCGCCCGCATCGAGGTACTTCCGGAGGACTTCGAAAATGTAATCAAAAACCGGGAGATCATTGTCTCCCGGCTTAAGGAACTCGGCTTCCGCTACGTCACGCTTGATCTCAAAGGCTACCGGACCGGTGCCATGAACGAGGTGCTGAGCGCAGACGAGCTTTCCAAAGGAAAAAGTTCTATTTTAGATTAGTCGCACTCA
>ONGY01000118.1:0-700 GCA_900317475.1 uncultured Lachnospiraceae bacterium | reverse complement strand
AAAATCTCGAAGTAGTCATACATCGTGCAGATGTGTTCATCGATCTGGAGATTCAATGTGATGGATTTACGGTCAACGTCGCACTGCAGATTCTGCCCGACAACGGCATAGTTGACCCGGTCATGAATGTCGAACTGGACCGGGTCCTTCGTGCGGACCCGGTTTCTGCGGACATCCGTTTTGTCTGCGATGATGAGTGCCGCAGAAACCGGATCAAATGCCGTTCCGGTGGATTCATCGTGATTTGCGATGCAGGAGACGACCTCGACACGGTCTGCAAGCGGAAGATCGGTCTCCTTAAGAATTTCATTTGCGAGCAGTGCGCCATACTCAGCGTGATGACTGCGGTTGATGGCATTGCCAATATCATGAAGATATCCGGCAATTTTGACGAGTTCGATCTCATGGTCGGAATAGCCGAACTGATCGAGTATATTTGCTGCCTGTCTTGCAACAATCTCAGCGTGGCCAACAGAATGATCCGTGTAGCCGAGCTTGCCGAGGATTTCATTGCCTTTCTTGTAATATTCCTGCACTTCTGCGTTGTTCTTTAAATCTCGAAGCTTCATTTTTTAAATCCTTGCCGCGCCGCGCTTATTGCGGCACATGAGCCGGAACTGACCCGGATAGTTTTGGGGCGTCTCATTTGACAGATGTTCTCTTCCAGATCTGCTTACAGATACTTTCCGATTGCGTCCAA
>ONGY01000119.1 GCA_900317475.1 uncultured Lachnospiraceae bacterium | reverse complement strand
GTTCCGAGCTGATCATAGATTACAAAATCCCCCACCTTGTAGGTGCTTCCGCTCGGAGATGTTTTTCCGAACCATGGATCATCTGAACTGGTAATCAGATGAGCAAAATTCTGTGTGCTGTCATATTCAAAATATCCTGTCTCTTTATATGTGTTCAGAAGAAACTGCTGATTAACCGTCAATGTATTATCATATAGATTGCTCAGTGATTTCTGTTCCCCGTAAACAGCAATAGGATAATCGTCATTACCCATATTCCGTTTTACCAAGTTCTTCGAGCCAAACCACTGAACATATGACGTGTTGCCAAGAATACTGTTCATTTCGGTAGACCGGCCATTATTTACGTCACCATAATCCTGCATTTTCAATGTGATGCCAAAAGGCTCATGATCGATTGTTTCTACCAGAGTAATGTCTCCGGATTCTTCCATTGTCATCTTTGCGAAATAGAAGTCCCACGCCCTGGACATAGGCGCTGAAATCAGCTGATAGTTCTGAACCATCAATGATGCATAGTCATAATATGCGTCGTCCCATGCCAGAATCGTGCTGTAATAGTTATTGTATCTACGGCCGTTCAGGTTAAGGCCGATCTTATTGTCAGAGAGGAAATCGGTTCCGGAAACCTGAGGAGTTAGGTATTTTTTCGAGTAGTTATTCTGCAGCTCATAGTAATAGTTCGGTGTGGTAGTTCCTTCGTAGTAATACTCCGTGAAATCCCACAGCATCGTATTGACTTTGCTGCCGACCCAGGAAATCGTATCCCCTGATTCATAGGCCTTGACCAGCATCCCGTCATAGTCGATCGCATAATAATCGTACCGCAGTGTGTCTTCATTCCAGATACGGGTGTAGATAACGACCTGATCACCATTTTTGATATCGTAATTAATGGTGCCGTCAGTTTCCGTTCCGGAGATGCTGACTTTTTCCGCCGTATAAACTACAAAGTCATCATCGTTAAGTGCTGAGAGTTCAGCGAAATTCATCCAGATGTTGTTCGTAGCGTTGCTGGCTGCTCTTACAAACTGGGTGCCGCCGTTCCATTGTAAAACACCATTTTCTGTACTGAATTTATGTTTTCCCGCATTGCTGCCGGTGCCTTCTGTAATGGTTATTTTGCAGTCATCATCCAAATCGTTCTGATCGACCAGTGCAAGCCCGGTTGCGCTGATCTTCAGATACTTCAGATTATTATTGACAGGAATCGTAATATAATATTGGCTGTCGCTGATGCGGTTAAATGTCCACATGCTTATATTACTGTTATTGGCAACATAGACATTATCCGTTCTTCCGACCGGATCCACACGGACGGTCGTTGTCTTTCCCTGCAGTCTTACAGAATTCTGAATTGCAGACATCATCGCAACGCCGGAAGGCTTGGTTCCATTCACTGTATTGATGATTCCGAATGTTTTTCCATCCAGTTCCGAAAGATTCTCAATCGTAACAACGGCATAAACAGAGAAGCCTTCTGTATCAAATGACACTGTGTCACCGTCTGTATCATTTTCAAGGACTTCTGTCTCTTCCCCAAAATGGACGACCTTTGTTTCTGCCGCGCCTTCCATTTCTTCTCTGTCAAGGAGTCTGATTTTCACCGATACAGGCGCATTCAGTATAACCTTGTCGCCGTTTTGATCAACGATACTGATATCCAGAAGCTTGAGGAAAAAGAGAGCAGTCACATCACTGTCAATTATTGATGCGGTCTGCTCTGCATAGGAACTATATTCTTTATCTTCCTCGGTAATCTCCGTCACAAGAAGTTCTGCTCCGTCAGGGACTCCAACATCAGGGCTGTATGTTACGGTAACTTCATATGTCTCTCCACTGGCAGTGATGTACTTTGTTGTCAATTCTGAAGTTCCGACAATTGCATACACCGAGAATCCATTGGCATCGAACTTGACTTCATGGACCTTCTTCTCGGTATCCGATGTGTCAGCCTTTGTCTCCGGAGTCAGGACCTGGACCTCGTCGTTCTTCTCATCGAAGTGGACGGCCTTCATCTTCGCATCAGCGCCTACCTTGACAGCATTCTTGTACTGCACGCTGACACGGACATTCCCATTCGGCTGAATCTCATCTCCGTCCTCGTTCAGAATCGTGATGTCAAACATCCGGACAGAGGCGTCATCAACACTGGTCTCAATATCATCAGACGATTTCTTCTCAGCATCCTTCTGTACCGCTTCTGCCGCCTGATCCAGCTTCTTCTTGAACTCCTCAGAATCCTTATCGAGCTCCTTTACGTTGAGCTTGGAGTTCTCCGGGATCTGATTGTCCTTCGAGACACTGACCTCAATGGTATAGTCCTCGCCCTCGTAGGAGAGTTTCCCCTCCAGGAAGTTTGTCTTCTGCTTTGCCGTAGAGACCGCGTAGCCAAAGGTCTGGCCGTCTACGATGCCGGTGTAGGAGATTCTGGTCTTTCCCTCTGCCACGCTGAGGCCGGAGTCAGAGAGCTTTACGTTCTCCTCTGTCATCTCCACTGCCTTTGCTCTCTTGACCATCTTCCGGGCAGCCTCTGCAAGATCTGCCTCCTTATTAAAGGTCAGGGTGAGCTCGGCATCCGCCTCGGGTTTGCGGACATTGCCGTCCTTGTCGGTGATGGTGACCGTGGCAAGGCCGCTGTCGGTCAGCTTGATCGTATCGGGATCGATGATGCTGGTATCGGTCCAGATGTTGTCGAGGAG
>ONGY01000120.1 GCA_900317475.1 uncultured Lachnospiraceae bacterium | reverse complement strand
CGTTATCGACTGACCCGCGGAAATTTTCAATGGTTTGTTGGAAATAATATCCCAGAACAAGCTAAAAAGTCCCGCTCCCACATTTCACAGCTTTGGTTCCACGGTTCCACAGCTTGGAATTATTACGTCCTGATTTCATATTTCGATGCGTGCGAAAACCAGTTACAATATGGTTTGACTGTCTATGGCAGTCAGAATACCGTCAGGCTACAGTCAGAAACAGACATCGAAGGAGGTACTGCATGGAAGAGAAAATTCTGACAGACGAGTTTGTAAACAGGGAGCTTCAATGGTGGAATGTCCCGGGCGTCACGCTTGGTATATGCCAGGGTGGAAAGACGATTCAGACAGACGGATTTGGATACCGGGATATTGGGAAGAAACTGCCGATGACGGGGGATACGCTCGGAGGAATTGCCTCCTGCTCCAAGTCCTTCTGTTCTGCCGTAATTGCTTCTCTTGTTGATGAAGGAGTTCTGGACTATGACCGCCCTGTGCATGAATACCTTCCGGAGCTCGAGTTCTATGATCCGACAGCGACCCGGGAGTGCACGCTCCGCGACATGCTCTGCCACCGCACAGGGATTGCCGGGCACGACGCCATGTGGCCGGATGCTGCCATCACAAGAAAGGAATATCTGCGCCGCATCCGTTTTCTTGAGCCGAATAAACCCTTCCGCTATGAAGCGCAGTACAGCAATACAATCTACAACCTCATCGGCATTATCGCAGAGGAGGTCACCGGAATCCGTTTTGAGGACCTGGTCCAGCAGAGAATTCTCGCCCCTCTCGGCATGAAGCGTACCGTGCTGTCTGCCTCCGCAATGCGGAAAACGGACGACTGGGCAAAGGGCTACCTCGAGAGGACGCCCATACCGCCGGAGAAGAAATCGGAACAGGTATGGCTCTCCGGTCTTGAGGAAATGCCCGCCTGGGAGATGAATGTCGGCGTCCCTGCTGCCGGAGTCACCTCCTGCCCTTCTGATATGGTGAAATGGCTCATGTGCCATCTGCAGAACGGGCAATATCAGGGAAAACAGCTTTTCTCCAGACACGTGATGGACGAAATGCACGCGCCTGCCGTCGTCATGTCCGCCTTCCCCTGGACATTCCCGGAGGTTCCCGGAATCAGTGAATACGGAATGGCCTGGAAGACCACGGTCTACCGCGGAATGATTCTAAAATACCACTGCGGCGAAATCGAGGGCTATTCCTCCATCGAATGCTTCCTCCCGGCGCAGGATTTTGGCATATTCGTGCTCTGCAACCATCACGCCCCGATCACTCCGTTCCTGTTGGAGCTTGTCTACACCGCCATCGACAAAACTCTCGGGTTATCCTCCATCGACTGGGCGGCAAGACTGCACCCTTACCTGAATGACAACACAGGCTCCTTCACTGCAGCTGCGGTAAGAAAGCCGGCGTTTCCGACGCCGTTCCGTTCAGTCACAGCGCAGAAGAGTGCGTCGGAGAATATCGCTCCGACGCCTACGGCACCTATGGCATCTGCCTGAAAGACGGCAATCTGTGTCTTGCTTTCAAAGGATGGTTCCTTCCCCTGTCTCCTATTTCCGGAAACGTGTTCCGCGTACCGGAGCTGAAGGAGGACACACTGTTCATCGACATGCCGCTCGCGTTCACGGAGGATGAGAACCACAAAATCAACGGTTTCACCCTTCGGCTGGAGAGAACCGTAAAACCGATCCTGTTCCGCAGGATATAAATCCGTTTCCCCGCAAAAACTCCTGTCCGGCCATAAATCAGGCCAGGACAGGAGTTTTCAGTTCATCTTCAGCAGCCTTTCTTCCCATTCCTGTGATCTTCAAGAGAACATGCCGGGATACTCGGATCATACTCAATAAGACCCACTTTGGCCGGGTCAAGAGTGATGCTTCCGTCCTCCAGGACAAACGCAGGAATGCCTATATCCCCGATCTTTCTGCTGTGGTCGAACTCCGGCCTGTTGTCCCGAAGATCAATGAATTCATGCATGTATTTCACATTTGTCCCGATATCAATATACTGAAACTCGTCCTCTCTTCCCCTGATCTGCTGTTTCACAAAGTCACAATAAGGACATGTCTTCAAACCATAAATTTTGATCATACTATTTTCTCTCCCGAATCCCAGTTTTCAATGTCCGTAAGACCTTTTATTCCGGCCTTTCATTTTTAAAGAATAATATTCATGCTTCACCTCTTTATTCCTTTGAAAACATCATTGTAATGAAAACATCCTATTTGCATCTCCCATCATCCCCTTACTATCTTATCCATCGGCTTTCCTTTTGAGAGCTCGTCGATCAGCTTATCAAGCTGCCGCATTCTCTTTGTAAGCGGATCCTCAATCTCTTCTAATTTTACGCCGCATATGGACCCCCTGATCAAATCCGCGTGGGGATTGAACGCAGGAGCATCCGCCAGAAAATCGCCGTACGACATCTCCATATCGACATCATGCATATTCCAGCCAGTCAGCCAGAAAATCACTCTGTCCACCTCATCCTGCGTTCTTCCCTTTTTCATCGCTTTGGCTGCAAGAAGAGGATAGATTTTTGAAACCTTCATCTCAAAAACGTTCTGTCTTCCCATACCGCATTCTCTCATCCAGCAATCCGTACTTCCTGTACTTGTCCAGCATCATTTTGTAAAACAGCCGATTCCCAAAATATTGCCGATAAGTTGCCGTTTTTTCCTTTCCGGCAACTTTCAGCTTTTCCATTTCTGTCTGTTCACGTTCAGCCTGATGCGAAATATCATCCATCATTTGTTCAAAGGTCCCTGACCTGTCCATAATTGTCTCACCGATAACATAACTTCAGCAGGTTGCGGTATTGAAAAAGATAATCACACCCTGCATGATACTACATATGCTAAAATTATTGATAGCCGGATGTAATAATGTTTTCCATGAGTACCGTTACATCCCCTTTGGGTTTTTTTCTTGTTGATTATCATCGACGTGATGAGAAGGGTTCGATCCGGGAAATCCTTTCGGGCGCTTCTCCCACGGATTTTGCCTCTGCGAGGCGCAGGAATTGCTTTCATGAATGTTCTGAACTATGGAGACAAAGACGCAGATATTATTCTGCTGCAGCCCGTTGACGCGCACGACCTGGAATCCATGGACAGGGAAGCGGACCTCATCCGGGAGCTTTCCGGCCGCGCGTTCCGGCTTCTCGCCTTTTGTGTCCCGAATTGGAACCGCGATCTTTCTCCCTGGAAGGCGCCCGCGGTATTTGGAAAGGAAGATTTCGGTGACGGAGCCGCAAAAACTCTCGCGCAGATTTCAGATGTCTGCACAGACAAGACACAGACGTATTTTGTCGGCGGCTATTCACTCGCAGGCCTCTTCGCGCTGTGGGCAGTCTATCAGACCGATCTGTTCCACGGCGCTGCGGCAGCTTCTCCTTCCCTGTGGTTTCCCGGCTTCTCTGACTACATGCGGGCGCAAAAACCCATGTGCAGTCATATCTATCTTAGCCTTGGCGACAGAGAAGAACACACCCGAAGCTCCGTCATGGCTTCCGTCGGAGCAAAGATCCGTGAAGCGTCCGCTCTTCTTGAAGAGCAGCAGATCGATCATATCCTTGAATGGAATCCGGGAAATCATTTTAAAGACAACAATCTTCGCACGGCCAAAGCTTTTGCATGGCTGATACAAAGAGAATGCCGCACAATATGATGCCTGGTAATTCCTGCTAAGAGAAATAGTCAAAAGTTATCCCTGACGAGTCGGCGTGCGAGTCAATTTTGGTTCCGCGCACCTAAATGAGGTTATTCCCGCGCGATGCCGAAGGCAATCAGAAACGTGATCATACCATACCGCAGGGCTGCTTCCTTTTCCCCCGCCACAATGGCATCCATGCAGTAATAGAGCGTGCTGCCCGGAATCAGCGGCACCGTCGAGGTGATGAAGAACAGCGTAGAGGGCGCCTTCATCACCCGCGCCAGAATCTCGGAACTGATTGCCGCAGCGAACCCTCCTGTCAGCGCAGGCAGAAAAACGGACGCGGATTGGAACATCTGCTGCGTGATCAGATAAACAGCCCAGCCGAGCGCCCCCACCACGGCGGTCAGCGGTACGTACCGCGCCCGCAGCCGGAAAATCAGGCTGAATCCGACGGTTCCCGCTGCCGCCATGATAATCTGTGTCCAGTTCAAAGCCATCTGTTTCCCTGCTCCATTCCGTTCAAAATATCTGCCCCGCCAGCCAGATCGCCGCGATAAATCCCATCGCCATCATCCCCGCCAGCAGCACCGCCTCGCAGAACCGAAGCAGCCCGGAGAGCGTATCCCCCAGCAGCATGTCCCGGATCGCATTGGTAAACATGATACCCGGCACCAGAAGCATGATGTCGCCGATCATAATTTTGTCCATGTGCGTCGTCGGCACAAGGCGCGTCAGCATCGCAATGGTCAGGCCTGACAGGAAGGACAAAATCAGCTGCGCCATAATCTGATTCATGCAGAGCGGAGAGATGGTCTCTACAAAGAGCCAGGTCAGTGCGCCGGCCGTCGCCGCCATCAACCCGTCCAGTGCCGTCCCGCCGAAGAAGACCGCGAAGGCACCCGCGGCAAGCACGTAGCCCGTCAGGGACACCATCCGTTTTCTGGTGCAGGGTTTCGCCGCGTCTCTGCTATTCTGCATCTTCTCTGCCGCATTCCGGTCTCTGGCAAGCAGGCCGGCGTGATACGCCGCGTCATGGAGAAAGGACATCCTGGCATTCTCCCGCGGCAGAACCGCCTGCAGCCTCCTCTGGAATTCCTCCACCGGCGGCTGCCCGGCGCAGATTTCCCGGCTCAGCTCGTTCAGCGCCTCCAGCTCCGACATGTCATTTCCCACGGTCCCGCGGATGCGCTTTGTCTGCGTGCGCTGCAGTCCCGGCGCATACTCCATCGTGATCACAATACTTGAGGTAATGACAAAAACATTCATCGAGCAGGCGCCGTAGGCAAAGCCGATACGGTTCAGCGTATCCTCGACGCGGAGAATTTCCGCGCCGCAGTCGATCATTGCCTCGCCCATCCGGAGCATAACAGCGAGCAGACGATCTGCTCTCTGGGCGATTTCGCTCTGTTCTGTTTCCGTTTTCTCCTCCGTCCCGCAAGCTCCACTCATTTTCCGTTTCCGCTGCCTTTTTCCTGTTTTCTCTGGCTTCTCCGCCGCATAGTGAGTGTGCCCGCCGTCACGCCGGCCCCTGCGAGAAGAAGAAGCGGCAGATAGCGCCGCGTGTAAAACATATATACCGCCCCGTTGGTGGCCGAACCGTCTGTCGGAAGCGGCGCCTTCACAACATCCTTCCAATACAGCATGTTCGTCTCATAGTGCGACGGATCATCCTCGTGCAGAATGATCAGACGTCCGCCGTGATCGCCACCCGGCCCGTACAGAAAGAACCCGGTTCCGTCCGTATTCACCAGATCGATTCCTTCATATGTCCCCACAAAATCATTCGTATGGTCGTGGCCGAAGAACATGGCTCTGACGTCTCCCATCTCCTTCATGGCTTCAAACTCGCCGCCGTTGTGATCCGGCGGACACGGGCATTCCCGGAGATTGCCAGCGCGAAAGCCTTCTCCCATGCGATAGTAATTCCGGTCCCAGGTCCCGAAGCCCCGGACGACATTCGACTGTCCCTTCGCAGAGGCGTCCGTCACCGTCAGAAGATCATAGATTTCCGGGACAATGATATGCTGAAAGACATAGGCCGGAACCTTCGCGCCGCCATTCCGGTCCGCAATTCTCCGGGATGTCTCCTCGTACCACTTGATTTGCTCCTCGTGCACCCAGTCATAGGTCCCGTCCTGCTTCGGACAGTACGTTCCGCTGTCAATCATCCACAGATTGGCGAGCGGTTTCGTTCCATCCTCAGACCAGACAAGCATATTATAATTGCCGACCCCATATCCTGCACTGCCCTTCACCATCAGGCAGTCCGGATAAGACTGGTACCAGCCAAGCTGTGTCTCCTTCGACACTCCGCCCTCGTCGTCGTGATTTCCGAAGACCGCCGCGAACGGCACATGATGCTGCGCGATGATGTCGAGAATGGCCGCCAGGGCTGTCCTCGTCTTCTCCTCGTCATGTCCGATCGCCGGACCGTGGATCTGATCCCCCAGGAGCAAAACAAGATCCGCGTCCGCGGCATCCAGTTCCGCATCCAGCATCGCGAGCGTTGCCTCCTGCGGCCTGTCGATATCCTGCGTATCCGTTACAACAAGAAGACGGAATTCTCCATTTTTCCGGAACCGCAGTGTCCCCTGTCCCGCATCCGGAAAGCCCTGAAACATTTTCTCCTCTGTCACCGTCTGACCTCCAAATCCGTTCCCATCCGTATTCCCGCTGTCAGGACCGCAGGAAGGCATCCGCCAGCTCCGGCCATGCCGCTGCCTCCGGGACCGGAACGCCCGGTTCGAACACCTGCCCCCCGCTGAACTGCCGGATGATCTCCGATCTTGCCGGCTCCGGCAGCGAAATGGTTCCGTTCTTCACAGCATCGACCACTCGCATATTCTGATCCATCGTATATGGCTCCCCAAACTTGCCGGAAGCCCACTCTTCATTCGACAGCGACAGCCCGTGCTGCCCGTGCGAGAAGACATGATGCGCGAACGGAATCCCTGCTTTCTTCAGCGCTTCCGCTCCGCGAACAGATAGCTGTTTTCCACCGGCACCAGATCATCCGTCGCCGTCTGCCAGAGAAAGCAGGGCGGTGTCTTGTCGTCCACCTGCTTCTCCAGGGAATAGTAATCAAGTTCCTCCTGACTGGCATCCTCTCCGAGCAGCGCGGTGAACGAATCCCTGTGCGCGTACTGCCCGCTTGTAATCACCGGATAGGACAAAATTGCCGCGGCAGGACGGATTTTGCCATGTACGCAGGCTGTTCCCGCCAGATGAGCGCCGGCTGAGAAGCCGCATACAATCAGCCTCTCCGCATCCACCTTCCATTCCTTAGCGTGCTCTTTCAAAAAGACAAGCGCCCGCTCCAGATCCTCCAGCGGAAGTCCCTTCAGCGGCGCTATTCCCACCAGATTCGTCGTATACGTCAGCACCGCTGCGTGATACCCCAGCCGGCAGAACCGCTTTGCCACAATCTCGCCCTCCGTCGG
>ONGY01000121.1 GCA_900317475.1 uncultured Lachnospiraceae bacterium | reverse complement strand
TGAAAAACCGCTTGACATCTTCCATATGTTGCACTATTATAAAAATGCAAGTTGCATTTCATGTGACCCATTATAATCACATGTTTCACATCTGTCAAGTGCAACATGATCAAGATACAAAGGAGGTCATCCAATGACATTCGGAGAAAAGGTCCGCGCTGCAAGAAAGGAGCGGGGATTATCCCAGAAGGAACTCGCTGCAAGAACAGGCATCGCCGTCCGGACGATCATAAACTATGAGAGTGGTTCCCGTATGCCGAAAAGCAAGGACAGCTACGTGCGGCTTGCCGAGGTGCTGGACATCGATCTTTCCTCTCTTATGGATGAAAATGCGGAATTCACCATTCAGGCTTCCGAAAAGTACGGCAGCCGCGGCAGACGCCAGGCTGAAAAGCTGGTAAAGGATGTCGAAGCGCTGTACGCCGGCGGCGAACTGGAAGAACGTGACATGGATGCCATGATGCGGGCTCTCCAGGATGCTTACTGGAGGGCCAAGGAGATCAACCGCAAGTTCGTCCCGAAAAAGTACAGGGAAGAAGAGGAATGATCGATACGATATGGAGCCACCCTCCCGAAAGGAGTGGTGTTTTATGAAGAATCCGGCAGCTAATCTGATTCCCTCGAAGCTGATCAGCAGATACGGCACCCGTGATCCGTTCCGGATCTGCCGTGAAAAAGGCATCGAAGTCATGTTCCGGGATGATTTTACCGGCCAGAAAGGTGCATTCTCCCTTATGCTGAATGTTCCCTTCATCTTCATCAACAACAATCTTTCCGATGAGATGAAACGGATCGTCTGTGCCCACGAGCTTGGCCATGCCATGCTGCACAGGAAACTCTGCCGGCAAAGGAAGAATCAGACCATCTATGAATATGAGATCTTCGATATCAGGAGCAGCACCGAGTATGAGGCGAATATCTTTGTCTCAATGTAAATCTGCTGCTGATCAAGCTGCATGAAATGAAGGACAACGAAGCGCTGCTTTACACTCTCCCTGATCTTCCAAAACGGAATTTCCTCGGGACCATCGGGGATAATGCAGGGGAGCTGTAATTCCGTGCCGGATCAGGCGGCGCAGCATTCATAAAAATCAAGACAGGTAAATATTACGGGCAGGCTGCTGGTCTCCCTTGCGGAGCATTCGTCTGCCTTAAATTTCACCCACACAGGCGAACAAATGTTCCTCAATGTATAGGAGGTGGTCATTATGCAGACGGAGGACAGACAATTCAAAAGCCCGCCGGCCGCAGGTGATCCGTTGAAACGTCCTGCGGCTATGGAACAGGATTTTTCCCTTCCCGATTGCTTTATCGCCATCGATATGAAGTCATTTTACGCCAGCGTGGAATGTGTTGCCCGCGGCGTGGATCCCCTGAAGGCGAACCTGCTGGTAGCGGATCCGTCCCGCTCCGACCAGACGATCTGCCTTGCGGTCAGCCCGGCCCTGAAGGCCATCGGTGTTCCGTCACGGCCGAGACTGTTCGAAGCAAAACAGGCTATCCGGCTGTATGAAAGAATGCATCACACCCGAATCCTTTATTATATCGCGACACCGCGCATGGCAGAATATGAACGGGTCTCCGCCCTGATTTACTCCATCTATCTGCGATACGCCGCGGCAGAGGACATCCATGTATATAGCGTGGATGAGGTATTCATCTATGCGACACCGTACCTGCATCTCTATGAAGCGGAAGCGGAAAAGACCAAGCAGCATCCCGCCCACATCATGGCGATGGCCATGATCAGGGACGTCCTGAAAACGACCGGGATCACCGCCACTGTCGGGATCGGCACCAACTTGTATCTTTCCAAGGTCGCCATGGACATCGTCGCAAAAAAAGCTCCGCTGGACAAGGATGGCGTCCGTATCGCAGAGCTGAACGAAAGCTCCTACTGCTTCCGGCTCTGGAACCACAAACCACTTACCGATTTCTGGCAGATCGGTCCCGGCAAGGCCAACCGCCTGCAGAAGAATTACATGTATACGATGGGAGAAGTGGCGCTCCGTTCCGTACAGAACGAAGAATGGTTCTATAAGGAGTTTGGTATCGACGGAGAAATCCTGATCGACCACGCCTGGGGTATCGAGCCTGTGCGCATGCGGGATATCAAGAGCTTCCGGCCTTCCCGGAACAGCCTTTCAAACGGCCAGGTGCTGCCAAGACCGTATAAGTTTGCGGAAGCACGGGTTGTGTTCCTGGAAATGATCGATGTGCTCTGCGGTGATATGTACCGGAAGAACCTGGTCTCCCGAGTCTTTACCTGGTGGGTCAGCTTCGACTGGAAAAGCCTGGAGGAATGTCCGAATTACGATGGTCCGCTGTCAATCGACTTCTACGGCCGGCTTCATCCGAAACACACAAACGGAACCGTCCGGTTCACCAACGCCACCAATTCCTATGCGGCGGTATCACAGTCTATGGCAGAGGCCTTTGATAAAAAGGTAGATCACCGGCTCCTGATCCGCCGGCTGGGTGTGAATGCAGACAAAACAACATCTGATGACGGCATATACCAGCTGGATCTGTTCACGGACTATGAGGCCCTGAAACGCGAAAAAGCCATACAGGGCGCAATGCTGGAAATCCGGCAGCGTTATGGAAAGAACGCCGTGGTGAAAGGCCTGAATATGCTGGAAGGGGCAACCACGATGGAACGGAATATGCAGATCGGTGGGCATAAATCAGGAAAAACAGGGGCGCTTGAACCATCAGAAATATAAGCAAACCCGGAGAGGAGCAGTTTGGAAATGAACACAGCAGTGATCGGCTACATGCCGATGCCGGTTAATTTTGAATACCGTTCGCTCTTCCTTCATGGGAGACCGAAGCATGAGAAGTATGATGACTTCTGGCGTAAACATCCGCCGATGGATAAGGTTCACCGTGCCAAGATCTTTTCCGCATTTGACGCTCTTGCCGGATTTGACGGATGGATCGCCAGTAAGGAAGTGAGGTACTGCGACCGGCGGTATTTAAGCGAAGAAGAGCATGAGAATCTGGACAGAAAGCTGTCCGTTCTCCGCGGCCTTACCCGGAACAGCAGAGAAGTTCGCAGGAATAAACCTGTCGTTACCGTTCAGTACTTCTCTCCCTGTACAGACAGGAACAGCTTTGCTTACGGAACCGGCGGCCTCTACGAAACCGTATCCGGGATCTGCAGGAAGATTGATGATGTTGCCGGCACGATTACCATCGGAGAAACTGTTATCCCACTTGATGATATCGCGGATGTTACGGGCACCTTGTTCGACAGCATCGGAGATGATATACCATAAAAAGAAGGTAAACCGGACAATCCGGAATGAGTGAAAGGAGGATGCCAATGTCAACCACATGGAACCTGTGGCACGGCTGCACAAAAGTATCGGCGGGATGCCGGAATTGCTATGTCTACCGCCGGGATGCGGAATTCGGCAAGGACTCCTCCATTGTCACGAAGACGAAAGCCTTTGATCTCCCCATCCGCAAAGACCGGAAAGGCGAGTATAAGGTAAAGCCGGAAGACGGCGTGGTCTATACCTGCTTCACCTCGGACTTCTTCCATCCGGATGCAGACGAATGGAGAAAAGAAGCCTGGGCAATGATG
>ONGY01000122.1 GCA_900317475.1 uncultured Lachnospiraceae bacterium | reverse complement strand
ATGCTCTACAGCGGCCAGTTCCAGGCGATGATGCCGAAACTGAAAAGCACCAACTACCAGGGTCTGGAGCTCATCCGCCCGATGTACTTTATCCGCGAGGATGATATCAAGCGCTGGCGGGATATGAACGGGCTTCACTTCATTCAGTGCGCCTGCAAGTTCACCGATACCTGCACCACCTGCCGCGCGAACGGCGACACCGGAAGCAAGCGCCTTGAAACCAAGCAGCTCATCGCAAAACTGAAGGAAACCAATCCCTATATCGAGGCGAATCTTTTCAAATCAATGGAAAATGTCCCTCTTTCGAAGATTCTGGGCTGGAAGGACGTGAAGGGAAAGCACAGTTTTCTCGAAGTCTATGACAGAGAAAACGGACCGATGATCGAGGGAGAAGAGGAATTCCCCGACCACGGTCCGAAAAGAATGTTCTGATTGCGGTGACTTAAGTTTTGCCGTCCAGTGTTATCTCCCGATCACCGAAGGGCTGACGATCTTCCACCATGGCAGGTAGTCGGCGGTATGAATATCATCCTCCGGGAGAAGCGCCTGCGGCAGATAGTTCTCCGCAAGCTCCGGAATGGCCCTTTCTTTCCCGTCCAGATAGTCCTGAATCCGCTCCTTTGTATCCAGCATGCGCTGCCGCAGTCCTCCAAAGCGCACCGTCAGCACTTCAAAGCCAAACGGTTTGTTCTCGCGGCTCCACTGATCCTTGATGGCTGCGTAGAAGCTGTCGATTCGGTTCACAATCTGCGGGATATCCTCTTCTGCGAGAAGACGCAGAGCTTCACGGTCGCCGTCCTTATATGCAGTCCGGAGAGCGTCGCCGAATTTAGCCTTCAGCACCAGAAGGCGGCACAGGTTATTCTGTTCCGCAAGAACATATGCAAAAGGACTGTTCTTGCTGCGCCGCAGTGCCGCATCAAGTTTTTCCGCTGCATCGGCGTAATAGGTATCATCCAGCTGTGCAGCCGTTGAATCAAACGTTCCGATCAGCGGGTCATTGTAAAGGAAAAGCTTGCCCGCATTGTTCTTGGAGCAGATATCTCCCGCAAACGGATTTCCGAGATCGGCAAGGCATGCATCCTCAAAACTCATGCCCGTCACTGCCTTATAGGCTTTCCCGGAAAGCCCGTCTTCATAAACCTCATTCGCATCCGCAAACAGTGTCGGCAGTGTCCCGAACTGCGAGCACTCGCTTCCGTCATCTCCCCAGCCCGTGATCACAATGGAGGAAATCTGATTCTTTCTGCATGCACGGATGGCAGGACGGCCCGCCGCAATCGAGAAAGCATTGGAGGGCGAGAGCGTCGCCCATCTCCATGCACCGGCTGCAAAGGAAACATGATCCGTAATCCGCAGATGCTGCTTCAGCATGCGGTCATACCGTGCCTCATCGGTTGTGTAGTAGTCCCAATAGCAGATGGTAAGGCCTTCCGGAATGTGGATCTCTCTCGTGATCGGTTTGTCATCCACATAATATTCGCCGCCAAAGGCGAGCCGGAAAAACATATCGCTCCACATCTCCGGTATAAAACCATACTTTCTGCAGATCTCCATCACACGATCAAGATGCTTCAGGATAATCTCCACGCGGTCTTCGAAGCCATGTTTGTCGAGATACTTCCCGAGGCCCACCATGTGCGCCTCGTCCATGCCGATGTTGATGCGGCGGGACCGGAAAGCATCCGAAACCGCGCCCAGGTAATGATCGAGGAACCGATAAGTCTCCTCCTCGCCCGCAAGCAGAATGTCGTCCGTGTCGATGATCTTCTGGTAACGGCTGTACCGCGTGATCTGATTCAGGTGTGCGAGCGTCTCCACGTACGGCCGGATCTCAACTCCGAAGATATCCGCGTACCGGATGACTTCGCCGATCTCTTCCTTCGAATACGCGCCGCGCATGTATCCCACATACGGCTCTTCGGGGATGCGGATGATATCCTCGATATAAAGCCCGAGAAACTGATATCCCATGCAGGCAAGTACCTTTACCATCCGCTTCAGCGCATCCACCGTGGGGACTCCGTTGCGTGCGCAGTCCGCCATATATCCGAAGTCCGGAGTTCTTCTCTCCTCGCTTCCTTTTGTCTCACTGCCCGATGCCGCACGGACAAGCGCCCGGGCAAGGTCCGGCCTCGTGCCGAAGCAGACGGATAAGATTCCGTTTTCCTTCGAAAAGCTGTATCCAGCGGTCTCTTTCTTCTCTGCCATCAGAAGAAAACTTCCCTTTTCTTCTCCCTCCCCGAGCACATCCTTCATCTCTTCGAGGAACGGCCCGAGATCATTCTCTTTCTCCGATAAAACAAGCTGCATAAACGATTCCTTTCTGTCAGAGTGTTCACTATTGGCCAAGAGTAATTAATACACCGAGATGACTTCCGATTTGAAAGTCCGCCCGATGCAGGACTCTGAAACCGATGATAATGCTGAATCACTGTTATTATCGCGCGAAAACACCCGCCGGCGCAAACCGGATACTGCCTTTTTTATCAATCTGGATTGGATCTGTATCAAATCAAATGAGGTGCAGAGGTGCAGCTCCGGAAGGCTGTACTCACCGGAAGCTCTTTCTTCGCAGCGTCAGAATCATTGGCACTGCGATGATGCAGAGCCCGATTACAACAACGGATTTTGTCCCCAGACTGTGAATCAACGCGCTGGAATAAGTCAGTGAAATGATCGCCGAAAGGCTTCCGAAGATCAGATCGGAAAGGCTGTGCGCCGTGTTGCGCAGATGCTCCGGCACATACCTTGTAACCAGTTCGCGCATGGTCGGCATCATGATGCCATAACTTACATTTGCAAATACCATGCCCATGATAATAAGGAATGGCGACTTGGCGAGGCCTGTCACGACCAGTTCCGCGACGAGCAGCGCGCACATCAGCACCATGCGAAGATGAGCGGGCATCCTCTCAAATTTCCCCGAAATGATAATAAAGAGCCCCTGGAACATTACACCGATAAAACTATCGATTCCGAGCATTCCGACGTCACCGCCGACATCCTGCAGGCCATTCCGCAGAGAAGAATCACAATCATCAGGTAGATGTAATTTCGATTGCCCGCAAGATCCTTCACGCGGACTTGTGCCTTCTTCTCCCGGACATAAGGCGGTTCCTTAAGGATGAATACAAAGACATAGGTCGCGGCGGCAAGAATCAGTGAGGAAATCACCATCACACCGTAGCCGTAAGCATCGATAAGAAAGCCGCAGATGAGGACCGCTATAGCCCATCCCATGGAGCCGATGCCGCGTATGACGCCGAAATAATCCGGGTCATAATGAACGGTTCGAAGGATCCACACATCGAGATTCGTCCCCATCGAGGCAATGAGAAACCCGGCTGCAAAATACATCACGCAGGCAAGCGGAAGATTCCGCGTCCCAAAATAGTACGTGAGCGACATGCATACCAGATAACCCGCAAAAACCGGAATGAAAATTTTCCTGTTTGTCTCCAGCCGATCGCAGAGACCGCCCCAGAAAAAGCCACCGCCGAGTGCCAGAAGCTGGTACGCAGCG
>ONGY01000123.1 GCA_900317475.1 uncultured Lachnospiraceae bacterium | reverse complement strand
TTTCACGTGAAACATCAGCGGCAAACGGTAATCAAAAGGCGGAAGAAAAGAAGGCGGGATCAAAGAAGGCAGGAGTAGGAAACAGCAGCGGAAAGAAAATCAGCCGAAGTTTTTTAAAAACAGAAACCGAGAACATAACGCGGGACTCTGAAAGCAGGATCAGCCAGCCGAACACAAAGCCAGCACATAGACCTGAAAACAGAAACGACCAGCCGAACACAAAGCCAGCACATAGACCTGAAAACAGGATCAGCCAACCGAACACAAAGCCAGCACATAAACCTGAAAACAGAAGCGGCCAGTCGAACCCAAAGACTGTACATAGACCTGAAAACAGAAGCGGCGAGCAGAACGCAAAGACAGTACGTAAACCTGAAGGCAAAAGCAGTGAGCCGAAAGCAAAGGCATTTCGCAAACCGGAAAGCAGAAGCAGTCAGACGAACACCATGGAAACGCACAAACATGAAAGCAGAAACAGCAAACCAAATGTAAGTGCAGAAAATGTTTCACGTGAAACATATGAAGAGCCGGAGGATGTCTTCCAGGTTCCATATAATGATTTTAAGGAAATGTTTCACGTGAAACATTTCCAGGCTCAGCTTCATGAATTGGGAATAGAATAGAGATCACGGACGAGCAATTAAAGAAGTTCTACCTATATTATAGGGAGCTCGTGAAGTGGAATACGGTTATCAATCTGACAGCAATCACGGAACTTCCTGATGTACTTGAAAAACATTTTCTCGACAGTCTCTCTATTGTAAAGGTGATACCGCAGGAAAAATTGAATGCCGGCATCTCCCTTATTGATATCGGAACGGGAGCAGGTTTCCCCGGAATACCTTTAGCTATTGTGTTTCCGAAAACGAAGGTCGTACTCATGGATTCTCTGAACAAGGAATTTGTCGCATATAAGTCCGAGAATGCAGATGAGGAAATTCGGAAAGCCGGCCGGGCTGTTAAAGTGCTCGGCGGAGAATTCCGGACCGCAGAAAAATTCCTGCTTCCGGACACTGACTATGAACGTGTGCTGATCTGTATCACGAAGAAAAAACCGACACCGCCGGCATATCCGCGAAAGGCGGGAACCCCGTCAAAAGATCCGATTATCTGATGCGCGGCCAGAGCAGTGACACAAAGCGCCGGTGAGAATATTGAACAGAGAAGCCCAAATGGCACAGGGTCCTTCGGTGTGCTATATTCTTTATGTTATGAAAATGAGGAGAGATGAATGAGCCGAATAATTGCAATAGCAAATCAAAAGGGCGGAGTCGGAAAGACGACAACAACAATCAATCTCTCAGCTGCCCTTGTCGAGCTGGGCAAGAAAGTTCTGATTGTGGATATCGACCCGCAGGGAAATACGACAAACGGCCTTGGAATGGATAAATCCGCATTGGACAATACGGTTTACGAAGTTCTGATCGGTGAGTGTGATGTGAAAGATGCGATCCGCCGGAATGTGGTCGGGGAAGTTGATATCATCCCCGCAAATGTCAATCTGGCCGGCGCAGAGGTCGAGATGATTACTTCAATGGATGGGAAGAACAGCTCGACAGCACTGCGGGATGCTCTTAACAGCATTGAGAAAGATTATGATTTCATTCTCATCGACTGCCCGCCGTCCCTCAATATTCTTACAGTCAATGCAATGACTGCAGCCAAGACTGTTCTTGTGCCGATTCAGTGCGAATATTATGCACTGGAAGGGCTCAGCCAGTTGATCGGGACTATTAACCTCGTCCGTGAGAGACTGAATCCCAAATTAAAGATTGAAGGAGTAGTTTTCACGATGTTTGATGCCAGGACAAATCTTTCCATGGAAGTTGTCCAAAGCGTCAAAACGAATATCAGCGAGCATATTTATCAGACGATTATTCCGAGAAGTGTCCGTCTGGCGGAGGCACCGAGTTACGGAGAACCGATTACGGTTTATGATCCGAAGTCGACCGGTGCGGCTGCTTACAGAAGTCTTGCAAAAGAAGTGGCAGACAGGGATGACCTGTAATAAACGAGTGTGAAAAGCGAAGGGAGGCATTCATGGCCGCAAAGAAACATGGATTGGGCCGGGGGCTGGATGCTCTGATTCAGAGAAGCATACCGGAGCAGAAACCGGAAGAAGAAAAGAATGACGCAGCGGAAGAAGCGCTCTCACAGTCTGCAAACCGGGTGTCCGCTGATCGCGGATCCGAAAATCCGGTTTTACAAAACCGGACGGCCGGAACCGGAAGGACCGCTGCGGAAAAGAATAAAGGGCAGGAGCCGACGAATGAAAACGGTGTGATGATGGTGAGGCTTTCGAAAATCGAGCCGGACAGATCACAGCCGCGCAGGAAGTTTGACGAAGAAACTCTGCAGGAACTTTCGGACTCCATTAAGAAATACGGAGTGCTCGAGCCGCTGCTTGTGCAGAATAAAGGGGATCATTATGAAATTGTCGCCGGCGAACGCCGCTGGAGAGCGGCAAAACTTGCCGGAGTGAAGGAAGTGCCGGTTGTCGTCGGTTCTTACGATGAACGGACCAAGACGGAAATCCAGCTGATTGAGAATGTCCAGCGCGAAGATATCAATCCGATCGAAGAGGCGAGGGCCTATAAGCGTCTTATTGAAGAGTACTCTTTAAAGCAGGACGAAGTTGCGGAGGCGGTTTCCAAGAACCGGACTACCATTACGAACGCACTGCGCCTTTTGAAACTGGACGAGCGCGTGCAGGAAATGCTCACGGACCCCGCAGGCGGACTTTCAGCCGGCCATGCCCGTGCGCTGATTATGATCGAAGATCCGGAAACGCAGTATGCGGCGGCAAAGAAAGTCGCGGAAGAGAAACTTTCTGTCCGTGAGACGGAAAAACTCGTCAAAAATCTCGGAAAGACGCAGACGCATGCGCAGAAGAAAAAGGATCCTGCCATGGAGGCAATTTACCGCGATATTGAGAGCAGGCTGAAAACATCGCTTGGCACGAAGGCAACGATCGTCTCGAAGAATGGCAAAGGCGGAAAACTGGAGATTGAATTCTACGACAGTGACTCGCTCGACAAAATTATTGAGAAGCTTTTGTAAAGCTGTCGTAACGGATTGGAGTAAAAACAGATGATTGACGAAATAATTAATTCGCTGGGGCTTTCAAATTCATGGCTCTGGATTGTGGCTCTGGTGCTGGCAGTTCTTGCGATTATACTGATTATTATAGTGTGCCGGCAGGCTGGAAGAATCCGTCGTCTCGAAGACCGGATCGATGATTTCTGCCAGGGAGCAGACGGGGAGAGCCTCGAGAACGACATCGCCGATATGTTTGACGAGAATGCGGAAATCAGAAATCACATGGATTCAGTGGATGCGAAGATTCAGAACC
>ONGY01000126.1 GCA_900317475.1 uncultured Lachnospiraceae bacterium | reverse complement strand
ATAATCAGCACGGATGCAATCAGCAGGTACACTGATTGCGGATATTCATGTAAGATATTTTTCGCGGCTTCGGCCAGGAGCTGACTGCCGCAGAAATGAGGTTTTTATGCCAATTACAATCAACAGCTTCATGGGCAGGTTTGGTTTTAACGCAAGAAAATATATCCCACGCCTGGCCTCCGGCGCCTATCTGAAGCTCCAGTTTGCAGCGAACGGAAAAGTGCAGAAGCAGTATGCGGACTATTTTCTCTCGCAGGACCCGGTTCCGATGCCGAACGTCGTCAATATCGAAACCATCAACCGCTGCAACAGCACCTGTGAATTCTGCCCGGCCAATGTCCACTCGGAGAAGCGCCCGTTCCGGAAAATTGACGATGCACTTTATCACAGCATCATCGATCAGCTCGCGGACTGGGGATACAAGGGGCATCTGACACTCTACGGGAACAATGAGCCCATGCTGGATCCGCGCTACGTCGAGTTCCATAAATATGCGCGGGAGAAGCTGCCGGACTGCTTCATTTTCATGTCGACGAACGGACTTCTTATGAATATCGACCGGCTGAAGGAAATACAACCGTACATCAACCAGCTGATCATCAACAACTATGCGCTCGAATACAAGCTCCACGACAACCTTCAGGAAATTTATGAATACGTGAAGGCGCATCCGGACGAATTTTCGGACCTCGATATCGAAATTCAGATGCGGTATCTGAAGGAAGTTCTCACCAACCGCGCGGGAAGTTCGCCGAACAAGAAGGCGACCGAAAAGGTCATCACGAATACCTGCCTTCTTCCGTTCACGGATATGTGGATTATGCCGAACGGGAAGATGGGCCTTTGCTGCTGCGATGATTTTGAAGTGACCGCGCTTGCGGACCTTAACAAGGTCTCCGTAAAAGAGGGCTGGTCCAGTCCCGCGTTCATGGAAGCGCGCAGGAAGATTGCACAGGGAAGAAATAACTACAAGTTCTGTGAGCACTGTGATTTCATCGATGCCGGTTTCCGCACCACAATTGTGAAGAACGTGCTTGCCGGGGATCAGGATGCCGCGAACCGGGCCGGCGGACATGAGAGGATGAAGGTCGGAGGCAAGGTGTGAAAGTGACGTCGATACGTCACTTTCACACGGCAGCTTGCGTCAGCATTACTGACGCATTCGGCAAAACCGCGTTTGCGTATTTTGCCTCAGCGGGGTACATAAATGATTTTACTTCATGGAGATATCGTCTATTCCGAATCTGCGGAAAAACTGACTGTCCGCGAAAACTCATATCTGTCGGTCGATGACGGAAAAGTGGAAGGAATCTATGGCCGGGTGCCGGAAAAGTATAAGGGCGTCCCGGTGGAGGACTATGGGAGAGACCTCATCATTCCGGCATTTTCAGATCTTCATGTGCATGCTCCGCAGTTTGAGCAGCGGGGCATAGGCATGGACCTTCTGCTGTCCGACTGGCTTTCGACCTATACGTTTCCGGAAGAGGCAAAGTTCCGCAGCCCCGAATATGCAGAAAAGATCTATTCTCTGTTCGTAAAGGACCTTCTGCGGCAGGGAACCATGCACGCGGCCATTTACGCGACGCTGCATCTTGAAGCGACGGATATTCTATTTGAACTTCTTGAAAAGGCCGGCATGGATGCCCTCGTGGGAAAGGTCAACATGGATGTGAATTCGCCGGATTTTCTCACCGAGACAACAAAGGAATCACTCCGGGATACAGAGACATTCCTTGAAAGGCATGCGGGAGGCGGCCGTGTGAAGCCGATTCTCACCCCGCGCTTTGCACCGACCTGTTCGGCGGAGTTGATGAAAGGGCTGGGAGAGCTTGCACGCAAATACCGCTGCGGTGTGCAGACGCATCTCGTAGAATCAAAGTGGGAGGCCGCGGAGGCCGTCCGCCTGTTCCCGGACTGCAGCTCCGATGCGGAGATCTATGAGAAGGCAGGACTTCTTGACACAGATGTGTCCATTTTCGGGCATGTGATTTTCCCGACGGAAGAAGATTATCGGATTCTCAGGAAGCACGGAAGTTTCGCGGTTCATTGTCCGGATGCCACCAACAATGTCATCGCCGGCATCGCACCGGTGAGAACAGAACAGGAGAGAGGAATCCGTGTCGCACTCGGAAGCGATGTCGGAGCAGGCCACGGGCTTGGCATATTCAAACAGGCGGCGAGAGCGGTGCAGCTCTCAAAACTCAAGGAATTCTATGAGCCGGATGTTTCGAAGACCATCTCGTTTGCAAATGCCTTTGACATGGCAACGCGCGTTGGAGGAAGTCTTTTCGGAAAGGTCGGTACCTTCGGGGAAGGATATGATTTTGACGCTCTTGTGATCGGCGGGACGGAAGATCCGG
>ONGY01000128.1 GCA_900317475.1 uncultured Lachnospiraceae bacterium | reverse complement strand
GCATTTGTCCCGTTTACAATTCTGATGGTGCCGCAGATCAAACTGATGAGCATCCTCGGTATGCTCAATAATTTCGGATTGATTCTGCTTTACTGGGTTTACTCACTGTCTGAAGGAACACTGCTGACCGTCAGTTTTGTTCAGTCCGGAATCCCGTACGAGCTCGAGGAATCCGCATACATGGACGGCGCAAATGTCTTCTGTACATACAGGCATATTGTGCTTCCGCTGATGCGGCCGATCATCAGCACCGTGGTGATCATGGACACTCTCTGGATCTGGAATGATTTCCAGCTTCCCCTGCTGATGCTGAACCGAAGCCAGACGATGTGGACTCTGCCGCTTTTTCAGTACAATTTTCAGTCCAAGTACACCGTCGCGTATAATCAGGCATTCGCAGCATTCCTGCTCAGCATGGTTCCGATGCTTATTTTCTACATTGTCTGCCAGAAGCAGATCATCGGCGGCCTTACCGCCGGAGCGGTGAAAGGATAAGCACTCTGAAACACGGCCGGATATTTTCAGAACATCTGCATTCTCTCTGTGTGCAGATGTTCTTTTTATATCTGTTATAATGAAAACATCATATGCCCGCGCAGTGACATATCTGATACGAGGCAGCAATACCCTGTTTTCAAGTATTGATATGTCCGTATCACGATGAGCGGGAAAAGGAGAAGATAACCATGGAAATGAAAGACCGCATCCAGATCGCCACCTGCGACATCATGCGCGACTATTTGAAGAAACGAGACATCGATAAAATGGATGTTTTCGCGAATCCGGACCGCGACGTCGTTATCGATATTCTGAGGAAAACATTTATCATCCTTTACCCCGGATATTACCGCGAGAGAAATTTCCGTATCTACCGTTATGATAACCGTGTCTCTCTGCTTGTCGAGGACATCAGCTATAATCTCGCAAAGCAGATCGCGATTGCGTTAAAACTCCGCCCGGAGAATGCATCTCTTGATGATGAGGCGCTGCATGCCAAGGCAGAGGATATCGTCATCGAATTCCTGCAGAGCATCCCGAAAATCCGTGAATACCTCGACACCGATCTGCAGGCCTTTTTCGAGGGTGATCCGGCGGCCTACAACAAGCAGGAAATCGTCCTGTGCTATCCGGGATTTACCGCCATCACGACGAACCGCATCGCACATGAGCTTTATAAGCTGAATGTGCCGCTGATTCCGCGCATCATGACAGAGTATGCCCACAGCAGCACCGGCATTGATATCCATCCCGGCGCGACGATCGGCAAATATTTCTTCATGGACCACGGGACCGGTATCGTCGTCGGCGAGACCTCGATCATCGGCGAACACGTGAAAGTGTATCAGGGCGTGACCATCGGCGCACTTTCGACCCGCGGCGGTCAGAGCCTGCGCGGCAAGAAGCGCCACCCCACCATTGAGGATAATGTCACGATTTACGCCGGTGCTTCCATCCTTGGCGGTGAAACGGTTATTGGTGAAGGCTCTGTGATCGGATCCAACGTATTCATCACCAGCAGCGTCGCAGCCGGCTCCCGTATCAGCGTCAAAACGCAGGACGTCATCGTCAGCCGCCGCGGGGAGCATCCGAGGGAAGAAACGGAAAAAACTGCACCTGATACAGGATGCGGCCAGTCGAAAGCCTGGTATTGAATTCAAAAAATCCCGGTCCGCAGAGAATGGACGTTCTCTGCGGGCCGGGCAGCATTGATCGATGTTTGATTACTTCAATGTTTGATTACTTCAGAAATTCCCCGACAACAGCGCTGATATCTTTGCCGTCTGCCTTGCCTTTCAGGAGCGGCATGACGGTCTTCATGATCTGCCCCTTGTTTTTCGTCGCAAGAACCTCCGCACAGTTGTTCTCAAGATAAGCCTTGATTTCGTCTTTGTTCATCATCTTCGGTGCATATTCGGAAATGACATCATAGCGGTACTGATATTCTTTCTTCAGTTCCGGCCGGCTGTCCGGGCAGGTGTCAATCGATTCCTTTGCTGCACGGAGTTCCTTTGTAATTGCTCTTCCTACCAGCTCTTCAGAAATGTTGTCTCTCGTCTGCTCATCGATGGCAAGCTTCATAACTGCGCTTACCAGTGCGGAAAGCACTGCCTTTCTGTCCTTATCGCCGGCCTTTGCCGCCGCAATCATATCTTTTCTGAGCTGTTCAATCGTCATGATACTATAACTTCCTTTCCGCCGTATCTGCGGCATCAATCTATTGAAATACCAGACAGATTATATGCCATTTTATTCA
>ONGY01000127.1 GCA_900317475.1 uncultured Lachnospiraceae bacterium | reverse complement strand
CAGCGCGCCGTCCCGAGAATCGTTCCGCCTCTCTGAATGATATCGGAGACGCTGTGCTTATCCATATCGATAATCTCTTCATTCAGCAATCCCATGTATCCTCGCTGAATGCCCTTCACCGAGAGCCCATCATTTATCGCCCGGCGCACCACCGCGCGGATGGCAGCATTCATCCCAGGTGCATCCCCGCCGCTCGTAAGAATTCCAATCGTTTTCACCTGTTTTGCCATACAACAGAACCTCCGAATTATCCAGCATTCCCAGTAATCCAGCTGCCAGCTCAGTCACCGCGGCCGCAAAAACTCCGGCCTTCCCGGTCGTCGCAGTCAACGTCACCTTCCGGCATCGGCGCCGCGGCCGCAAAAACTCCGGCCTTTAATTCTGAACCCGCCGGACCCCTTTCCGTCACTTCTGACGTAATTTTATCGCAACCGCGGATAAAAGTATATTCGCTGTCGAAGCACTTGTAATCGGGGAAAAATGGAATGTACTGCGAGGCGGCGGCCGTGAGATGTTCCTCCGGTCAGTCGTTATCCTGCCCGTAAATATGGTAGAATATCAAATCAGCGGGGGCCGGAAAGAAGGAGGATTCATGGACCTTTTCTCACTGCAATATATTTTGTGCAAGCCTTCTATATTATTCTGTTCTGAGCCTGGGCGGGATTCTTTTCCTGCTCGTGAATGCCATCTCCACCTACCTCGGAGCACAGCTCCTCTTTTCCCTTGAGACTTCCTTTGCCGCAAAGAAGAAGGATCCCTCCCTTGACCGCGGCGCGCGGAAAGCGCTGAAAACTTCCGTTCAAAAGAAAAAACGGGTCATTCTCGTCATCGTTCTGCTCTTTCATCTTCTTATTCTCGCCCGCCTCAAATACTGGAATGAGATTTTTCCCTCCGCCAAAACTCTCCTGCTGCCGCTCGGCATCTCCTTTTATACATTCATGTCGATCAGCTATCTGGCAGACGTCTACAGCGGAAAATACCCCGCAGAAAAGAACTTTGCAAAGTATCTTCTCTATATATCCTGGTTTCCGCAGATAATCCAGGGTCCGATCGGGCGTTTTGACGCAATGGCGCCGCAGTTTGAAGAAAAGCATACTTTCAGCCGGAATAAAACAGCCCGGGCACTTCTTCTCATTCTATTCGGGCTCATGAAAAAATATGCCATTTCAGATATGCTCTCGGACGACATTTCCGCACTCTTCGACGGCCCGGTGGATTCTCTTCCGGGAAGCGTCATCGTGTTTGGGATCCTGCTTTACTCCGCCCAACAGTATGCGGATTTCTCCGGCGGCATCGATATCATCACCGGCGTCTCCGGAATCTTCGGCATTGAGCTCATGCCCAATTTCCGCCAGCCGTACTTCAGTGTTTCGCTCGGCGATTTCTGGCGCCGCTGGCATATCAGCCTCGGCGCATTCATGCGTGACTATGTTTTCTACCCATTCGCCCTCCTGAAGCCAATGCAGCGTCTTGGGAAATGGTGCACGAAACACCTCGGAAGGCACGCCGGACGTGTTCTTCCCGCCGGCATTGCCAATATTCTTGTCTTCCTCATCGTCGGTCTGTGGCACGGAGCGCAGATCCATTACATCCTCTGGGGGCTTTACAATGGCGTCGTCATCGCTCTCAGCGACCTGACGCAGCCCATCTTTCAGAAACTGAACAGATTCTTTCATTTCCGGACCGGGTCCCGCGGCTTCCATGTATTCCAAATCATCCGAACATTCATCATTGTCAACATTGGATGGTACTTTGACCGGATTGCGGATTTTGAAAGCTGCATGACCTGTTTCCGAAACACTCTCGTTCATTTTGCCCCTGCGGAATTTTTCTCTTCTTTATCCCAGGAACTTTTCACGGGGAGCAAGCCGGTCAGCGTCCTCGGCGGCTTCGCGACGGCCCTCATCGGCTGCATCATCGTTTTTACGGTAAGCCTGCAGAAGGAGAAGGGAATCGATGTGTCCGGTGCAATTATCGGACAAAAAAATGTTCTCTATATGTCTTCGGTGATGATTCTCTTCCTTCTTATCCTTGTCTCTTTCCTCTTTACCACAAGTGCAGGAGGATTTATGTATGCAAACTTCTGAGCGTATACAGACTTCCGGGCATATTCAGACTTCCGGAAATAATAAACATAAAGCAGACGTCATCGTATGCACTCTTACCGTCTTCATCCTGATCAATGTCCTGCTCTGCTTTCTCATAGAGCCCTACCGCTCCAGCAGCTTCGAGATGTGGTCGGGTTTTCGCGGCAAGAGTACCACAGACCTTGTCTTCGTCGGGACATCCCAGGCAGAGTGCGCAATCAATCCTTCGATCATCAATGCTTCTCTCGGAACGCACTCTTACAACATGGCCACAAACATGCAGAGTCTCTCCTGCTCCTTTGACGCAATAAAGACCGCTTTCCGGGAGAAAAATGTAAAGAAGGCCGTTCTCTGCATTGACATCGACATTCTCTCCACGGCCCGAAAGGAAAACTGGCAGGCGGAGCAAAGCTACTTTCACGCAAAATGCAGTACAGAGAGTCTTCCCGCCGGGACGCGGGACAGTTTTTCTTTTGTCTTCGACCCTTCTGTTTCGGGCAGCACTGCTTCTATAACTTATTGGTTTCCATGGATTTATAACCGTTCTTTCGATATCCGGAACAATGTGGAAGAGAAGATAAAGAAAACGTTGACCGATTCAAGTGGTCACCGCGATGAAAACGGCTACGAGCCGACCGACGAGGTAGTAAATCAGTCGCACTTCACCACGAAGGAAGAGGCCGAAACCTGGAGTGCGGAGCATGACCTGATCGTCCCAACCATAACAGACGAGAATCGGAGGACCCTCTCATCCATCCTCGCCTACTGCAGCGCGAATAATATCGAACTAACCGTCATCTCGATTCCTGCTCCCAACACCTTCGATATATATGAATACAAAGATTACCTCGCTCTGACCGATACTGTGGACGAGATATGCTCCGATGCCGGACAGC
>ONGY01000135.1 GCA_900317475.1 uncultured Lachnospiraceae bacterium | reverse complement strand
AAAATGCGGAAAGAGGGGAAAGTCAGTTGCATCAGGAAGAAAGGTCAAAACTCACGAGGCAGAAAATCCTGGAAGCCGCGATGGAAGAGTTCGGGAAGCGGGGCTATTCGGGCGGAACGATCAACAATATCTGCAAGACGGGAATCAACAAGGGTCTTGTCTACCACCATTTCCGGAGCAGGGATGAGCTTTATCTCGAGTGCCTCCGGATCAGCATCGGCAGGCTTACGGACTGGATCCATGAGAAGAAATGCAGGTCTTGAAAGCGAAATCAGACAGATCCATAAACCGCTGACCGAGATGAACGAGACACTTTACCGGAATACGATCCGATCGTTAAAACTCCGGCCTGGCGTAACGGAAGAGAAGGCGCTTTTGTATTTTTCACAGATTCAGCAGATGTTCAATGGCTATTTCAGCAGTCCGGCATTACAGAGGATGAGTCTGGACGAGAAAATTGAAAAGCATGAGAAGGATGTCCCGATGCTTCTTCATTTCATGCTTTTCGGCATAGCGGATGAGGAGAACGGGGCAGACTGATCCCGGGAGGTTTTTACTTTATGACGGTATTGTTTTTGCGATGGATTCTGGTTCTGGTGATTGCATTTATCTGCGGCGGGCTCATTAAGTATCTGAAGCTGCCGTCGATTCTGGGCTGGCTGATTGCCGGCATGCTGCTCGGTCCGCATGCCCTGGGACTGCTGCCGCAGGAGCTTTTGGATACGCGGAGTTATAAGACGATCATATCCTGGATGCAGTGCGCATTCGGACTGATGCTGGGGACGGAGCTGGTCGTCAGACGGCTCAAAGCATATGGAAAGGCGCTGCTCATCACGACTCTTACGCAGTCGCTGGGAACGTTCCTCATCGTTTCGCTGTCGTTCGGAATCATTTTTGCCGTTCAGGGAGTGCCGGTTTATCTGGCGTTTGTCATGGGCGGCATCGCGCTTGCGACCGCGCCGGCGCCGGCTCTTTCTATTGTGAAGGAGTTTCACACGAAAGGCCCTGTCACGGACACGCTTCTTCCGATCGCCGTGCTCGATGATGTTGTCGGAATCGCAGTCTTTTTCACCGTAAACGCGATTGTCGCGCGGCAGGTCTCCGGGGGTTCAGTTCCTCTTTACATGATTCCGGTCATGATTTTCCTGCCCATCGGGATCGGCATCGTGCCGGGTCTTCTTGCCGGCAGAATTCTTCAGAAGGTGGACGGCCGTGCCGGCACGCTGGCAGTTCTTCTCGCAGGAATCACGGTGACGGCCGGCATAGGACTTCTGCTCAACTCCTTCATGAACGGAATCACGCTGAACTACATGCTGATGGGAGTCTCTTTCTCGGCTGTGTTCTCGAACATGATTCCGGAGGAAAAACTGAGTCAGCTTGTGACCTGGTTCAATCCGATTCTTACCGTCGCACTCGTCACGGCCATCGTTGATCTGGGTGCTCCGCTCAATTATCACCTGATCCTCGGCGCGGGCGCATACACCTTTATCTATATTGCGGCGCGTGCATTCGGCAAATACTCGGGAGCAAGATTCGGAGCGACCGTGACGAAGATGCCGCAGACCAGACCGTGCGGAAATATCTGGGCCTCACGCTTCTTCCTCACTCCGGAGTTTCCCTTGTTTTCACGGGCATTGCATGTCAGACGCTGAGCGCGAGACCGGGGCTTGCATCGATCGTCCAGGGGACGATTGCTGCAGCGGCGGTCATCAATGAGATCATCGCGGTGATTGTCGCAAAGAGGGGCTTTGCGCTGGCCGGCGAGATCACGGCGGGTACATCCGCGAAGAGGCCTGAAAACCGGCCTGCGCAGATGGTCTGATACGGGAAGCAGAACTATTATCTGTGTTTTCCTTTTTTAATGGCATTTTTACTTAGTTTTTGGGGGGTGAAAAAGGCTTGTTCGCGGGTGCAGTTTCCGGAAACCGACCGTAAATTTCCGCGGGCGGCATAAAAAGGCGTAAAAAGCGTAAAAAGACGCAAAAAGACAAGGGGAGAGCCGCATTGTGGAAGAAAGAAGAGCCAACAAAACGGGCCTGCGTTTTTGCAGGCCCGTTTTGTTAAAGGTGCGCCGGGTGCGCCCGGCGCGCCCGGCGGCGCATATTTCCGTCTACATGATATTTTCAGACCCCCGATGCACCGTAGTTTGAAAGAACACGGGCGGACGGATCGTTTACGTCCTTCAGAGCTTCCCAGCTGCGGTTCGGCATCCAGAAATCGACGACCATGTCG
>ONGY01000136.1:1089-2379 GCA_900317475.1 uncultured Lachnospiraceae bacterium | reverse complement strand
TGACAGCATATACGGACAATCTCGTCGTCAATGTCGCCGTCATGCTTCTCATCACCATCGGCGGCATCGGTTTTCTCGTCTGGGAAGACATCGCTAAGCATAAACTCCATTTTTCACAGTACCGGATGCAGACCAAAGTTGTTCTGATCACAAGCCTTCTTCTCGACGCAGTTCCGGCCGTTTTGTTTTATTTCTTCGAATATGGAAGCTTCAGCGGGGAAAAGCGGGTCCTAGCCTCGATTTTCCAGTCTGTGACCTGCAGAACCGCCGGATTCAATACTACGGATCTCACAAAATTTTCGGAGTTCAAGAGCCGCAGGGATACAAACCTGTTTCAGCGGCGCATCGATGAGGAAACGGTTCGGGCGGCTTCCGCCATCTTTACGATGTATCTGACCTTTGCCTGCGGGGCTGCGATGATCGTGAGCCGGGCAGAACAGCTGCCGTTTCTTACGGCCCTGTTTGAAACGGGGTCTGCCATCGGGACAGTCGGCCTGACACTCGGCGTCACGCCGTCCCTCGGCGCTTTGTCGCACATTATATTGATGTTTCTTATGTATTTCGGGCGTGTCGGCGGACTCACTGTGATTTATGCGGCGGTCGGCAGGAAAAAGCAGGTCTTCCGCTATCCGGAGGAAAATCTGACCGTCGGTTAGACACCCACCGGACCCGGATGATGGTATCCCGCGGGTGCCCTGTACAAAATTGGCAGAATAAAAGAACTCTGACGGGGCAGCAGAGTTTTTGCGGATTCGGAAATGAAAATGAAATTCGGAAAAGAGGAGAGATTATGAAACAGATACTCCTGATCGGACTTGGAAGGTTCGGGAGACACATGGCGATGCGGCTATCGGAGCTCGGACATCAGATTATGGCGGTGGACAAGGATGAAGACAGAGTGAGCGCTGTCACGGAATACACGACCAACGTGCTCGTCGGGGACAGCACGCACGAGGATTTTCTGAAGTCACTCGGAATCAACAATTTTGACGTGTGCTTTGTCTGCATCGGTGACGATTTCGAAAGCTCGATTGTGACGACAGATCTTCTGAAAGAGAACGGGGCAAAGAGAGTGATTTCGCGCGCCGCAAGCGGAATTCAGGAGAAAATCCTTCTGCGCAACGGTGCGGACAGTGTCATTTATCCGGAGCATCAGGTTGCGGAATGGAGCGCCGTGCGCTATTCGTCGGACTATATTGCGGATTATTTTACACTCGGAGACGGCTATTCCATTATGGAAATCGGTGTGCCACAGTCCTGGCGCGACAGATCGCTTGCGGAGCTGAATCT
>ONGY01000136.1:0-1053 GCA_900317475.1 uncultured Lachnospiraceae bacterium | reverse complement strand
AGCGGGGATCAACGTGCTGGCGACCAAAAAGAATGGGGAACTGAATGTAAGCGTCGGACCGAAAACTGTTCTTTCGGAAAATATGACGATTCTTGTCATCGGCGAGGACAGCCGGATCAACCGGGCGCTCGATAAGGCGGATGATTAAAAGAGAAGATGCAATCCGGCGCAAATAATGGGAACAAGAAACAGGAACAGGAGCAGGAGATCTCATCCTTCTGGCTGCGGTAAAAGATTAAATTCTGCAGGAAAAGACACACGCGCTGTGGAAAACAGGATGGCTGCGAGGCAGCCGAAAGGAGAATGTATGAGACTTGGCATTTCGACTTCACTTCAGGCAAAGAACGGAGAGGAATGGGCGCAGAAACTGTCTGCACTGGGATGTAAGGCGGCTGTGTTCCCTCTGCACTATACCGCTCCGGACAAAGAAATAGACGAATACGTCCGGGCCGCAAAGGAACATGATCTTTTGATTGCTGAGGTTGGTATTTGGAGAAATGTTTTTGCACTAGACCCTAAGGAACGGGAGGAGGCCAGACAGATGGCAAAAGGGCAGCTGGGTCTTGCGGAAAGAATCGGTGCGCGGTGCTGTGTCAATACCTCCGGAACCTTCGGAGGGCCGGTGTGGGATGGAGGCTACAAGGAGAATTTTTCAAAGAAATGCTGGGACGACGTCGTAACCTATACACAGGAGCTGATTGATGAGGTGAAGCCGACTCATACCTGCTACAGCGTTGAGCCAATGCCCTGGATGGCGCCGACGGGTCCGGATGAATGCATCAAGCTGATGAAGGATGTTGACAGAAAAGCGTTTGGAATCCATCTTGATTTCATCAACATGATCAACTGCCCACAGAGATACTTTTTCGCGGATGACTTCATGGATGAATGCTTTGAAAAACTCGGGAAATATATCTTGAGCTGTCACATGAAGGATATTCGTTTGCGCCATGAATTAACTTTCCAGCTGGAGGAGGTCCGCTGCGGTGATGGCGCAATTAACCTGGAGAAATACTGCAGAAAGATAAATGAGTGTGATCCGGACATGCCGGT